>DATJIX010000241.1:0-31309 GCA_035492865.1 Mycobacterium sp. | reverse complement strand
GCGAAGTTGAAGTACTGGCTGGAGTGATGCGCCTGATGGGTGGCCCAGAAGATCCGCACCCGATGGGCCGTCCGGTGATACCAGTAATAGAGGAAGTCGACCCCGACGATCGCGATCACCCACGTGTACCACTGGTTGGCGGGCAGGTGCCACGGCGCGACGTAGGCGTAGAGCGCCGCATACAGCAGCAGCGCGATCCCGTTGAGCAGCCCGCTCGTCCCGACCGACACCAGGCCCATCCAGACGCTGGCCCATGCGTCGGGCTTGTAGTACGCGCCGGAGGGCGGCCGCTCTCCCTCTTCATGCGCGAGCCTGCGCGCCGCGGCCCACTCGATGATCAGCAGCAGCAGGAAGAACGGCACCGCGTACATCACGGGGTCATGCATCAGCGGCGGAAGCACATCCGAGAATGCCTTTGCCAAGTCCACGACGACACCTCCGCCGAGAGTTTAACTGGCGCGTTCGCTAACGGAACGTGAGCACGTCGCTTCCCCACGCCGACCGGATGTGCAGGTCGACGTCGTTGACGACGGAATCCTGACGATCGATCACCAGGCACGCCCGATCGGCCTCCTGGTACGGCAGCCATTCGGCCTCACCAGCCAACCCGAGAGGCTTGCCCTGCGTAGCGAAGTTTCGCCAACGAGCCCGTATCCGCGCCGACACCACCTTGCCGGTCTTCATCCCGCCCAGCCTGAACGTCGGGTCCTTGGGGCCCGCCACGAGGTTGCCCCACACAAACGGAAGTTCGGTGGCGTGCGCACCGTTGAGCCGCAGCAGCCGCAACATCGGTGTGGCCCAATCGAATCGGTAGAGGTACACGGGCGCGACGGCACTGTGCCCCTCGGCCAGCCACACCGACGGCATCCGGAAGCCGACATCGCGCGCCACGCCCATCCCCCTGGCCTTCCCACGCAAACCGGGATAAGCCGTGCCCAGTTGATCGTCGGTCGGTAACACCAGATGCGGCTGCTCGGAGGCGATCTGGGTGAACATCGCGTTGATCGCCTCGGGCGTGATCGGCATCAGCGGCGACTTCATGAACCGGAACAGCGCCGCCTCGTGCTTGTTCGTGCCGATCATCAGCGGGACCGGATGCGACCTGCCTTCGCGCGCCAGCTTGACCGGATTGTCGGGCACCACGTCATCGTCGATGATCGGCACGAAGGCCAGGTTGCCCGGGTTCTGCAGCGGCACATCGTTGAACAACGCCCGCGACGCGGCGATCAGCGCCTCGACCGGCGCATCCCGCAGCGTGTCGACGTCGTCGGGCGCCACACCGAGCTTGGTGAGGAACTGGTCAGCCAGTCGGCGGCCCCGATTTGCGTCGTACACCGAGGTGGCCGGAGAACTCTGCGCGATCGCGCCCGCGAACAATCCCTCGGCCGTCGGGCTGGTCAACAACGTCGTGATGATCCCCGCGCCCGCCGACTCGCCGAACAGCGTGACGCGGTCGGGGTCACCGCCGAATGCGGCGATGTTGTCACGAATCCACTGCAGGGCCGACAGCACGTCGCGCAGCCCCACATTGCTGTCGAACCGGCGCTGCGGGGTGCTGAACGACGACAGGTCGAGGAATCCGAACGCACCGAGCCGGTAGTTGACGGTGACGACCACCACGTCGCCATCGCTTGCCAGTAACCGCCCGTCGTACAGCGGCTGGTTCGCCGAACCAAGCACGTAGGCGCCGCCGTGAATCCACACCATCACCGGCCTGCGGTCACCCGCGGCGATATCCGAGGATGCCCAGATGTTGAGCGTCAGGCAGTCGTCGCCCTGCGGTGCGCCCAGATCGATGGGGATCCGAGGCTCGACCGGTTGCGGACAGACCGGCCCGAAGGCGGTGGCGTCGGCCACCTGGCGCCATGGCTCGGGCGGCTGCGGCGCCCGCCACCGCAGGTCGCCGATCGGCGGGGCGGCATAGCGCACGCCTTTCCACGCCGTTACGCGCCCGTCGTCAACGCCGCGGAGGGGGCCATAGCCGGTCTCCACAACGGTGCTCATTCAACAGAGGTTAGCGATGGGTAGGTCAGGTGGCCGCAAGATCGGGTCACGCGTGTCGTGGTATAACTGAGACAGAATTTGTAACATTCCATCCAAAGGGGAGGCCTGATGGACGGGCTGCGCCGCCGCATCGTCGCCGAGTTCGAGAAAGGTGCCGGACGTCACGACGATCCAACGGTCTACGGAGGGCCGCCAGGCGATCCCGGACTGCTCGGACCCGACAGCATTTCGTGGCAGATCAACGCCGATCTGGCAGCCGTTTCCCAGGCCGGCCTTCCGGCGATCGTGCTCGAGATCCTGCATCCGTCGGTGGTCGCGGGTGTGCAGGATCTGTCGAACTACCGCCAGGACCCGTTCCAGCGGGCCCGCGCCACGCTCGGCTATGTGCTGACCACGACGTTCGGTAACACCGAGGCGGCGACGCGGCTCATCGAACACGTCAGGGGCGTGCATTCGTACGTCAAGGGCACCCGTCCCGATGGCGTGCCGTATCGCGCACTCGATCCAGAGTTGATCGCGTGGGTGCACACGTGCATTCCCTGGATGATCATGCGCGCTTTCGAACACACGAAAAGGCCACTGTCACAACGGGAACGCGATCGCTATCTGGCCGAGCAGGCGGTCATCGGCCGGATGGGCGGAGCCGAGTGGGTGCCGACGAGCGCCGCGGAACTGGACGACTACGTCGAGGCCATGCGACCGCGGCTGAGTGTGAACGCCCAGACGCGGGAGTTCATCGACTTCCTCATGACGTCGCCGTTCTTCCCGAGCCTGCCGGGACCCGTCGACCGCCAGCTGCACCGCTTCGCGATCTACGCGGGCATGAGCCGTGCCCCCGAGTGGGCGCGCGAACTCATCGGCTTCGACCGTCCCCCGCCCGTGACCCGTGCGCTGATCGACCCCGCATTGCAGCTGGACGCCCGCAGGTTGCGCTGGGCGTTCGGCACACCGCGCTACGAGCAACTGGCGCGTGAGCGCGCGGCGCAGGCGGCCCGGGTGTCCGCGCGGTGATCGACGGCCAACTGGTTGAGATCGTCGGCGGCGCGACCACCGGCGGCAGCGTCGACGAGTCGGCCGACCGCACCAGCCAGCGAATCCTGGACGCCGCGCTTGCAGAAGCGGCAGCCATTGGGCTGCAACGTATTACCGTCGAAGACGTGGTTCGCCGCGCTGGCGTCTCGCGGATGACGGCCTACCGGCGCTATCCGCGCCGCGACGACCTGGTCGAGGCGGTGGTGCGCCGCGAGACGCAGCGGTTCCTCAAAGCGGTCGCCGACGCGATCGACGCCGTCGAGGACCCGCATGAAGGCGTTGCCGAGGCCTTCATCGCCGCGGTCACATTCGCCCGAGAGCATCCGATTCTGCGCCGGGCCGGACAGCTCGAGCCCGCCCCGGTCGCCGACTCCGTCGAGCTGCTCAAGCTCGGATCGGCGTTCATCGCCAACTACATTCACGGCGAGGCGCCCGGCCACCCGACGCAGCAGGTGCGGTGGGTGGCCGACGTTTTCGCCAGGCTGTTCCTCACCTACATCTCGATGCCACCGGCCGACCCGAACTTCGGCGACGACCGCGAACTGCGGCAGTTCGCACACGACGTGCTGACGCCGATGGTGCAGAGGGCCGAGCGAACCAGCGAGCAAAAGGCCTGAGCTAGGTTGGTCGGGTGCGGAAGTGGGTGCTGCTGATCGCGGCCATTGCGGTCGAGGTCGCGGCCACACTGTCTTTGCGTGCATCCCAAGACCATTCGGCGTGGCTTGCGGTCGTGGTGGCCGGATACGTCGGCTCCTTCATCCTGCTGACTGCGGTGTTGCGCGCGGGCATGCCGGTCGGCGTCGCGTACGGCATCTGGGGTGCGTCGGGCACGGCGGCTACGGCGATACTCGCTGCGACGATCTTCGGTGACCCATTCACATGGCCGATCGCGGTGGGCATCGTGCTCATCATCGCAGGCGTCCTGCTCGTCGAGTTCGGCTCGCGTGCGGCGGACAGATCATGATGTGGTGGGCGCTGATCGCGGCGATCCTGATCGAGGTGTTCGCCACGCTGTCGTTGCGCGCCTCCGACGGCTTCCGAAAGAGGGCCTGGATCGTCCCGGTGATCGTCGGCTATCTGGCGTCGTTCTATCTACTGTGGGTGACCTTGTCGCTGGGCATGCCGGTCGGCATCGCTTACGGCGTGTGGACCGCGTGCGGCGTCGCCCTCGTCGCCGTCATCGCCCGATTTCTTTTCGCCGAACCGTTGACCTGGATCATGGTGCTCGGGATCGGGTTCATCGTGGCGGGCGTGCTCACAATCGAGACGGCTGGCGCCGTGCACTGAGCGCACCGGCCAACGCGATCACCATCACGCCCGCGACCGGAACCGACAGCAGACCGAAGCGCAGGCTGGTGGCGTCGGCCACCACGCCGACAAGCAACGGTGCGCCCAAGAAGCCGATTCGCATCAGCCAGGTCACCACGGTCAACCCGCTGCCCGGCCGCATACCCGGCAGTTGGTCGGCGCCGTGCATGGCGGCCGGTATCAATGTCGCGACGCCGAGGCCGGCTGCGCCGAAACCCGCGATCGTCCCGGGCACGCTGGGAAATGCCAGCGCGGCGCCCATCCCGGCAGCAGTGACGAACCCGCCTGCCCGCGCCACGGCGCGCTCGCCGAAGCGGTCCACCAACCGGTCGCCCACCAGCCTGCCAAGAAACATGGAGCCGACGAGCGCAACGTAGCCGAACACGGCCACCGCTCCCGGTGCGCCCAGACTGTCCCGCAAATACAGTGTGGCCCAAGAACTTCCAGCATCTTCAACCGTCGCGTCCGCGATCGAGATCACCACGAGCGCAACCAGCGTCGCGTACACGGCAAGGCCCGCGCCTCCCCCGCCTGCCGAGTGCGCCGTCGGATGGTCGTCAAGATCGGACCCGCGCAGCAGATACGGGTACGCGATGACGGCCACCGCACTGAACACCACGCCCGCGATCATCAGATGCGTGGTTCTCGGCATGTGGATGGCAATCGCGCCTGCGCCCATCAGGCCGCCGAGGATCGCACCGGCGGCCCACACCGCGTGCAACGAGTTGATGATCGAGCGGCCGTAGTTGCGTTGCACCCGCAGGCCGTGTGCGTTCTGCGCGACGTCGGTGATTGCGTCCGCTGCTCCCGCAATGAACAACGCGGCAGCGAGCGTCAGTGGCGAAGTCGCCAGACCGGCGACGACGACGAATGTTGAGAGGGTGATGGTGCCGACCACCGCGACCCGTGACGAGTGAAAACGCCGGATCAGCGCCCCGGCGGCAAGTCCGGCGACCAGTGCGCCGCCCGAGAACGCCGCGATCGCTGCGCCATACACCGCGTTGGACAGGTGCAGGTCCGATTTGATCTCGGGATAGCGGGGCAGCAGGTTGGCGAATATCGCCCCGTTGGTCAGGAACAAGGCGGCGACTGCGACCCGCGCTCGCCCGTCCTGCGTCACTAAGCCGACATTACTTGTACGCGTTGGTCAGCAGCGCCTCGCTGGTCTCCCACAGGTCGCGCGCCTTATCGAGGTCATAGGACTCCGCCGACGTTTCGATGGGCCGTTGCCCCTCGAAGTACTGACCGCTGACACCGTCGAATCGAGTGTCGTTTACCAGCGCGGCGAGATGTCGTCCGGAGGTGCGGGTGCTGTTCACATTCGGCAGTACCCGCAGCGCGGGAAACAGATAGCGCCATGCCAGGCGCCCTAGCGGTGAGTAGTCGCGGGCCAGTCCCGACCCTGGCATCAGTCCGGGGTCGAATGCGTTGACCGTCACACCATCGCCGATCCTTCGGTCGAGTTCGTAGCTGAAGAGCACATTGCACAGTTTGGACGTGGTGTAGCGGCGACGTCCGTTCTCCTCCGCCGACTCGCCAGGATGCGCAAGGTCGGCGGCCGAGGTGTAGCGCGGATCGGGCATGCCGGTGCGCTTGCTCGGATCGTGGGTTCCGCTGCTGACAACCAGGATTCGTGCCGGGTGCGTCAGCGTGTCGAGAAGACCCTGCACCAACGCGAAATGGCCGAGGTGGTTGACGCCGAACGTCATCTCAACGCCGTCCTGCGTGTGCTCGGTGCCCGACACCACCTGGACACCCGCGTTGCACACGATCGCGTGCAGCGGCGGAAGCGCCGAGGCGCGAACGTCGTCGACGAAGGCGCGCACCGATGCCAACGACGCGAGATCCATCGGCATCACAGTGCAGCGCTGCGGCTGGCCCAGCTGCTCCAGCGCCGCTGCGCCGCGGCCGACATCGCGAACCGGAAGCACGACATGCCACGACGGGTCGCTGCTCAACAGCGCACGCGCGCACTCGAGTCCGAGTCCTGACGTGGCGCCCGTGATGATGACAGACTTCGTATTCATTTCTCCTCCAAGAGAATTGGAATCAGCGCGGTGATGGTCTGAAACAGTCGCCGGTACATCCGCTCGACATCCGTGCCGTCGGGTTCGAGGTGCTCCGCGAAGTAGATGCCGTCCGACAGCGCGACCGCCACGCCTGTGAGCTCGTTGACGACGCGATCGGCCTTCGACGGCGGCACTCCCGCAGGCAGCAACTGGGCAATCGCGTCGCGGAATTGGCTGATCGCGGTGTCGCGTACGCGACGGATGACTGAGGCGACGGCGGGATCGTTGCCGCGTTCCAGCGACAGCATGTAGAACAGCCGCAGAAAATCCGGGTGCTGCGCTTGCAGCCTCGACGCCACGGCCAACTGCGCTTGGACGTCTTCGGTGGTCGGGATCGCCGCGAAGAACCGGTCGGCGCCGCGCTGCATCACGGCCGCGAGCACGCCTTCCTTCGACCCGAAGTGCCAGTAGATGGAGCTGGGCGGCAGCCCGCACGCCTTGCGGATGTCGCTGATCGAGGTCGCGGCGTAGCCGTGTGTCGCCATCAGGCGCTCGGTGGCGTCGAGAATCAGCTCACGGGACTGCTCGCCCTGGAGCTGTTTCTTGGTTGGCTTAATCTCTGTAGGGATCATTACAGACAGACAATAGCAGGACCCCGAATGTGAAGCCAGCGCGGATTTCGCGGACTTTTCTCGCAGCCGGTTCACGCTCGTGCAAGCAGTGGCACGCTTGACCGATGACCGTCCATACCGAGGTGACCACCGACGAACTTCTCGGCCTCTTCCCGCCAGGAACCGGTCTCGACAGCGACGGCACGCTGACCGTCGGAGGGTGCCGTCTCGATGAGGTGGCCGAGCAGTTCGGCACGCCGGCCATCGTCGTCTCGGAGGACGCGCTGCGTCAGCGTGCCCGCGACTATCTGGCCGCATTCCGCAGCAGGTGGTCTCGATGCGACGTGGCGTTCGCGTCAAAGTCGTTCCCGTGCACCGCAACTCAGCGGGTGATGGTCGAAGAGGGCCTGCACCTCGACGTCGCGGGCGGCGGCGAGATCCTGACTGCGCTCAAGGCCGGCGCCGATCCCGGGAAGCTGGTGCTGCACGGCAACGCCAAGAGTGACGAGGAACTCGAGCTGGCGGTCAAGCACGGCGTCGGGCTCGTCGTGGTGGACAACTTCGACGACATCGACCGGCTCGAACGCATCGTGCCGACCGGACATCAACAACCGTGTCTGGTCCGGGTCATCCCCGGCGTCGAGGCCGCCACCCACGCCTCGCAGGCGACGGGGCATGCGGGCTCGAAATTCGGCTTGTTGCCCGAGGACGCGCGCGATGCGATCGGCAGGATCGAACGCAGCGCCAAGATGCGGCTCGACGGCGTGCACACCCACGTCGGCTCCCAACTGCTAAACGTCGAACAGCTCGCGCAGGCCGTCGAGCCCATCGCCAAGCTCGGCACCTTCGACGTCTACGACCTAGGAGGAGGCCTCGGCGTCCGCTACACCTACGACGAGCATCCGCCGAGCCTCGACGACTACGCCGACGCCATGGTGACCCAGGCCGAGGCGCTGCTGCCCGCCGGTGCGCGCATCATCGTCGAGCCGGGCCGCAGCATGGTCGCCAACAGCGCATGCACGGTGTATCGCATCACGACGATCAAGCGCGGTGTAGTGACCCATGTGGCGGTCGACGGCGGCATGGGCGACAACCTCGAGGTGTCGCTGACCGGGCAGCGGTTCGAAGCGACGATCGTCAATCGGGTGGGCGGCGGCGAAATGGTCAGCGTGGTCGGCAGGCACTGCGAATCCGGCGATCAGCTCGTCGACGGTGTCCCGCTGCAACGGCCCGCGATCGGCGACCTGCTCGCGGTGCCGGTCACCGGTGCCTACTGCTACACGATGTCCAATCAGTACAACGGCGCCCGCCGCGTCCCGGTTGTCTTCGCCCGCAACGGGAAACCTCGCCTGGTGGTGCGGCGAGACACCTGGGATGACCTGTTGGTCCGCGATGTCGACTAGCACGGGGCAAGATGGGCGGCATGACTGACCTGCCCGGCTCGCTGGTCGAGTTGGCGCGCCTGTACGGCGTCGCAACCGAATATGTCGACTGGACCGGCAGGCAAGCCGGCGTCACCGACTCCACGCTGATCGCCGTGCTCGACGCCCTCGGGGTGCCCGCCGCCACCGAAGACGAGCGCATCGCCGCGCTCGCCGCATACGACCGCGACTATTGGGCACGCCCACTGCCGCCGACGATCGTCGGACGCTCCGGCGTCCCGTCGTCGTTCTGGGTACACGTCACGCACGGAGATCCCGTCGGGCTGTGGCTGCGGCTGGAGGACGGCAGCGTCCGTACCGGGCTGCGTCAACTCGAAAACAACAGACCCCCTTTTGATTTCGATGACCGACTGGTCGGCGAGGCCACGTTCGAATTGCCGGGCGACCTGCCGCTCGGCTATCACGAACTGCATCTTCAGGTGGGCTCGTCCGACACCAGCACGCTTGTCATCGTCTCCCCCTCGTCGCTCGAGCTGCCCGCCAGACTCGGCTCGAACCGGGCATGGGGGCTGGCCACTCAGCTCTACAGCGTGCATTCCGGACAATCTTGGGGCACCGGCGATTTGACCGACCTGGCCGACCTGGCCGTGTGGTCGGCGGCCCTGCACGGCGCGGGATTCATTCTCGTCAACCCGCTGCATGCGGCGGCCCCTACCCCACCGATGGAACCGTCGCCGTATCTGCCGACGTCGCGCCGGTTCATCAACCCGCTGTACCTGCGCCCTGAGGCGATCCCGGAATTCGTCAACGTCCGCCCTCGCGGCACCATCCGCAAGACTCACAAGGAGATCCAGGCCCTCGCCGACAAATCCAAGCGGATCGACCGCGACGCGGCGTGGCAGGCGAAACGCACGGCATTGGAGAGCGTGCACGCCGTCGAACGATCGGCGGGACGGGAGCTGGCCTACGCCGCCTTTCGCAGCCGAGAGGGTCGCAGCCTCGACGACTTCGCCACCTGGTGTGCGCTCGCCGAGCAGTACGGCAACGACTGGCATCAATGGCCAGAGGAATTGCAGCACCCGGCCGACCCCGCGGTCGCACGGTACGCACGCAAGCACGCCAAGACTGTCGACTTCCATCGGTGGTTGCAGTGGCAACTCGACGACCAGCTCACCGCCGCGCAGGCCACGGCCGTGCAGGCGGGCATGAACCTCGGGATCATGCACGACCTCGCGGTCGGGGTCGATCCCAACGGCGCTGATGCCTGGGCGCTCCAGGACGTGCTCGCGCTCGGCGTCACCGCGGGCGCGCCTCCCGACGAGTTCAACCAGCTCGGCCAGGACTGGTCGCAGCCACCGTGGCGGCCCGATCGGCTCGTCGATGCGGCCTACGCGCCGTTGCGCGCCATGGTCAACGCGGTGCTGCGGCATGCAGGCGGCGTTCGCATCGACCACATCATCGGCCTGTTCCGGCTCTGGTGGATTCCGAAGGGTGCCCCGCCGACCGACGGCACCTACGTGCGCTATGACCACGACGCGATGATCGGCGTCGTCGCGCTCGAGGCGCACCGGGCAGGCGCGGTCGTGGTCGGCGAGGATCTCGGCACCGTCGAGCCCTGGGTGCGCGACTACCTCCGCGACCGCGGGTTGTTCGGCACGTCGATTCTGTGGTTCGAGGCCGACCGTGACGGTGACGGCGGCCCGCTGCCCGCGGAGAAGTGGCGGGAGTACTGCCTGTCGGCGGTGACCACGCACGATCTGCCGCCGACGGCGGGCTACCTGGCCGGTGAGCACGTCCGGCTGCGCGAAAAGCTCAACCTGCTGACCCGCCCAGCCAGCGAAGAATTGGCCGCTGACCAGGCCCAACAGGCGGGCTGGCTGGCCGAGCTGCGCCGGGTGGGCCTGCTCGGCGACGACCCGAGCACCGACGACATCGTGCTCGCACTGCACCGTTATCTGGGCCGCACGCCGTCCAAGCTGCTTGCGTTGTCGCTCGCGGACGCGGTCGGTGAGCTGCGCACCCAGAACCAGCCGGGGACCACGGACGAATACCCGAATTGGCGGGTGCCGCTGAGGGGGCCCGACGGCCGGAAACTGCTGCTAGAAGACGTGTTCACCGACCCGCGGGCGGCCGCACTCGCCGATGCGATGAAACAGGTCGTGCACCCGCCGGTGTAACGCCGGGCCCCTCGTCACCGGTTTCACATTTGTCACCGCTGCGATATGTTCGCACCGCACCGACTTAGGGAGAGTTCACGTGAAGAAGATCGTTGTGCTCAGCGGTGGCCTCGTCGTCGCCGGCTCGGCCGCTCTGATCGGCGCAGGCGTCGCCCTTTCGCAGCCGGGACAGGACATGAGCTCGTACAACGTGGTCGGCGAGCCGTACAACAAGGCATTGCAGATCCTGAAGAGCCAAGGCGTGAAGGCGTACTTCGGCGGCTCGTTCGGCAGCGTGCTGCCGCAGGCGCAGTGCCTGGTCGATCAGCAGAAGATGACCTCGGGCGGCCGGATGCTGCTGTCGCTGGACTGCAGCCAGAAGGCAGCCGATGAGCTCGCGGCGATGGGCCCCTCGGGTGGCCCGACCGTCGGCGCGAACGGCGTCACCACCGTGACCCCGACCCCGGTGGTGCCGATTCAGGGCGCGCCGGGCGCGGGTACTCCGATCCCGCCTGGCTAGGGCTCGACCATCGTTTTCAGGTTTTTCAGCGTCTCGGTCATGTTCCGACCGACCTGACGCGCGGCAACCCGATCGGCGATGATGCCGAGCAGATTGCCCGCCGATTCGTAGGCCAGCCGAAAGATGACCTTGGTGTGGCCGTTGCCGGCGTCCCGGATCCGGAACCGGCCGCGCAGCGAAACGCCTGACACGCCGATCCACGCCAGGTCATGGGCCTGGTCGAACTCGGAGACCTCCACGACACCACCGATCGGCACCGAGCCGATCTTCCAGTGCACGGTGTAGCGGGCGCCCTTTCCGGCCGGTCCGTCGGCCGCGGGCTCCCAGCGTTCCAGGCTGGCCATGAACTCCGGATAGCAGTCGGGATCGCTGACCGCCTTCCACACCGTGTCGCGGTCGGCGTTGATGACGCAGTGCCGTTGGACCCGCATCAGCCGAGCACCGGGAATCGACGTTCGGCGGCCAGCCGGTCCACGCCGGCCTGCAGGCTCTCGAGTACCTGCTTGTGCACGACGTCGTCGTCGGCGTCGACTTCGATCGGGTCTTGGACCTCGATCGCGATCTTCGTCGGCAGCGGCAATCGCGGCACCATGTCGCTTACGGCGAGACCCCACGGCGGCGCCAACAGGATGGGCACGCTCTTCAGCCGCGCCAATTTGTCGACCATCAACACCTTGGCCAACCACTGCCCGCGGTCCAGGAACAGGGCCGCCTCCTGGCCACCGACGCTTGCGATCGGCACGATCGGCACGCCTGCCTCGCGAGCGAGCTTCACGTAGCCCTTGCGGCCGCCGAAGTCGACCTTGTGCCGCTCCCACGAGGGCCGGAACACCTCGTAGTCCCCGCCCGGATACACCAGCAGCGCCGCACCGGATTCCAATGCCAGACGGGCGTTTTCGTGGTTGGCGGCCACAGTGCCGAACTTGCGCAGCGATCCCAGTCCCGGCATTGACACGACGAGGTTGTGCGCGAGTTGGTAAAACGGTCGCTCGACGCCGAAGTACGAGCAGAACGCGAGCGTGAACACGAACGTATCGGGCGGTAGATTGCCTCCGCTGTGGTTGCCGACCAACAGGACGGGCCCCTCTTTCGGGATGCGCTCCAGGCCGCGGACGTCGGCACGAAAGTACAGCGAGGCCAGCAGCCACAACCCCGGCAACTGCTCGCGGATGTAGTCCGGGTCGCGTTGATCCATGTCGGCCTTCGGAACGCGCGACGACACCTGCTGCCTGGCCCATTCGAGTACGTCAGTAATCCCCGCCATGACGCAGACGTATACCCAACCCTCACCGCGGGCAAGCCGGTACCCGCGTTCCCACATACTTCGCTAAACTCCTCCCATGCTGCGACCGCATCGTTTCGACGAGGAAATCGATCCGGGCCCGGTACAGATCCAGGCCCGCAAGGTGCACTTCGACCTGTCCGGTATCCCACTGGAGTGGATTCCGGGCCACCCCGTGGCCTCGACGATGATCAACCTGTTCAACGTCGTGCTGCCCGCTGCCGAGCACTGGTTCGTCAAGACCTTCAACGAGGCGCTGCCGCTGGTGAAGGATCCCAAGCTCGCCGACGACATGCGCGGATTCATCGGCCAGGAGGCCATGCACGCTGCCGCACACGACGACGTCATCGGAGACTTCCTGGTAGGCAACGGCATCGACCCGGCGCCGATGCTGGAACTGACGGACTACATGTTCGAAAAGGTGTTGGCGCCAACCACTTCCACAGATCCCAAGCGGCAGCTGAACAACCTCTGCGAGCGGCTGTGGCTGATCGCGGCGATCGAGCACTACACGGCGGTGCTTGGTGATTTCGCGCTCAACTCCACCTGGGACAAGTACGGCGCCGACCCGACAATCGTCGACCTGTTCCGCTGGCACGGCAGCGAGGAAGTCGAACACCGATGCGTCGCACACGATGTCGCGGTCTACTTCCACAACAGCTACCCCGACCGGATCAGGGCCATGACGTTGGCGGCCACCGCGATCTTCGCCTTCTTCCAGCGAGGCACCTGGTACCTGCTCAAGACGGACCCGACAACCGACATCGGGTGGTGGAAGATGCAGCGCCTTCGGATGCAGGACTCCAAGCTCGGCTTGTTGCCCGAGTTCCATTCGCTGTTCGGTCGCAACACGCTGACCTACTTCAGGCGCAACTACTCGCCAGAACACATGGGCTCCACCGCCCAGGCCGTGGCCTATCTGGCCACCTCGCCGGCCGCCCGCGCGGCACACCTTTGATGGGGCTGCGGGCGCGATACCGCCAGCTGCCGCAGAACCCGTTCCGGCCGGGCCGCCGTGACGTGCTGATCGGTTTTGCGGGCGCGGTGATCTCGGGAATGGATGCGGTTGCGGCCGCCACCAGGCGAGTGGGGACGCTGGGCCATACCGACCGCACCATCGCACTGTCGGTTGCCGATCGACGAGTCGTCGCCCACGACCAGGACGTCATCGCGCTGACGCTGACCGGCCGCGACCTACCCCGGTGGCATCCGGGCGCGCACATCGACATTCACCTGGCAAGCGGACTGGTGCGGCAGTACTCGCTGTGCGGAGACCCGGACGCGCGGGACTCCTATCGCATCGCGGTGCGGCGGATTCCGGACGGCGGCGGCGGCTCCATCGAGATGCATGACCTCGGCGTCGGCGCGACGGTCACGACGCACGGGCCGCGCAACGCGTTCCCGCTCACGGTGCCCGGCTACGGGTCGCCGGCGCGGCGATTCCGCTTCATCGCAGGCGGCATCGGGATAACGCCGATCCTGCCGATGCTGGCTCTGGCGCAGTGCCGGGGCGTCGACTGGTCGATGGTCTACGTCGGGCGAAGCCGCGACAGCCTGCCGTTCGTCGACGAAGTCAGCGGCTACGGCGACCGGGTCGCGATCCGGACGGATGACGCCGGCGGCATCCCCACGGCCGAGGACCTGCTCGGCGACTGCCACGAGGGCACCGCCGTCTACGCGTGCGGGCCGGCGCCGATGTTGACCGCGATCCGCGCAGCGCTCGTCGGCCGCGATGACGTCGAGCTGCACTTCGAACGGTTCGCCGCGCCGCCGGTGGTCGACGGCAGCGAGTTCTCGGTCTCGGTCGCCTCGACGGGTGAGACGGTGCGGGTCGGCGCCGACGAGACGCTGCTTTCGGCGCTGAATCGGGCGAAGGTCCATGCGTCGTACTCCTGCCAGCAGGGTTTCTGCGGTACCTGCCGCACAAAAGTGCTGAACGGTAGCGTCGATCACCGCGACACCTTGCTGACCGATCCCGAACGCGACAGCGGCATGATGCTGATCTGCATCTCACGCGCGGCCGAGGGCTCGCATCTCACGCTCGATCTCTAGCTGCGTCTGTACTATTCGCCCATGCCGCTGGCCGAAGGTGCGACGTTCGCCGGCTACACCATCGTCCGCAAGCTCGGCTCCGGCGGCATGGGCGAGGTCTATCTGGCTCAGCACCCGCGGCTGCCCCGCCGCGACGCGCTCAAGGTGCTGCCTGCAGCGGTGTCCGCAGACCGGGAGTACCGGCAACGGTTCAACCGCGAGGCCGACATCGCGGCCACGCTGTGGCATCCGCACATCGTCGGCGTGCACGACCGCGGCGACTTCGAAGGTCAGCTCTGGATCTCGATGGACTACGTGGACGGCACGGACGCGGGCAGGCTGCTGCGCGAGCGCCATTCCAACGGGATGGGAAAGGCCGAGGTCCTCGACATCGTCACCGCTGTCGCCGAGGCGCTGGACTATGCGCATGAGCGCGGCCTGCTACATCGCGACGTCAAGCCCGCCAACATTCTGCTCTCCCACCCGGAGTCCGGCGATCAGCGAATTTTGTTGGCGGACTTCGGCATCGCGCGCTGGGCGAATGACATCAGCGGCTTGACCGAAACCAACATGACGGTCGGCACGGTGTCCTATGCCGCCCCCGAACAGTTGATGGGTGGGCAGCTGGACGGGCGGGCGGACCAATACGCGTTGGCGGCCACGGCCTTTCACCTGCTGACCGGTGCCCCGCCGTTCGTGAATTCCAACCCTGCGGTCGTCATCAGTCAGCATCTGTCCGCGTCGCCGCCGGCGATCGGGCCGCAGCGCCCCGAATTGTCGGCGCTGGACCCGGTGTTGGCCAAGGCGCTGGCCAAGGATCCCAACGATCGTTTCGAACGATGCGCCGACTTCGCCCGTGCGTTGGCCCACCGACTCGAGGAGGCCCCGGCAGCGGCGCCCCCGAAGCGATCCCTGTTGCGGGCAAGCGTCGTGGTCCCGGTGATCCTCGCGGTGTTGCTGGTCGCCGCGATCACTGTGGCGCTCAATGAATTTCGCCGCGCAGATCGGCCTGAGTCGTCCACGGTGACGACCAAGTCACCGACCGTCACCAGCCCGACGTTCACCCCGTTGCCCCCGCCGCCGGAACCGGTGCAGCCACCGCCCACCGTGGTGATCGGCGCGAACTGCACCCCCGCAGGCAGCACGGGAACAACCGCAGAGGGCGCCACCGCGTACTGTTCGACCCTGCAACCGAGCGGTGTCACCGTGTGGTCGTTGCAGGCCGGTGATATCCAGAGCCCGACAATGACGACCGAACCGACGGATACCCCGCTGCCGACGGAGGACGAGTCGCCGGTGCGGGTGTGTATGCAGCAGACCGGTAAGACCCGGATCCAGTGCTGGGAAGAGATTCGGCGCAGCAACCGGGGGATGCCGTGAAGTTCGCTGTCGTAGCCCCCGTCGGGGCGGGGGTCACCGCCGATCCGGAGTGGATGTCCACGTTCGCCAGACACGTTGAAGCGTGCGGCTTCGAGTCGATCGTCGCCGTCGAACACTCGGTGCTGATGACGCAGTACTCGAGCGTGTACCCGTATGACGTCTCCGGTCGGGTCGAGCTGGCTGCGGACTGCGTGGTGCCCGATCCCCTTGACCTGCTTGCCTTTCTGGCCGCGCATACCGACCGGCTTGGCCTGGCCACCGGTGTGGTCGTGCTCCCGAATCACCACCCGGTGGTGCTGGCCAAGCGGGTGGCCACCGTCGATGCGTTGTCACGCGGAAGGCTGCGACTGTGCGTCGGAACCGGCTGGCTGAAGGAAGAGATCGAGGCATGCGGCACGGACTTCTCCAGCCGGGGTCGCCGCGCCGACGAACAGCTCGAGGTCATGCGGCTGCTATGGGCCGACCATCCCGATGGCGCCAGCCACCACGGCGAGTTCTTCGACTTCGAGTACGCCATGAGTTATCCGAAGCCGGTGGGCCCCATGCCAATTCACATCGGCGGCCACAGCAGGGCGGCTGCGCGCAGGGCCGGCCGACTCGGTGACGGCCTTCAGCCGCTCGGTGTTGCCGGTGCCGAACTGGCCGACCTCGTGTCCCTCATGCGTGCCGAGGCGATCAACTGCGGGCGCGATCCCGATGCGCTGGAACTGTCACTGGGGCATCTGGTGACCAAGGTCGACCAAGACCGCGCGGAGAAGTTGGCGGCGATGGGTGCCGATCGCGTTGTGCTGGCGATGCCGCCGACCAAGGACCTCGACGAAGCCTGCGACGCCTTGTCGGCCTGCGCGCAACGGCTGGCGCTGGTCCCATGAACCTCAATGCGAACGACCGGCTGGCGCTGGCAGACCTGGTGCACCTGTACGCATCGGCCGTCGACGACCGTCGCTTCGACGACGTCATCGAGTTGTTCACCGAGACAGCCGAATTGCGGCTTCCCGATCCGCCTCGATCACTAGAGCCGGTGCGCCGCCACCACGGGCACGACGGGGTGCGCGCCGCGATGTCGGCGCTCGCCGCGGTCGACCGGACCGAACACGCGATCGTCGGCGAGGTCTACGCACCCGGCGACGACGCGAACTACGCGCTGGGCCGCATCACGTGTATCGCACACCACTGGACCACCGACGGCGACCACATCACCGACCTGGTATGGCATCTGCGCTACGACGACGAGTACCTGCGTACCCGTGCGGGGTGGCGCATCCACGGCCGGGCGCTGGTGATCAACGCTATCGAGACCCGTCCAGTTCGCCGTCTTCGAGGGCGGCCGTGAGGCGATCCAGCAGCGGCCGCTGACCCTTGAGAAGCTTCACGTTCGCCTCGGCCACCGAAAACCAACCGACGCGGTCGATTTCGGGATATTCGCGGATGTTGCCCGAGCCCTTGGGCCATTCGAGCTCGAACGTGTTGCTGAACGCACCTTCGAGGTCGAGGTCGCCGCGCACGGCGAACGCCGTGATGACCTTGCCGCTCGGTTGCTTCACCGGAGCGAACTCGAGACGCGGCCCATCCGGCGCGGGCTTGCCGAGTTCTTCTTCGAACTCACGCTGCGCGGCCGTCCACGGATCCTCGCCCTCGACGTACTCGCCCTTCGGAATCGACCATGCCCCTTCGTCTTTGCGCGCCCAGAACGGCCCGCCGGGATGGCCGATCAACACCTCGACACCGGTGTCGGTGACCCGGTACAGCAGCAGCCCTGCGCTCAGCTTCGGCATCAGGCGGGCGTGGGTTCGCTGACCTTGACCAGCGTCTTGCCGATGTTCGCGCCGGTGAACAGCCCGTTGAGCGCGTCCACGCAGGATTCGATGCCGTCGAAGATGGTCTGCCGGTGCACCAGCTTGCCTTCGGCTTCCCACTGGCGCAGCGAGGCGAACGCCTCGTCGAAACGGCCCCACTCGTCGAGTGCGTTGAAGCCCTGCATCGACGCCGTCCTGGCCAGCAGGTTGACGTAGTTGGCCGGACCCGGGTGTTCGCCCGTCAGATAGCTCGAGATGACGCCGCACAGCACGACCCGCGCCTTCTGCGCCAGCCTGCCGAGCACCGCGTCGAGGATCGGCCCGCCCACGTTGTCGAAGTAGACGTTCACCCCCTTGGGGCAGTGCTCCTTGAGCGCCGCGCGCAGGTCGGCCTCCTTGTAGTCGATGCAGGCGTCGAACCCGAAATCCTCGACCACCGCCTTGCACTTGTGCGGGCCGCCCGCGATACCCACCACGCGGGCGCCCGCGATCTTGGCGATCTGACCCGCCACCGAACCGGTCGCGCCCGCCGCAGCGGAGACCACGACGGTCTCCCCCGGCTTGGGCCTGCCGATGTCGGTCATGCCGAAGTACGCGGTGGCTCCGGTGGGGCCGTAGACGGACATGATCGCGAGCTGATCGGTCTCGCCAGGGATGGGCGTGGTGAAGATGTCGTCGCGGATGATGGCGTACTCCTGGAAGCCCGTCAGCGTGGTGACGACATCACCGACGGCGTAGGCGTCGCATCGTGACGCGACCACCTCGCCGATGCCGGCGGCCCGGATCAGGTCGCCGATCTCGAGCGCGGGTAGGTAGCCGGGCTGGCCGTCGAGCCAGGTGCGGACCGCGGCGTCGAGCCCGACGTAGGTGGTGCGCACCAGCGCCTCTCCATCGGCGGGCTCCGGTGCCGGTTTGGTGACCAGCTCGGTGTCGTCGGGCGCGACCAGCCCCTTCGGGCGGCGGCGCAGCAGGATCTGGCGGTTCGTCAGCTCAGGCACATGGGCGAACCTACCGAAGATCAGGCCCGCTTCTGCAGTGCTTCCTGACCAAACTGTCCGGTTTCCAGTGAACCGTCGGGCAGCACCAGCTCACCCGCCTCCACCCGGTTGCGCAGATAGGCGAACGTCTGAGCGGTCTGCGCGAACAGGTGCTCGCCGGCGCGCAGCGTCGGCCGCTGCTTACCATCGCGAGAAGCGAACTGCGGCAACGGTTTCACCTCGGTCTGATAGTCGACGTTGAAGAACAGCGGGAACGAGTAGCGTTCCTCCTTCACCTTCCGCACCCGGTGGCTGGTCGCCACGTATGCGCCGTTGGTCCACAGTTCCAGCATGTCCCCGATGTTGACCACGTACGTGCCTGGTATCGGCGGCACGTCGATCCACTCCCCAGCGCCGTTCATCACCTCGAGGCCCGGCGCGGTCGGCTTGAGCAGCGTGAAGCACTCGTAGTCGGTGTGCGCACCGATGCCCTCGGCGTCTTCGGCGTCGGGGTTGTACGGGTAGTGGATCAGCCTCAGCTGGCTGGGCGTCTTGGTCGCGTGCCTGGAGAAGGTGTCAGGCTCCTCACCGAGGGCCACCGCGAACGCCCACAGCAGCCGGTCTCCGACGTCGAGGATCGCCTGGTAATACGCCGTCACCGCGTCGGCGAAGCCGGGGAGGTCGGGCCACGTGTTGGGGCCGAGCATCGGATTGCCCGCCAGGTAGTCGGGGTCGTCGGCGGGCAGGTCGAGTGCGGTGTCGAACGCCTCCTTCATCTCCGGTGTCCCGGTCGCGAGGCCCTCTTCACCGCGAGGGACGTAGCCGCGGTGGCATTTGGACAGCCCGATGTAGTAGCGCATCTTCTCCTCGAGCGGCAACGCGAAGAACTCTTTCGTCGCCGCAAGCATGCGCTCGAACACGGTGTCCTCGATGCCCGCGCCGCTGACGTAGAAGAACCCGACCTCGGCGGCCGCCTTGCCGAGTTCGGCTGCCACCCGCTCACGTTCTGCGGGGTCCTGCGATCGCAGCCCGCTGATGTCGACGATCGGCACCGACGTGAATGACGTTGCGCCACTCATAGATCCACATCTCCTTCGCTATCCTCAATGCGCCGTCGGACACCGTTGGCCGTCAGGTCACTTCCCGTCAGGTACGGATTGAGGGCCGTCCACCGTGGACCACCGATGTCGTCCACCACCACGCCGCTTCGATCCGCCCAGCCGAACAACGCGCCTGCGCGCAGCAGGATCGCCTCCTCGGCGAAGATCCCCCAGCACGGCGCGGCCGCGCCGTCCCGACGAACCCAGTGTTCGACGTAGTCCTCGTGCACGCCCTCTTCGATCAACACGCCTGATTCCCAACGCATCCGGCCCGCGTCTGGGTGTGGGCCCGGTGGTTCGACGTCGATCAGCCGTTGCCACTCGAAGACATCGTCGTGCTGGCTGAGGCGTCCGGCGAAACCTCGGGTGTCCACGTAAGCGGTGATGCCCTGCAGCCATGCCACGCCCGTGCCGGCGTCGTGCGACCCGTCGGCGCCGATCAGCAGTGTGCGCCGCCACAGTCCAGCGCATTCGGTCATCAGCACGGTCATGCGGACGCCTCCCACATGCTGTTCAGCAGCCCGGCGCCGAGTTCGGTGGGAGTGCCGAACGCCCTGACTCGGGCGATGCCGCCGTCGGGATAGGCCTGCACCCGCAGCGCGGTGATGTCGGTGGCGTCCACCACGAAGAGCTGGCGGGCATCGGGTGCGACGCGGGTGCGGGCCAACACCTCGACGTCGAACGGCACCAGTGCCCAACCGTGTTCGCCGCAAGGCCGCGCCCTGCTGCCGAGCACCGCCACCTCGGGCGAGGCGTTGAACACGAAGCGGCTGGTGTCGATCTCGATGCGCTGCAGATCGGACGGCACCGCGAACGAGATCATCACCGCATCGTGAGTGTCGGGGCCGATATCGCGACGGCGTCTGGTCTCCCAGCCATCGCCCATGTTGCGGGGCCGGTCCCCGGCGATCAACGAGTGTGCATCGGAATAGAAGCTGTCAGAAGACCATTCGACGCGACCACCCTGCTCGATGCTCGACACCTCGACGGTGACGCCCGCCCACAGCGCGGGATCCGGCACGACGTCGCCGTAGGCCCGCAATCGTGCGACTCCCCCGTCGGATTCCAGGTGCAGCCGGATGTGCGTGTAGCGACGCGGGTCCTCGACGGCGAAGATGTTGTGTGAGTCGGATTTCAGCGCACCGGATGCGACGACGGTCGTCCATCGCACGGCGGCAGACGTGGGGTCGGCGAGGGAATCGAGCACGCATGCGTCGATACGACAGCCGGTGGGATGGTTGCCCGAGAAGAACCGGGTGTCGACATCGATCGCCCTCAGCCTGCCGCCGACGCCGAGTCGCACGATGGCCCAGTCACCATTGGTGTGCCTGCGGGTCTCCCAGCCGTCGACGACCTCGCCGCGCTCGTCGTATGTTCCTGGTACAAAGGCGGGTTCGCCCGGCTCGATCAACCGTTCCTTGAACCCGAACGACTCATCGCTTGCGGCGACGACGCTGCCGCCGAGGGCGCGCGATGCCAGATCGACCTTCACCGGTTCAGCCCCAATGCCGTCGACAGTGGCCAATGACTGCGCGGGTTGTCCGGTCCCGGCGCATAGGCGCCGACCTTGCTGGTGCTGAAGCCGAGCCCCACCACCGCCTGTGCCAACGCCACCGCGGCCGCCACCCCCTCGACGGCAGGCACACCCAGCTTGGCCGTGATCGCCGCGGTGACGCCTGCCATTCCCGCGCAGCCGAGGCAGATCACGTCCGCCCCGTCCTGGGTGATGGCCTTGGCCGCCTCGTCGACGATCGCCTGCACGGCGCCCGCGGGGTCCGCATCCACCTCCGCCGTGCCGAGCCCGCAGGCTCGCACCGACGCGCAGTGTGCATCGAGACCCGCGAGCATCAGCCTGTCCTCGATGGCCGGTATCGAACGGGCCAGCGTGGTCACCACCGAGAACCGCCGTCCGATCAGATGCGCGACGTGCGCCGCGGCCTCGGCGATGTCGAGGACGGGCACGGCAAGCATCTCCTGAAGCGCATCCTTGCCGTGCTCGCCGAACCCTGCCAGAATCACCGCGTCATAGTCGAATTCGCCAGCCACGAGCATCGAGGCCACCAGGTCCATCACACCCACCGCGGACAGGTAGCTCTCCGCGGCCGAGTCGATCGCCGACGTGCCGAAGCGCGGGTTGCACGCGACAATCTCGGTGCCGTCGGCTGCCAGTTCGTCTGCAGCGGCCGCGATCTCGGCGGTCATCGATTCCGACGTGTTCGGGTTGAGCAGCAGAATCCTCATGCCGGCTGGCCCACTCGGTCGTAGATGGGTCGGCCGGCCAACCACGTCTGCATCACCGCGCCCCGCAGCACCGCACCGTCGTAGGGCGTGACGGCATGACGGTGCCGAAGCGCCCCAGCGTGCACGACCTGCTCGACGTCCGAATCGAATGCGCACAGATCGGCCCGCTGCCCCACCGCGATGCGTCCCCTGTCGCCAAGACCGGCAAGGGCGGCGGGTCGCTCGGACATCCATCGGGACAGTTGGGCAGGCCCGAATCCGCGCTCGGCGGCGTGAGTCCACACGGCGCGCGGCCCGAGCTCGAGCGAGCTGATCCCGCCGAACACCGCGCCGAAGTCGCCGTCGGCCTTCATGGCCGGAGCACACGGCGAATGGTCGGACACGATCATGTCGAGGGCGCCGTCCGCGAGCCCCTGCCACAGCAGCGTGCGGTTGTCCTCGCCGCGAATCGGCGGGCATGCCGCGAATTGCGTTGCGCCGTCGGGGATGTCTTCAGCGGCGAAGGTCAGGTAATGCGGGCAGGTTTCCGCGGTGAGGTGCGTGCCTGCCCGCTTGGCGTCGGCCAGCATCGGCAACACGCGGGCGCTCGACACATGCACGATGTGCATCCGCGCACCGGTGTCCCTTGCGGTGTCGATCACCAGCGCGACGGCCTCTTCCTCGGAGGCGTCGGGCCGTGACGACAGAAACGATGCATAGCTGCGGCCGGTGGCCCCCGGACTGCCTGAGATGACTTGATGACTCTCGGCGTGTACCAGCAGCACCGCGTCCATGGCGGCGATGCGGGCGGCGGCACGCCGAAACTCGTCAGGGCTCACGCACGGGAAGTTCGGATTGCCCGAGTCGGTCAGGAAGCACTTGAAGCCACGCACGCCTGCGGCGGCCAGACTCTCGAGCTCGTCGAGGTTGCCGGGGACCACGCCGCCCCAGAACGCGACATCGACCGCGCAATTACCTTCCGCCGCTTCGCGTTTGCGGGTAAGCGCAGCGACATCCGTGGTCACCGGGTCGCTGTCGAGTGGCATGTCGACCAGGGTGGTGATGCCTGCGGCCGCCGCGGCCGCCGTCGCGGTGGCGAAGCCCTCCCAGTCGGTGCCAGGCTCGTTGACGTGCACATGGGTGTCGACGAAACCCGGCATGAGCACCGTGGAGTCGGGCAACCTGATCTGCTCGCGCCCGTCGAACTCATCGGGCGAACCAATCGCACAGATCACGCCATCGGCCACTGCGACGGCCGCCGCACGAATCTCTCCGTCGATCACCGCCCTCTCGGCGTGGATGACCAGATCCACTAGGCGAATCTGTCGTGAAAGTGACGGGTCAGTTCGGGCCACACATGTGGGTCGTGGCCCGGGATCAGTTGGTAGCCCTTCTCTTCGGCCAGCCGCTTGAGCTTGCGGATCGGTTCTATCGTCTCCTCGGGCTCCACGCCGATGTAGCCACCGATGGCAAGTTCATGCTCGATGTTCTCGGTCAGGTCGGCCGCGTCGAACGCGAACACGAAGCCGTCGCCGCCCGCCGACTCGTCGAGTTCGACGACGAAACTCTGGTGGCCGGGGGTGTGGCCGTAGGTGGGCACCGCCGTGATGCCGGGGGCGATCTCGGCTTCGCCGTCGGCCAGCTGCCATTCGATGCGCGGATCGTCGAAATCGATTCTGGCGATGGCGTTGTGCTCGGGTTCGGGATGGTTGGACAGCCCGTACTCGAGTTCGCGTCGCTGAGCGTGCACGGGCACCTTGCCAGCGAACAGCTTCAGGCCGCCTGCGTGGTCGTGGTGCAGGTGGCTGACCGCGACCGTGTGGATGTCGTCGAAGTCGACGCCGATGTCGTGCAGCGACTGTTCGATCGGTTCACCGGGGCCCGGCAGCACAGGGATGTACTCCACGGACGGGTA
Organism: Mycobacterium sp.; assembly: GCA_035492865.1. GTDB lineage: Bacteria > Actinomycetota > Actinomycetes > Mycobacteriales > Mycobacteriaceae > Mycobacterium. The sequence continues at coordinate 7,586 of DATJIX010000241.1, read as the reverse complement.
GAACCGGCGGTACAGCGCGGGATCCCGGACCAGCGCGGTGTTGAAGCCGGTGTCCAGCAGGACCCAGCCACCGTCGGTCTGAAGCAGCACGCCGGGCACCGGCTCGCGCAGTCTCTCCTCGGGCGGAGCGCCGTAGACCGAAACGGACTTCGGCAGCTCCTCCCAGCCGAGTGTCAACAGAATGATCCGATGTACTTTTCCCATCGGATCACCCTACGGACAGTGCAGCGATCCGCAGCGAGTTCGGATTCGACACCGCGTGCGCCTGCTCGACTCCCTTCAGCCATGGCTGGGCGACCACGAAGTCGTCGATGTCGGCGACGTTGAGCCAGCATCCTGTCTGTTCGGCTGCGGCGCCCGCGTCGGAATACGGTTGCGGCTGGCCGTTCGGCAGTCCCTGTGCCAGGGCAGCACTCACCCGCGGGTCCGAGCACCCCAGGTAATTGATCCCGCCGTCCTTGTCCCACGAGATGTGGCCCCAGGTGTACGGCGACGGAGCGTCCGGCCACACCGTGTTGGCCAGGATCTCCGGAGCCGCCTGCATGTCGGTGCCGATCCAGCCGTAGATCTCCGATGTCGGGTAGCCCTGCACCTTCGCGGTGAGTCCGGCTGCCGCCAACTGTGTCTGAACGATGTTGGTGACCAGCTGCATGTCGGGATTGCTGGTGTCGTACCCGAGGGTGATCGTCTTTTGATCGGCGGGCAGGCCGGCGGCGATCTTCGTCAGCGCCGACGGATCGTGCTTCAGGTTCTGCTTTCCGTAATCCGCGGCGAGCACGTAGGGCGGGTACATCTGTGCGCCGACCTTGCCGCGACCGAAGAACGTCTGCTTCACGACCTGGTCGACGTCGATGGCGTCGATGATCGCGGTGCGGGTGGCCTGGTCCTTCATGATGCCCTTGTTCGGATTGAGGTAGAGGAAGCTCGACATCATGGTGGGCAACGAATAGTGCGAGTACTTCGGATTGTTCAGGTACTGCTCGACGGCCGACGACGGCAGGTCATGCAGGATCGCCGCGAGTTGGCCGTTGTTGAACTGCAACTGCTGCGCCGATGTGTCGGTGATGACCGGCATCTCGACCTTCTCGAAATACGGCTTCGGTCCCCAGTAGTCGGGGAACGACGCCATCGCGTAGTGCGAGCCGACCTGTGCGTCGGTCAGCGTGTACGGGCCGGTGCCGAGGTCGTGGGTGGTCAGGTAGTTCTGCGCGAAATCCGTGCCGCCGTCCTTCTGCAAGCCGGTCGGGCTCAACATGCGCGGTCCGTACGGTGACGCGAGGTAGTCGAGGAACTCCGAGTTGGGCGACTTCAGCGTGATCGTGACGCCGTAATCACCTTGTGTGGTGATGGATTCGATGTCCTTGACCATGTATGCCGGCCCGCCGTTGACGGCCAGCCTGCGGTCGAACGACGCCTTGACAGCGTCGGACTTGAACGGCGTTCCATCGTGGAACTTGACGCCTTCACGAAGCTTCAGCGTGAAGACCTTGTTGTCCGGCGACGCGGTGTACTCCGTGGCCAGCAGCGGCTCCAACTCGGCCTTGGCCTGTCCGCCCTTGAACTGCAGCAGACCCTCGTACAAATTGGTCGTCAGCAGCAGGCCCTGGCCCGCGTAGTACACGTCGGGGTCCGGCGGCTGGCCGGGATCCTGAAGGAACGACAGGTGCAGCACCTTGTCGGTCGGTGCCGCATTGGGCGTGCTCGACCCGGAATCCGAACCGCCACAAGCCGAAAGGGTCAACATCACGGCAGCGCCGGCCGCCAGCAGTCGTAACTTCATGGTGTTGCTCCTTCGAGGACGGGTTGTTCCAGTTGTGCAAACGCTTCGAGAATTTCGTCTGTGGTACGGCATGCGCCGGTCTGCAGGTACTCCATCGCGGCCAGCGCCGCGTCGTGCAGGTATTCCGATGAGCCGCCGACGCAATCGGTGACGACGCGGGCGTAGTAGTCGCGCTGGTGTGCATCGGCGAACGTGTAGTGCACGCACACATCCGTCAAACCACCGATCAGGATCAGTGTCGATGCCCGCAGTCCGCGCAGCACGATCTCGAAATCCGTTCCGATGAAACCGGAGTAGCGCCGCTTGACGATGTGAAATTCGTCAGGCAGCGGCCGCAGCGACGGTTCGAGGTCGGTGCCCGGCTGCCCCTCGACGCAGTGCACGCCTTCGGTGCCGTCGAGTTCGCGGCCGAAGTCCACCCCGCTCGGCCGATGGACCTCCTGGAAGAACACCACCGGCACGCCGGCGGCGCGCGCCGCCGCAACGAGCTTCTCGGCGCGCCCGACACGCTCGGCATGTCCGGCCATGTGGGGAATTCCCACGTCTGCCACGGGCATTGCGCCGCCCTGCTGGATGTCGACGACGACCAGCACCGGGTTGCCCACGATCAGTGGCTGTGTTGGCACCTAACCTCCTCCTACCGCTATTCGTGGATCGGCCGCCGCCTGCATGAGGTCGACCGCCGTGTTGATGGCGACGTAGAGCACGCCGAGCATGATGGTGACGCCGGCGATCGCGGGAAAGTCCGCCACCGGGATGCTCTGCGCGATGTACTGGCCGATGCCGGGCCAGCCGAAGACCTGCTCGACGACCAGTACACCCGAAAACATCAGGCCGACCTGAAGGCCCGTCATCGACAGCGCGCCGCCGACGGAGTTGCGCAGCACGTGGCCGACCAGGATCCGGCCCTCCGAAAGTCCCTTCGCCCGAGCCGTTCTCGCATAGTCGCTGTCGGCGTCGGAGAGCAGGCTCGAGCGCAGCACGCGTCCGATCGCCACCGCGGGACCGAGCGCGATCACCACCGCAGGCAGGATCAGATGGTGCAGCGCATCCGTCACGACGTCGAATCGCCCGGCCAGTAGCCCGTCGACGGTCAGCAGCCCGGTCGGTCCCGTCGGCGGGTTCGGCACGTTGATGCGTCCATTCGCAGGCACCCACCCCAGCTTCTGGTAGAACACGATCAGGCCGAGGATGCCGAGCAGGAACATCGGTGCGGATGCCCCGGTGAACAGCACGGCCCGCAACACGCCTGAGCCAGGCCATTTCAGCGTCGTGCCGAAGGCCAACAGGCCGGCCAGGATCAGCGCAAGGCCCAGGCCGTACAGCGCCAGCTCCAGCGTCGCTGGGAAGAAGTCACCGAGGTCGCTGCTGACGGCGTGCCTGGTACGGAACGACTGGCCGAGGTCGCCATGAACAGCGTTGGTCAGATAGTGCCAGAACTGGTTGATCATCGGCTGATCCAGGCCGAGCGTGTGCCTACGAGCGGCGACGGCTTCCGCGGATGCGTTGGCGCCGAGTTGCGCCTTCACCGGATCCATCGGCGAAATGTGCTGCAGCACAAACATCACCGCGATCAGCGCGACCAGGATCGCCACCATCGCGGCCACCCGGTACAGGATGAACTTCTGCATAACCGGCGCCTAACTCGTCTTCATCAGGTTGCGCAGACCGTCGCCTGCGAGATTGGCCGCGAGCGCGAGCACAAGCACCGCGAGGCCCGGCATCACCGGGACCCACCACTGCTGGAGGAAGTACGTCAGATTGCGGGCGGTGTCCGCGCCGAGTTCAGGGGCGGGCGCGGCCTGCCCCAGGCCAAGGAAGGACAGCGCGGCCAGCGTCAGGATCAGGTTGCCGATGTCGAGGCTGGCGGCCACCAAGGAGTTGGGCACCGCCCCGGGCAACAGATGCCTGGCGGCCAACCGTATTGGGCCAACGCCGGCCAGTCGTGCCGCCTCGACATGAGGGCGGGCGGCGAGGCGAGCCACCTCACCGCGCACCAACCGCGCGTAGAACGGCCACCAGACAATCGACACCGCGATCAGGGTGTGGACGAAGCTAGGCCCGAGTGCGGCGACGACGGCGATCGCCAGCACGGGGGCGGGCAGTGACAGGAACGCGTCGGTGATCCGCATCAGCAGGCTGTCGACCCAGCCGCCTGTGGCACCGGCGATCAGCCCGACCAGACCGCCGAGCAGGAGCCCGACCGCCACGACGACCAGCGCGGCAAACCAGCTCGCGCGCACCCCGAAGAGGACGCGGCTCAGGATGTCGCGGCCGATCGCATCCGTGCCGAGCAGGAAGCCGCCCTTACCGGGGGCCTGCAGCGGCATGCCCGCGGGCACCAGCGGGTCGTGCGGCGAGATCAGCGGCACCGCGACCGCGACGATCGTCACGATGAACACGAGGCTGACGGCGGCCCAATTCATCAGCATCGGCGAGGAATTCGGCAGCGACGGCAGGCGTAGCCGACCTCGGGCCATTGTGCCTGCGGGCAGTGCTATCGCCATCTCAGCTGGCCTTCCGCTCGATACACGCGACTTGGTGCGGACGGCCGGGTTCGCCCTCGAGCCGGACGTCGAGCTGGGTGTCCGAGCAGGTATCGATGGCGATCGGGCAGCGTGGGTGGAACGCACAGCCCGTCGGCGGGGACAGCGGGCTGGCGGGCTCGCCTGGCAGCACCCGTGATTCGCGCCCGAGGTCGGGAATCGAGTCGACGAGCGCCCTGGTGTAGGGGTGCACCGGATTGTTGATGACATCGTCGGCGGGCCCGATCTCGACGATGCGGCCCAGGTACATCACCGCGATCCGGTCGGCGACCACCCGCGCGACGGAGAGATCATGCGTCACGAACACCACGGACATGTCCAGCGTGCGGCGAAGGTCGCCGATGAGGTTGAGCACCGACGCCGCCAAGGAGACGTCGAGCGCGCTGGTCGGCTCGTCGCACAGCAGCACCGGCGGCGGTACCACCGTGGCCCTGGCCAGCGAAACCCGCTGACGCTGACCACCTGAGAGTTGACCGGCGCGCGACTTCGCGATATCCAGCGGCAGGCCCACGCGCTGCAGTACCTCGGCGACGGCGTCTTGTCTTTGACTGCGGGACAGGCCGTTTCCGCGAAGCCGCTCGGAGATCAACTCACCGACGGACAGCCACGGAGTCAGCGACGCGCCCGCATCCTGGAACACCATCTGCGGGCGCTCGCCGCCCGCGAGTTCGACGGTCCCCGAACTCGCGCTCTCCAGACCCGCGATGACCCTCAGCAGAGTGGACTTTCCCGACCCGCTCTCACCTACCAACGCAACCGACTCGCCGTGGCCGACACTGAGCGAAATACCGCGCAGCGCTTGAAGTTTGCCGAAGGCCTTCACCACCTCGTGCATCACTACCGCGGGTGGCTCGGATGACTCGGTGAACGCCGTTTCCGGTTCGATGTCATCCGTGGTCGTGGTCAGCCGCGAGCCGAGTTCCGCGGACACCGTTTCGAACGGCAGTATGCACGCGCTGACGCGCCCTGCGGCGACGGTGCTCGGCTCGGGCGGTGTCGCCTCGCACGCAGGCGTGGCCAGCACGCAGCGCGGGGCGAACGCGCACCCCGGCAGTGGCGCAACCGGGCTGGGCACCGACCCGGCCAGCGCGGCGAGCTTGCGGTGGCGTTCGGTGTCCAGCGTCAGCCGAGACCGGAGCAATCCGTGGGTGTAGGGGTGTGCGGGCTGTCCGAGAACCTCTGCGGTGGGTCCTATTTCGGCGATGCGACCCGCGTAGAGCACCGCGATGCGATCCGAGATCTGCGCAGCAACGCCCAGATCGTGGGTGATGAACACGATGCTGCAACCGATTTCGTCGCGCAGCCGTACCAGCAGCCGCAACACCTGCGCCTGCACGGTGACGTCGAGCGCCGTCGTGGGTTCGTCGGCGATGATCAACTCGGGGTCGCCTGCGATGGCGATGGCGATCATCACCCGCTGCCGCAGGCCTCCGGACAACTCGTGCGGGTAGGCCCGGAACCGGCGCTTGGGGTCGGGGATGCCGACCGCGGTGAGCAGCTTGAGCGCTTCCTCGTCACTGCCCGCGGCCTCGGCCACCTGCTTGCCGATCCGCATGGTCGGGTTCAACGACGTCATCGGATCCTGGAAGACGGCGCCGAGGTCGAGGCGACGGACCTTGCGCAGCGTCTTCGCGTCGCCGGTGACCATGTTCGTGCCGGCCACCTCGACCGAACCCTGCACCCTGGCCTGCGGTAGCAGGCCGAGCAGGGTGAACCCGAGGACACTCTTTCCTGATCCCGATTCGCCGACGAGTCCGAGGATCTCGCCGGGTGCGATATCGAGGGACACGCCACGCAGTGCGTGCACATCACGACCGTTCCGGCGGAACGTGACGTGCAGATCGGTGATCGCGGCCACGCGCGCAACGCCTGCCGACGACTGCGCGTCGACCTCGGATATTGCGCTACTCATCCAACGCTCCTTGCACCCCCGGCCTGTCACTTGACAGTTTTCATCGAGGCTCGGGACGGTGGGTGTCGCTGTTGTAACCAATACGACGCTCTGCGTAACCGATTCGTGTCGCGCGTTTCTGTCGTGTGACAGAAACGCGTATCCGCTGTTCAGTAGGTCACGATGGGACCATGTCGATCACTCGTGCGGGCCGCCCACGGTTGACGACGCAACGGCGGCCGGGCACGACCGCACGCGATGAGATCCTCGATGCCGCCGGCGAACTCTTCACCACGCTCGGCTACACGGGCACGTCGACCCGCACCATCGCCGAAGCCGTGGGGATCCGGCAGGCCTCGCTGTATCACTACTTCAAGACCAAGGACGACATCCTCTGTGCCCTGCTCAGCCAGACCGTGACGCCGACGCTGATGGTCGTCGACCGCCTGTCGGCGGCCGAGCCGGCGCTGAGCGCTGCCGAACACCTGCACGCACTGGCGCTGTTCGACGGGCGCCAGTTATTGGAAGGACGCTGGAACCTGGGCGCCCTGTACCTGCAGCCCGAGCTGCGCGGCGCGCTGCTCGAGCCGTTCTGGGCGGATCGGGAGCGGCTGCGACTGCACTATCTGTCGGTGAGCAAGACCATCGTCGCGGACACCGGCGTTGACGAGGCGGCCGCCGATCTGCCGTTCCGGTTGGTCGAGTCACTGGTCAACGTGTGGACCACACCGCCGGGCCCGGAGCGTACGCAATTGCCTGAACACGTTGCCGACGCCTGTCTCAGGGTGCTTGGCGCGCCAGTCGGCTAGTCCGCCTTTGGCATCGGGATGCCCTCGCTGGCGTGGAACGCGGCGTCCTCCTCCGATGCCAGGCCCATCGACACCACCGAGCGGTCGAAGAACACATCGGTGAGGTAGGCAAGCGACACCGCCCAGCGATTGACGAACCGCGGGATCGCGTACAGGTGGTAGGCGCGGGTGACGAATTTGGCGGGTAATCCGGACAATTGGATGTTGAGCGGGTTGGCGACGGCGTGCCGGGGACCGAGATCCACCACCAAGCCCATGTTGCGGTGCTTGTAGGTCTTCGTCTTGCCATGGCCGAGGCTGGCAGCGACGTTGTGCCCCAACACCTTTCCTTGCCGAATCGCGTGCTGAGCGGTCGGCGGCGTGATCTTGCCCGGCTGGGTGATGTCGGGCACCGCGGCGGCATCGCCTGCGGAGAACACGCCGGAGTGGCCGGGCACCTGCAGATCGGTCTGGACCTTGAGCCTGCCCCTTTCGGTGGGCAGCCCGAGCTTCTCGATCAGCGGGGCGCCGGTCACTCCGGTCACCCACGCCACGGTGTGGGTGCGGATCAGTGAATCATC
>DATJIX010000240.1:0-14174 GCA_035492865.1 Mycobacterium sp. | reverse complement strand
GCCGGATGGAACATGGTCACCTCGTCGGACGCGTTCACCGGGGAGAACTTCCGTCGCGGCGGGTTCCTGGATCACTCCGACCGCTACAAGCGGGCCGAGGAGTTCGTCACGTTGGCCCGCGAGTTCTGGGACAGCTGGGCGCCCGACGCCGTGCTCGCGGATCGGGACAGCGGCGTCTACGTCGACCCCGCCCGGGTTCGGGTGGTCGAACATCGCGGGCCGCAGTTCGACGTTCGCGGGGTGAGCACGCTGCCGCGCGCGCCGCAGGGCCATCCCGTGCTGCTGCAGGCGGGGGACTCCGCCGACGGTCGGGCGTTTCTGGCCAAATACGCCGACGCGGCGTTCACCTTGCATTCGAGCCTGGAAGCAGGCCAGGCCTACTATGCGGACGTCAAGGGCCAGGCGGCGTCGTACGGCCGAGATCCGAATCAGCTCAAGGTGTTTCCTGCGGCGACGTTCGTCCTCGGCGATACTCCTGACGAGGCGGCCGAGAGGGCCCGCCACATCCGCTACCAGCAGGTCGGCCCGCAGACCGCGATCGCGATGCTCGAGCAGGTCTGGCAGCGCGACCTGTCGGATTACGATCCGGACGGTCCGCTGCCCGACGTCGAACCCGCCGACGACCCGACCATCACGCAGGGCCGGGTGCGCCATGGCGACCCGAAGGCGGTTGCCGCGGCGTGGCGGGAGCGTGCAGCGGCCGAGAACCTGAGCATCCGGGAACTGGTGATCGCCGTGACCAGCCGTCAACAGTTCGTCGGCACGCCGGCCCAGGTGGCCGAGGAGATCGATCTGCATGTGCAGTCCGACGCGTGCGACGGTTTCATCCTGGTGCCGCATCTGACCCCACACGGGCTCGACGACTTCGTCGACCGGGTGGTGCCGCTGCTACAGGAGCGCGGCAGTTTCCGGACCGAATACACCGGGCATACCCTGCGTGATCACCTGGGCCTATAGGCTGGCCGTGGTGTCGCAAGCACCGGGGGTGCGATGTGTCGATTTCCCAGACAACGGTGGGCTGGCTGCTTCTCGGCGCCGCCGCGCTGACATTCGCCGTGGGATTCGCATCGCGCACATTCATCGGCCGCAGGCGCGATTCCAAGGGTGTGCAACGGCTCGTGCACATGTTCCGCAGGACCGGGGTGGCCAAGGTCTTGTTCGGACGCTTCGAGGGCGACGTGCTGGACGACGACGAACTGGACAGCATGATTTTGATGCCGACCATCGTCATCGGGTGTGGGTTGTGCCTGACCGCGATCTTCCTGCTCGGCTACGAGACGCTGGCCTGAGCCGCCGCCTCACGGATCAAACCCCGCCATACCGGGCCGTGGCCGGGCAGCAGCACGTCGGTGTCGAGCAGGCCGAGCGCGCCGAGGCTGCGTACGCACCCGTCCTGGTCATGGTTGAACAGACCCGGAAGGAGTTGGGGTCCGATGCTGCTCAGCAGCGGATGGCCGGTGACCAGAGCGTCGCCGGCGACCAGCACACCGTCGACGACGAACGAGCAGTGCCCACCGGTGTGGCCGGGGGTGGGGATCGCCATCGGTTGACCCGGCAGCCCGGCCGCGACGTCCTGGGTGAGCGCTTGCGTGGTCGGAATGCCCTCCTTGGTGAGCGCGCCCTTTCGTGTGATCGCCATCGTCCAGGTGACGTAACGCGGCTGCCAGATGTGTTTGATGAGGTCTGCAGGCGACACCTGCTCGAGGTACTCACGCTTGGAGTGGCCCACCTCGGCGGCGTGGCAATACACCGGTGTGCCATGGGTTTTCGCGAACCAGATGGCCGTGCCGAAGTGGTCGATGTGCGCGTGGGTCAACAGGATCGCGCGCAGGTCGTCGACGCCGAATCCGAGCTGTCGCAACGAGTCGAGCACGTCGTCGCGATGACCGGGATACCCGGCGTCGATCAGCATGACGCCGTTGTCGTCGGCCACCAGCGTCCAGTTGACGAGGTCGGTCTCGGCGAAGTGCACATGGTCGGTGATGGCCGTCAGGGCTGCTGCCATGTCCGCGAGTTTAAGCAGGGGAGTAGAAAAGAACCGTGGCTGAACTGAAACTCGGATACAAGGCGTCGGCGGAGCAGTTCGCTCCGCGCGAACTCGTCGAGCTGGCCGTCGCGGCCGAAGAACACGGCATGGACAGCGCGACGGTCAGCGACCACTTCCAACCCTGGCGGCACGAGGGCGGGCACGCTCCCTTCTCGCTGGCCTGGATGACGGCCGTCGGCGAGCGCACCAAGCGCCTGATCCTCGGCACCTCGGTGCTGACCCCGACCTTCCGCTACAACCCCGCCGTCATCGCCCAGGCCTTCGCGACCATGGGCTGCCTGTACCCCGACCGCATCTTCCTCGGTATCGGCACCGGCGAAGCGCTCAACGAGATCGCCACCGGATACGAGGGCGAGTGGCCGGAGTTCAAGGAGCGCTACGCCCGGCTTCGCGAGTCGGTCAAGCTGATGCGCGAGCTGTGGCTCGGCGACAGGGTCGATTTTGACGGCGAGTACTACAAGACCAAGGGCGCGTCGATCTACGACGTCCCCGAGGGCGGCATCCCGATCTACATCGCCGCGGGCGGCCCGCAGGTGGCCAAGTACGCGGGCCGCGCAGGCGACGGGTTCATCTGCACCAGCGGCAAGGGCGAGGAGTTGTACAAGGACAAGCTCATCCCCGCGATGATCGAAGGCGCTGAGGCAGCAGGCAAGAACCCCGCCGACGTCGACCGAATGATCGAGATCAAGATCTCCTATGACCCGGATCCGAAGCTGGCTCTGGAGAACACCCGGTTCTGGGCGCCGCTGTCGCTGACCGCCGAGCAGAAGCACAGCATCGACGACCCGATCGAGATGGAGAAGGCGGCCGACGCCCTGCCTATCGAACAGGTCGCCAAGCGCTGGATCGTCGCCTCGGATCCAGACGAGGCCGTCGCCAAGGTCAAGGACTACGTCGACTGGGGCCTGAACCACCTGGTGTTCCACGACCCTCGGCAGGATCAGCGCCGCTTCCTCGAGCTCTTCCAGAAGGACCTCGAACCGCGACTGCGCCGTCTCGGCTGAGCCGGCTCCGCAGAGCCACCGCACCATATGATTCGAATGTCGGCGACCATCGTCGGCGTGCTCTCGCTTGCGGTGGCCGCGGTCGGGTTGGTGGCGCGGTATCTACCGATCAGCAACGACGTCGTGCTGATCGTCGCCGCGGCATCGCCCTTCCTGTCCGTGGCGGGTCTGGCGGCGATGATCCTGTTCGCCGTCGTCAGGCGGTGGGTGCTGACGATCGTGGCCGCGGTGTTGTGCGCGGTGATGCTTCTGGTGATGATGCCGCGGTTTCTCGGGCCCGAGAAGACCACCCTCCCGTCGGTGTCGGTGCGCGTGCTCACCGCGAATCTCAGTTTGGGGGAAGCTGATCCGAACGCGGTCGTAGCGCTGGCGCGCGACTCGGCCGACGTGCTGGTCCTCCAAGAGATGACTCCGGGACTGATCGCGGCGTTGTCGGCGGCCGGGCTTGACGGCGTCATGCCGCATCGAACCGTCGACCCGGCCAAAAACGCGCAGGGCATCGGAATCTGGAGTCGCTACCCGATCGCCGACGCCCAGGCGGTCGGCGGTTATCAGCTGGCGATGCGGATCGCCAGGGTCCAGGTACCCGGAGTGAGGTTCGCGCCCACCGTGCTGGCCGTGCACCTGGCCGCGCCGTGGGTGCAACCGCTGCAGTTCTTCCGCGCCGACATCGCGCGGTTCCCGACCACGTTGCAGGCCGCGGCGCGCAACGCGGGTTCCGGCGCGGTGATCGTTGCCGGTGACCTGAATTCGACCTACGACATGCGGCCGTTCCGCGGCCTGCTGGACGCGGGTTACCGCGATGCCGCAGAGGAGGCGGGCGCCGGTCTGACGCTCAGCTTCCCGAGTCGGTCGTGGCACGGACCGGTGTTCGGCATCGACCATGTGCTGGTCCGCAATTGCGCGGCGACCGCTGCGCAGACGGTCCCGGTGCCCGGATCCGATCATCGCGGCCTGTCCACCGTCATCGAAATCCCGGTGGACCCGACCGCCAGCTGACGTTGCCCTAGGCTGACACCCGTGCCAACAGCGATCTACGTCGCATCGCCCGAAGGGGACACGGGCAAGTCGACGATCGCGCTCGGCATTCTGCACCGGTTGGCTGCCACGGTCGCCAAGGTCGGCGTCTTCCGTCCGATCACCAGGATGGGTGAGGACCGCGACTACATCCTCGACCTGCTGCTGGCCCACACCACCGCGGGCCTGCCATATGAAAAGTGCGTCGGCGTCGGCTATCAGCAGCTGCACGAGGATCCCGATGGCGCGATCGCCGACATCGTCGACCGCTACCACCAGGTTGCCGATCAATGCGATGCGGTCCTGATCGTCGGCAGCGACTACACCGATGTCGCCACGCCCAGCGAGCTCTCGACGAACGCGCGCATCGCCGTCAACCTGGGCGCGCCGGTGGTGCTCGCGGTCAAGGCCAACGAACGTACCCCGGAGCAGGTCGCACAGGTCGTCGATCTGTGCCTGTTCGAACTGGACGCCCAGCACGCCCACACGGCGGCGGTGGTGGCCAACCGCTGTGACCCTGCGCAGATGACAGCGGTCGCCGAGGCGTTGAAGCCGTTGGCCCCCAAGGCTTATGTGCTGCCCGAGGAACCATTGCTGGTGGCCCCGTCGGTCGCCGAGTTGCAGCACGCGGTCGAGGGCACCCTCCTGCAGGGGGATCCAGCACTGCTCGCCCGCGAGGCAATGGACGTCCTGGTCGCGGGGATGACGGCCGAGCACGTGCTGGAGCGGCTCACCGAGGGTGTCGCCGTCGTCACGCCGGGGGACCGCTCCGACGTCGTCCTCGCGGTGATGAGCGCCCATGCGGCCGAAGGTTTTCCATCCCTGTCCTGCGTGATCCTCAATGGCGGTCTCGAGCTGCATCCGTCGATCGAGTCACTGGTGACCGGCCTCGGGCTGCGACTGCCGATCATCACCACGACGTTCGGTACTTTCGAGACGGCGAGCCGGGTTGCGCATGCCCGCGGCCGGGTCACCGCGATGTCGCAACGCAAGATCGACACCGCGATCGCATTGATGGAGAAGCACGTCGATGTCGCGGATCTGCTTGCGCAGCTTGCCATTCCGATCCCGTCAGTCGTCACGCCGCAGATGTTCACCTATCAGCTGCTGGACCGCGCGCGGTCGGACCGCAAGCACATCGTGCTGCCCGAGGGCGAGGACGACCGCATCCTCACGGCGGCGGGGCGGCTGCTGCAGCGGGGCGTCGCGGACCTCACCATCCTCGGCGACGAGGCGCAGATCCGGGCCCGCGCAGCCGAACTCGGCGTCAACCTGTCGGCGGCAGCTGTGCTCAACCCGCGCACCAGCGAGCTGTGCGACAAGTTCGCCGAGCAGTACGCCGAACTGCGCAAGCACAAGGGCGTCACCGTCGAGCAGGCCCGCGAGATCATCCACGACGTCTCGTACTTCGGCACCATGCTGGTGCACAACGATATCGTCGACGGCATGGTCTCGGGTGCCACGCACACCACCGCGCACACGGTCCGGCCCGCGTTCGAAATCATCAAGACGATGCCCGACGTCTCGACAGTGTCGAGCATCTTCCTGATGTGCCTGGCGGATCGCGTGCTGGCCTACGGCGACTGCGCGATCGTGCCGGACCCGACGTCCGAGCAACTCGCGGACATCGCGATCTCGTCGGCGCGCACCGCGGCTCAGTTCAGTATCGATCCCCGCGTCGCGATGCTGTCGTATTCGACGGGCACCAGCGGCACCGGCGCCGATGTCGACAAGGTCAGGACTGCAACAGAATTGGTGCGCCAGCGGGAACCCGATCTGCTCGTCGAGGGTCCGATTCAGTATGACGCCGCCGTCGACCCGACGGTCGCCAAGGCCAAGATGCCCGATTCGAAGGTGGCGGGCCGGGCGACGGTGCTGATCTTCCCCGACCTCAATACCGGCAACAACACCTATAAGGCGGTGCAGCGCAGCGCGGGGGCGATCGCCATCGGGCCAGTCCTGCAGGGGCTGAACAAACCGGTCAACGACCTGTCTCGCGGCGCGCTGGTGGAGGACATCGTCAACACCGTCGCCATCACAGCGATCCAGGCGCAGGGCAAGTGAGCTCGCAGCGCGTCCTGGTGCTCAACTCTGGCTCGTCGTCGCTGAAATACGCGGTGGTCGATGCAGATTCGGGCGTGCAGGTCACCGATGGCATCGTCGAGCGCATCGGTGACTCAGAGGTTGCCGACCACTCGGCGGCGATGCAGATCGTGTTCGACGAGTTGGCCGACGACATGGCAGGCCTGGTCGCGGTCGGGCATCGCGTGGTACACGGCGGCCCGGATCTGTACCGGCCAACGCTGGTCGACGACGGGTTGATCGCCAAGCTCGAGGAACTGGCTCCGCTTGCGCCGCTGCACAATCCGCCTGCCGTGGTCGGCATTCTGGTGGCGCGCAAGGCGCTGCCCGATCTGCCGCACGTCGCGGTGTTCGACACCGCGTTCTTCCACGATCTGCCTGCGGCGGCCGCGACATACGCCATCGATCGGGAGATCGCCGAGCAGTGGCACATCCGCCGCTACGGGTTCCACGGCACGTCGCACCGGTACGTCAGTGAGCAGGTGGCGGCGTTTCTCGGCGTGCCGCTGGCCGAGCTGAAGCAGATCGTGCTGCACCTCGGCAACGGCGCGTCGGCCTCGGCGATCGCCGGCGGCCGCCCCATCGACACCTCGATGGGACTGACGCCGTTGGAGGGCCTTGTGATGGGCACTCGGTCCGGCGACATCGACCCGGGCGTGCTCACCTACCTGTGGCGCACCGCGAAGATGAGCGTCGAGGACATCGAGTCGATGCTCAACCGTCGCTCGGGCGTCCGCGGTCTCGGCGGTGAGATCGACTTTCGGGTGCTGCACCAGCGCATCGAATCCGGTGATGAGACAGCGCAATTGGCCTACGACGTGTACATCCATCGGCTGCGCAAGTACATCGGCGCGTATCTGGCATTGCTAGGCTCGGCGGACGTCATCACGTTCACGGCGGGCGTTGGGGAGAACGACGCGGCGGTACGCCGCGATGCGCTCTCCGGCATGGCGGCGCTGGGTATCGAGCTCGACGAGGAGCGCAACGCCGGCACCAGCAGGGAACCTCGCCGCATCTCGAGCGACACGTCGCGCACGACCGTGTTGGTGATCCCCACCGATGAGGAGCTTGCCATCGCGCGCGCCTGCGTCGACGTGCTCGACGGCTGAGCGAATCGCATTGAGTGTGCAACACGGGCGAGATTTCGGTCGAATTCCCGCCCTCACTGCACACTCGACTGCCGTCTTTGCAGCGCTCGCTGGACCCGGCGGACGATGTCCGCGGGACGATCCTCGGCGACGACTCGCACGATGATCCACCCCAACTGCTCCAAGATCTCGTATCGACGAATGTCCTTGAGATACTGGCGTCTATCGGTACGGTGCTGGTCCCCGTCATACTCCACGGCCACCATCAGGTCCGGCCATCCCATGTCCAGGTAGGCGATCGGCCATTCATCTTTACCCATCACAGGTATCTGGGTCTGCGGCCTTGGCAATCCGGCGCGAGTGAGCAGCAGCCGCAGCGAGCTCTCCTTGGGAGACTGTGCTCCCGGGTCAACAAGTTTGAGAACGCTCTCAAGCTGACGAAGGTTGCGAGCCCGGGGATGGCGCTCGGCGAGTGCTTCGATGTCACTCACCTTCAACTGCGTGACCCGCATCAGCGAATCGAGATGTGCGACTGCGTCATCGAGTCGTTCGCGTCGGCCGATATCGAAGGCCGTGCGTGCCGTCGTTGTCACTCGAAGACTCCGTTTCAATTCGACTTCGTCGGGCAAAAGCGTGTCGCGGCGGGTTCTGACGCCACGCGGAGCACGAGGATTCGAGTGAATCAATTCCACTGGCACGTCGTCGTCAATCCACTTCGCTCCGTGCAGAGCCGACGCCGCGAGCCCAGCAACGATGCCTTCGCGACGCGACCATAGCCACGCAGCGTGAATGCGATCTTGAAGCGACGGTGCGGACTGCTGGGACAAGTAGACGCCGGGACAGATTGCCTGAAATCGAGTGCGCAGTTGATGACGGTTCATCGCTCCACTGGCCAATGCTTCGCGTCCAATGAATGGCATGTTCATGGACCGAACAGTTGCGAGGTGGCCCGACAACATCGGCCGAGTGTGCGCCGAGGGCGAGAATCTATCCCCAAACCCGCCGTCTATGCACAGTCGGCGCCGAAGCTGCTAGAAGGTGCTCGTCGGGCGCACGCTGTTGGCGAGGTCCACCAGCGCATAGCGGTGCGCCTGCGTCGGCGCGACCCGGGCCAGGCTGCGCAGCGACGCCTCGACGCCGAGCTGCAGGCCGTGTTCGGTGAACGGGAAGCCGAGGATGTGGTTGGTGCTCGCGGTGTTGTCGGCAAGCCAGTCCATCGCGGTGCCGAGCACCAGCGCGCGAATCTGAAGCACCCGCGGCTCGGTGTCGGGCAGCGCCTCGACACGGCGGGCGGCGTCGCGGATGTGCTGCTCGGTCACCTCGGTCATCGACCTGCCTGACAGCAACGTCACCGCACTGGTCAGCCGCGCCGTGGTGAAATGCCGTGACGTTGCGGGCACTTCGTCGAGTGTCCGCACCGCAGCATCGCGGTCGCCGTCCGCGGACTGCGCGCGCGCCAGGCCGAAGCCCGCCGAGATCACGCCGTTGTCGGAGCTCCATACGGTGTTGTAGAACTTGCGTTCTGGGGCTTCGACAAGGGCGGTGCCCGCCAGCTCGGCCGTCGCGGCAAGGGCCAGCTTGGGCGCCAGCTCACCGGGCAGCGTGTCCAGCACCTCGGTGAAATGCTTTGTGGCCGACTCATAGTCGGCCGACAGCATCTCGGCGACGGCGCGGAACCAGACCAGCCGCCACCGCCAGCCGACCCTGCCCGCGAGGTCGTCCAGTTTGCGGGTGGCCTTGGCGACATCGCCGAGGTCGAGCAGGGCGCGCACCTCCATCAGCGGCAGCTCGACGGACTCGGACAGGTCGATGCCCTCCGAGTCCAGCGTGCCGTGTCTGGCCGCCCGCAGCGAATCCAGCGTCTGCACGGGCTGACTCAGCAGCGTCGCCGACAGCACCGTCGCACCGATGTCCGCGGGATCCACCAACGGCACAGGTAACGCCTTGACGATCTCCTGCGCGGTCAGCTTCTCCGAGTGCACCTGTCCGTCGAGATACACGTCGGTGTGCGCGACCAGCAGGTCCACCCCGAACGTGGACCGCGACGGGGAGAACACGGTCGACAGGCCCGGCCGCGGCACGCCGGTGTCCTGTGCCACCACTTCGCGCAGCACCCCCAGCAGCTGTCCGGACATCTCCTCCGCACTGGCAAACCTGCGCCGCGGATCAGGGTCGATGGCGCGACGCAGCAGCCGCCCGAACGAGTCGTATTCGCGCAGCACCGGATCGTCCTCCGGCAGCCCCTCGACGTAGCGGCCCTTGCGGGTGCGGAGATTCAACGTCAGCGCGGCCAGCGTGCGGCCGACGGTGTAGATATCGGTCTGCACGGTCGGGCCGGTGCGGACGATCTCGGGTGCCTGGTAACCCGGCGTGCCGTACAGATAGCCGAAGGAGTTGATGCGCGACACCGCACCGAGGTCGATCAGCTTCAGCTGCTCCTCGGTCACCATGATGTTCTCCGGCTTGAGGTCGTTGTACACCAACCCGATGGAATGCAGATATCCAAGTGCGGGAAGGATTTCCATCATGAAGCCGATGGCTTCGGCCACCGGAAGCCGGTCTCCCTTGGCCTGTTTGAGCGACGTCCCGCCGACGTACTCCATCACGATATAGCCGACCGGGTTGCCGTGCTTGTCGTCGTGCTCAACGAAGTTGTAGATCTTCACGATCCCGGGATGCGTTACCTCGGCCAGGAATTGGCGTTCGGCCATCGCGATGGTCTGCGCCTCGGCGTCACCGGAATGCACAAGGCCTTTGAGCACGACAGGACGATCGTTGACGTTCTTGTCGTAGGCCAGATACACCCAGCCGAGTCCGCCGTGCGCGATGCAGCCCTTGATCTCGTACTGATCGGCGATCTCGTCGCCTGGGGAGAGCTGAGGCAGGAACGAGTACGCGCTGCCGCAGTGCGGACACCAGCCTTCGGACAGCGCCCGGCCATCGGCCGACGACCGGCCGACGGGGCGCCCGCAGTTCCAGCAGAACCGTTTCGACTCGGCCACAACCGGATTGGTCATCAGCGCTTCGAGCGGGTCTAACGCAGGCACCCGCGGGATCTCCACCAAGCCACCACCGAGGCGCCGCGTCGGTGACAGTGCCCGAGTCGCCGTCGTGAGGTGGTCGTGCGGTTCGGTGTCCTCCGTGCCGATCGACCCGCTGTCGACGTCGTCGTCGAGATGGGGACGGAAGATCGCCTGGGTGGCCATCGGGCGCACCGTCGACCCGGAGTCCATGCCGAGGTCGTCGAAGGTGGCCGGTTGGGTGCCCGGCCCTTCCTCGAAGTCCTTCGCCTCGGCCATCAGTCCGTATACCTCGCAACCGGTGGCGCCGGAGCCGGGCCGAGCACCGTCAACCACTTGCGGTACAGCGTGTACCAGGTGCCGTCGCGGCGAATCCGTTCCAGCGTGCCGTTGACGAACCGCACCAGCCCGGTGTTCTGCAGGTTGACGCCGATCCCGTAGGGCTCCTCGTTGAGGCTGGGGCCGACGATGTGCAGGTACGGATCCTGCGAGACCAGGCCGGCCAGGATCGAATCGTCGGTGCTGACCGCGTCGACCTGGCGTTGCTGCAGCGCCACCAGGCAGTCGGCCCACGTCACCACGCCGACGATGATCGGCGGCGGGGTGATCTGCTGAATGCGTTGCAGCGATGTGGTGCCCTTCGCGACGCACACCCGCTTGCCGGACAGATCGGACGGCTGCGAGATCGACGAGTCCCGCGAAGCCAGGATCCGTTGATTGGCATTCAGATACACCGTGGAGAAGCCGACCTGCTTCTTGCGGTCACAGGTGATGGTCATCGTCTTCACGACGACGTCCACCTGATTGTTCTGCAGCGCGGCGATCCGATCGGCCGACGACAGGATCCGGTATTCGACCTGTGACGGGCTGCCGAAGATGTCGCGGGCGATCTCACCGGCGATATCGACGTCGAAGCCGGTGATCTCCCCGGTGATCGGGTCGCGGAAGGAGAACAGGTTGCTACCGATGTCCAGGCCGACGATCAGCCTGCCGCGGTTGCGGATGGTGGCGACCGCGGCATCGGCGGTGGCCTTGTCGGGGAACGGACGCAGGCTCGCCGTGCGGTTGCAATCCTCGTCGTCGGTCGGCGCGCGCGCCGCGACCGGTGGCAGCTCGTCCATGCCCGCTGGCGTTGGCGGCGCGAGTGTGACGCCGGGCGTCGGCATCACCGCGGCCCCCTGCGCGCAACTCGTCAACACCACCGCGGTGGCGAGGAGGATGCCGATCTTACGAATCACCGGTACTCGCTAAGCCTCGGCCACAACCCGAGCGCGACCGCCAGCGCGGCCGCGACGGACAACACCGCCGCGCCGACCGTCGCACCCGACAGCACCCGGCGGGCGTTGAGAATGTCGTTGCGCAACTGGTTTCGGCTTTCTTCGATGCCTTTGGTCAGCGCCGTATCGAGTTTGTCGAACGCAGGCGTCGAGTCGTCCTCGCCGGTGCCCAACGCCACCTGCGTGGCGGCCTGGTAGTTGCCGACCCCGATGTAGGCGTTGATCCGGTCGTCGGCGGCGCGCCACCGCTTCAACAATTGTTCGGCGTCGGCCAGATCGGTCTTGTCGATCGCGTCGCCGCGGGACAGGTAGTCGGACAGCTGTTGCTGCATCGTGTCGATGCGCTGGTAGTAGGACTGCTTGCGCACGTCTTCGTCGCCGCGCCGAATCAACGACAGCGTCTCGTCGGCGCGCGCCTGCTGTGCGGTGATCGCGAGGGTCGTCACGGTCTTGAGTGACTCAGCCGCAGTGTCTTTCGCGCTGCGGCTGTCCGACGTCGAGATGACGAGGGCGGTGCCCACCCATATCAACATAATCAGCACGGCGAGGCCGCCGGCGACAAAGCCGATATTCACGCGGCGGCGAGTTCGACGCGCAAGCCACCGGTTCGCGAACGCGCCGAACAACAGTGTGGCGAGCACGACGAGGATGACCGGTCCGGGAATCCTTGTCGACGCGGTCGTTTCGGCGTCCACCCGCGACGACGTCTGTTCGTACAGCCGCTGCGCGTCGGGCAGCATCTGTGTCTGCATCAACGATGAGGCCTCGGACAGATACGACGAGCCGACGGGGTTTCCTGCGCGGTTGTTGGTGCGGGCGGTTTCGACCAGTCCGGTGTACACCGACAGCTGGGCGTTGACCCTGCCGAGCAGTTGCACCATCGGCTCGTCGGTCAGCCCGCTGGACGCGCGCGTGACGGCCACCGACGCGTCGGTGATCGCCTGCTCGTAGCGCTGCCGGACATCGCGCGGCTCGGAGCCCGCAATGAACGCCGTCGCTGCTGCCGCGTCGGCCACCGACAGCGTGGTGTAGAGCTGACCGGCCGCGAACGAAAGCGGTTCGGTGTGGTTGAGGACGGTGGTGAGCGCCTGTTGGCGGTCGTTAATTGTCGTCGATGTGGCAAATGCGCTGGCGATCACGAGCGCCGAAAGGACGACGCCGATGGTCAGGATCCGGCCCGGGGTGGTCCAGAGGAACCACCAGCGCGGGTGCGCGGGGGTTGTCGGCGACCGCGACGCCAGTGGCTCGGTCGAAGGGTGCGCCAACTCCACAGTCACGTGCGCGCGAACCTCATCTTTTCGCTGCTCTCCGGCTATCGTCCCGACCGTCTCACCACACTATAAAAGAATTCTAAGAGTTGTTGCGGTGACGTGTGGGCATTCGAGGGGCACGTCTTTCTTCCGTGTTCCCTAAGCTGAACGCGTGCGTGGCGACGGTGACGGCTGGGTCGTGTCCGACACCGGCGCGGCTTTCTGGGGCAAGCACGGTGCGGCGGGACTGCTGCTGCGGGCACCGCGCGCCGATGGCTCACATGCGGTGCTGTTGCAACACCGCGCGCCGTGGAGTCACCAGGGCGGCACCTGGGGTCTGCCCGGCGGCGCCCGCGACAGCCACGAAACTCCTGAACAGGCGGCGGTCCGCGAGGCCCACGAGGAAGCCGGGCTGCCCGCGCATCAGCTGACGGTGCGCACCACCGTCGTGACCGCTGAAATCTCGGGGACGACGGGCGCCTATTGGACGTACACGACCGTGATCGCAGACGCCGCCGAACTGCTCGAGACGGTGCCCAACCGCGAGAGCTCGGAGCTGCGCTGGGTCGCTGTCGACGAGGTGGCCGAGCTGCCGTTGCATCCCGGATTCGCCGCCAGCTGGGAGCGACTGCGCGAAGTGGCGGCGACTATCCCCCTGCAAGCCGAGCTTTGAGTCGTCGCGCCGCGGCGGTCGGGTCGTCGGCGCCGGTGATAGCGCGCACCACCACGATTCGACGCGCTCCCGCCGCGAGCACCTCTGGCAAGCGCTGCTCGTCGATGCCGCCGATCGCGAACCACGGCTTGTCCGTTGCCAATTCGGCCGTCGCGCGGACCAGGTCGAGGCCGGGTGACGGGCGGCCCGGTTTTGTCGGGGTCGGCCAGCACGGGCCGACGCAGAAGTAGTCGACATCCTCCTTCGCCGCGGCGGTCGCCTGCCCGTGGTCGTGGGTGGAGCGGCCGATCACCGGGCGCGGGCCGATGATGTCGCGGGCGATCGGCAGCGGCAGGTCGTCCTGACCGAGATGCAGCACGTCGGCACCCGCCGCCAGCGCGATATCGGCGCGATCGTTGACCGCCAGCAGTGCGTCGTGGCGGCGCGCCGCGTCGGCGAGCACTTCGAGCGCTGCGAGCTCTTGCAACGCCTCGAGCGGGCCGAACTGCTGCTCGCCGGGCGAACCCTTGTCCCGCAACTGGATGATGTCGACCCCGCCTGCCATCGCGGCATCGGCGAATTCGGCAAGGTCACCGCGCTCACGGCGGGCGTCGGTGCAGAGATACAGCTGCGCTTCAGAAAGACGGAACCGCAGCCGCTCACCGGGGGTATGCACACGGCGACACTAGCGGCCGAATTCGAGTATCCGCCTACGCTAGGCGGCGCTCACCGGCGGC
>DATJIX010000239.1:0-3260 GCA_035492865.1 Mycobacterium sp. | reverse complement strand
GTGATGAGCCCACACCGCCATCGACAGCGCAGCGATGCTGAACGTCGCGTACACCAACGTGGTGTAGCCAAAGATCGGCTTGCGGGAAAATACCGGCACCACCTCGCTGATGATGCCGAAGAACGGCAACGCGATGACGTACACCTCGGGGTGGCCGAAGAACCAGAACAGGTGCTGCCAGAGGATCACACCGCCGTTGGCGGGGTCGTAGATGTGCGCACCGAGACGGCGGTCGGCGGCCAGGCCGAACAGCGCGGCGGTCAGCAGCGGAAAGATGAGCAGCACCAGAATCGACGTCACCAGGATGTTCCAGGTGAAGATCGGCATCCGGAACATCGTCATGCCGGGGGCGCGCATGCAGACCACGGTGGTGATCATGTTGACTGCGCCAAGGATCGTACCCAAGCCGCCGACACCCAGACCGAGAATCCACAGGTCACCGCCGGGTCCAGGGCTGTGCACTGCGTCAGTGAGCGGTGTGTAGGCGGTCCAGCCGAAGTCGGCGGCGCCGTTCGGAGTGATGAAGCCGCTCAACGCGATCAGGGCGCCGAAGACGAACAACCAGAAGCTCAACGCGTTCAGTCGGGGGAACGCCACGTCGGGTGCGCCGATCTGCAGCGGCAGCACCAGGTTGGCGAAGCCGAACACGATCGGGGTCGCGTAGAACAGCAGCATCGCGGTGCCGTGCATGGTGAACAGCTGGTTGAACTGCTCGTTGGACAGGAACTGCAGTCCAGGCAGCGCCAGCTCGGTCCTGATGAGCAGCGCCATCAGCCCGCCGATGAAGAAGAAGATGAAGCAGGCGACGCAGTACATGATGCCGATCAGCTTGTGATCGGTCGTGGTGACGAGCTTGTAGATCAGGTTGCCCTTGGGCCCGAGCCGCGCCGGGAACGGACGGCGAGCTTCCAGTCGTGCCACCGATGGTGCTTCGGTCGTCATGCACTTCCCCCAATCAACCCCGACCCTCAATTCACCATCAGCGCTCATGCGGGTCACAAGGGACTTTGGTCACCGGGTCGGCCAATAGGCTGTCGGGATGCGGTTCGCGGGACAGGTCGCCATCGTCACCGGCGGCGCACTGGGCATTGGTGGCGGCATCAGCAGGCGGTTGGCGGCGGCGGGCGCGCACCTGGTGCTCAACGACATCAACGCCGCCGCGGCGTCGGCCGCACACGACGAGATCGTCGCGAAAGGCGGCCACTGCACCACTGTCGTCGGTGATATCCGCGACCGCGCCGTCGTCGCCGCCGTCACCGAAACCGCAGTGGCCGTTGCTGATTCGCGGATCGACATCCTGGTCAACAACGTGGGCGACTTCCGGCCCGCGGCCAGGGATTTTCTGCACAGCACCGAGGAACAGTGGCAGACGCTCTACGAGCTCAACCTGCTGCACGTGCTTCGGATGTGTCACGCGGTATTGCCGACGATGGTCAGCAGCGGCCGCGGTGCCATCATCAACAACGCGACCGTGGAGGCGTTCCGCGGCATTCCCTACGCCGCCCCGTACGCCGCGTTCAACGCCGGCGTGGTGGCGTTCACCCGCAGCCTCGCCGTCGACGTGGCGCAGCACGGTATCCGCGTCAACGCCATCGCCCCCGATCTCGCAGACACCCAGCAGACGCCAGCCGAGCTGATGCTGCGTGGCCGCGACCCGGACCTGATCAGGACCTGGATCCCGGTCGGCCGGTTCGGCAGGCCCGACGACTACGCGGCCGTGGTGGAATTCCTGGCCTCCGATGACGCCCGGTTCGTCACCGGGCAGACGATCCCGGTGGACGGTGGGACGCTTGCCGCCTCCGGCTGGTATGCCCGGGCGGACCGCAAGGGCTGGACGAATATGCCGAACGAGGCTTGAGAATCTGGTGTCCGAGGGGTGACTTGGCCATCTGCGACACGGGTTGCGATCTTGCAATTGAGGCGGTGAACGTGTCGCACGCTGGCGCCGTCTTGTTGAAAAGTCGCTTGCATGGGCTCGGCAAATCGCCTCGACCGAGCCGGTTGCAGTCGACGCTTCGCGTCTTGAAATAGATCACAGACGAGTGCGTGCGGACGGATTCGCGGCGCTCCGTGGGAAGCAGTCGCGGTCGGCGGGTGGGGTGAATGGCTCGCAGGCCAGCGGTAGAGAGTTCATTAAGTTCCTCTCAATTGCATTGGAAGACTTACAGGTTCGTGGTGCTCGCGGTGCCAGCTGCCAACACAACATTGACGACGGCGACCGCAGCGGTCACGACGGCCGGAAGCATTGCCACAACACCGGTGATCGGTATGATCGCCTTGACGGCGGCGCTGGTCACCACTTCACTCGCCGGCCTACATCGCCATCTCCCTACCGGTCATCGGCGACGGCCTGGTCGCCGACCACTGGGGGCTACGCAGCGCTGGCATCGGCTTCGCTGTCGCCGTCGGTGTACTCGCCGCCGGCTGCCTCATCGCGCTACTAACCCGGCAGCCGCGCCGCCAGCCACGCCGCGCGCGAAGCAGTGGGCTCCGTCGAACTTGTCAGAGGCTTATGAGCCGTCCCGGATGCAGAATCGACGGGTTCCCGCGATGCCAGTGTGGGAATCGCTGGTCGATGATCGCCACTCCTTGTTTGGCCCAGCGGATCGAAACTGACCCTGCGACATCTTCGGTGGTCGAGCGGATCTACCGCATGTATGCCGACGGCGCGGGCCTGCGCTACATCGCGCAACAGCTCACCGACGATGTGTGCCGTCACCTAGCCAGGATGACCCGGCGCGGAATGGTCAACCCTGACGATGTCGCTGCTGGGTAGGAGACGCGAAAGCGCCGGCGTGATCAGGCAGACTGGATCGCACCGGATCGCCGCACGCACGAAGCGACGCCCGCTATCACAAATACCCGGATCGCTATCGCGCGATGGCGGAATCGCCTGGCTTCGAAGGGCACATCGCCTGGGCCGAGGCGATGACCGAGGGCGAGAACGACTAAGACCCGCCGCTGTCACCGCCCGACGAGCCGTCGCCCGCGGAGCTGCTGGCCGACGACGATGCGGCCGAGGGCGATTCGCCACTCACGGTCTCAATGTCGGCCTCGTTGTGATGGCGACCCCGATCCACGGGGCGCAGCGGATCGCGTATCTGCTTGCCCACGTCGAGTGAATCGCGCACCGCGGGCCGATGCTTCATTGGCCGCACAATAGGCTTCGGCGTCTCTGGTTTGGCGTCACCGTCCGACGGCTCTGGCGCGCGCACCGCTGCCTTCTCCGTCGACGTCACCCGCTCGACGCGGGACTGAGT
>DATJIX010000238.1:0-3475 GCA_035492865.1 Mycobacterium sp. | reverse complement strand
CTTGGCCGCGCAGGCGGCAGCGTCACCCCGGGACAATCGGGTGCTGGTGAAGCCGCTTTCCGACGGCGCCGTAGCGGTCACGCTGTTCAACGCCGGCGACCAACCGGCCACAATCGCCACCAGTGCATCGGCGGCCGGACTCCGGAACGCCCGGTGCTACGCGGTGCGCGACCTGTGGGCGCACACCGACACGACGACGGCCGGCGACATCACCCGCACCGTCGCGCCTCACGACGTCGCAATGCTGCGCATCTCACCGGCCTGCAGCTAACCGACTACGCGCATTGTCAAAACGGGGACAACCGCGGCCGTCAACTGGATACATTGCATGCCTACCGGTCGGGAGGTCCGCGAGTGTCCACGAAGTCGCTCTACTGGTGGCTGCGGTTAACCGTTGCCACCTTCGTGCTGTCAGCCTGGGTCGCGGTCGGGCTGACCAGCGGTATCGCCCACGCCGATGACCCGTCACCTTCGAAGGGCGATTCGACGTCGGAAAGCTCGGCGGACACCCCGAAAGGACCGAAGGCACCTAAGCCCCCGAAAGCGCCGAAGGCCGACGCCCCGACCACATCGGACACCGAATCCCAGGCGTCGTCCGACGAGAGCGCGGCGGCCGCAGAGGAGACGGCGAGCAGTGGCACGAAGCCGACAACGCGACGGAGTACACACCGACCCAAGCTGACCGTCGCATCGGTCAAGCCGGTCAAGCCGGTCAAGCCGGTCAAGGAGGACCCTCAGCCGGCGGCAACCAAGGCATCCACAACGTCGACTCCCGACCCACAGCCTGTCGCGGCGAAGATCGCCGCAGTCGCACCCACCGTGTCGAGCACGCCATCAGCCAACACGATCAGAGCCCCAAAGCCTCGTGAGGTCGTCGGGCTGGTATCCGACGTAGGCGTGGTCGCCGTGTCGGTCGTGTATACCGCGGCCAACACAGTTGCCGATATCTTCGGACCGCACACCTTCTTCGGAGCCCCATATGCGTTGGCCTCCGCGGTCGCCAATTCGGCTGCGGCCGTGGGCAGGACACTGATCGGCGCCCCGCCCGGTTCCGCGAGTACAGGACCGTTCCGGGTCACCTACGGGGTCCTCGAGGGACTGAGTTTCCTCACTCCGCAGAAGCCGCCGCCCGGCGCCAACGACCCAGACATCACGGTCACCCCCGAGCATCCGCTGCCGATCATTCTCATCAACGGAACGATTGCCACTCAGGGAGAGAACTGGGGTGTCGGTGCGCCGGTCCTCGCGAACGCGGGCTACAAGGTCTACACGTTCAACTACGGCAACGTCACCTCGAATCCCAATGCGCCGATTCAGGCCACGGATGACATCCGGGAGTCCGCGAAACAGCTTGCCGCCGAAGTGAAAAAGGTCCTCGACGAAACCGGCGCACCCAAGGTGATCCTCATCGGCCATTCGCAGGGCGGCGGGATCCTGCCCGCGTACTACATCAACAACTTGGACGGCGCTGACAAGGTGTCCCAAGTCATCGGCATCGCCCCGAGCAATCACGGCACCGACGCCAGCGGCCTGATCGGCTTGCAGGGCCTGCCGATTCTGGGGCCGCTGGTCGTCGCGTTCGCGAACTCGTTGGGACCGGCCTTGGAGCAGCAGTCGGTTGGTAACGCATTTCAGCAGGAGGTGTACGGCAACGGCGACACCAGACCCGGCGTGCTGTACACCAATATCATCTCGAAGAACGACGAAGTCGTCACCCCGTACACACAGCAGGCGCTCGATGGCCCGAACGTGACGAACATCGTTCTTCAGGATCTGTATCCGGGGCTTCCGGCCGGCCATCTCGGCGTCGTGTTGAGCCCACAGGTGTGGGATCTCGTTCTCGACGCCCTGGCGAACGCGCAGGCCAATCCCCTGCTGGAGAGCGACGTACTGGTGGCATAGATCCTCGCTGAGTGTGCGGTTTCATACGCGACACGCGGGTAGTGCCGTATGAGAACGCACAGTCGGGGATGACGCGCCCCGGAAATAGCAAAAGCCCCCGAAACGCCTTTGTTCCGAGGGCTTTTGCGTACTGCTGTTAGCTGGTCAGTGAATTCGGCGGCAGGAAGCGGTCACCGTACTTGGCGGCCAGCTCCTTGGCCCGCGCCACGAACGCGTCCTTGCCGCGTCCGCCAGCGCCTTCGTAGCCGACGATGAACTGCGCACTGCCGCCGGTGTACGGCGGGTAGCCGATACCCATGATCGAGCCGATGTTGGCATCGGCGGTCGACGTCAGGACACCCTCGTCGAGACACTTCTGGGTTTCCAGCGCCTCGGCGAACAGCATCCGGTCGATCATGTCCTGCAAGGGAATCGACGTACTGCCGGAGTTGAAGGTGTCCTTCAGACCCGGCCAGAGGCCGACGCGCTTGCCATCGGCGTACTCGTAGAACCCGGCTCCCTTGAGACGGCTGGGCCGGCCGATCTCGATCATCTTCTCGACGACCGCCTCGGCCGGGTGCGGCGTGTAGGTGCCGCCCTCGTCCTCGACGCCCTTGCGGGAGGCGACGGCGATCTTGTGCATCAGCTCGAGGTTGAGCTCGTCGGACAGCTGCAGCGGCGGCGCAGGGTATCCGGCCTGCGAACCCGCCTGCTCGATGCTGGCCGCGGCGACACCCTCGCCGAGCATGGCAAGCGCCTCGTTGACGAACGTGCCGATGACCCGGCTGGTGAAGAAGCCGCGGCTGTCGTTGACGACGATCGGGGTCTTGCCGATGGCCAGCGTGTAGTCGAACACCCGCGCCAGGGCCTCGTCAGATGTCTTCTCGCCCTTGATGATTTCCACCAGCGGCATCTTGTCGACCGGCGAGAAGAAGTGGATTCCGATGAAGTCGTCTTGGCGCTTCACCCCTGCCGCCAGCCCGGTGATGGGCAGCGTCGAGGTGTTCGACCCGAGCAGCGCGTCAGGCTCGACGATGTCCTCGATCTCCTGGAACACCTTGTGCTTCAGCTCAACCGACTCGAACACCGCCTCGATGACGAAGTCGACGCCCTTGAAGTCGGCGGCGTCGGCGGTGGGCGTGATCCGGGCCAGCAGCGCGTCGGAGCGCTCCTGCGTCGTCCTGCCACGCTCAAGGGCCTTGGCCTCCAACTTCTCGGAGTAGCCCTTGCCCTTCTGCGCGGCCTCGATGCTGACGTCCTTGAGCACGACGTCGAAGCCGGCCTTGGCCGACACGTAGGCGATTCCTGCGCCCATCATGCCCGCGCCGAGCACGCCGATCTTCTTGATCTCCCGCTTGCCGATGCCCTCTGGCCGCGAGCCGCCACCGTTGATGTGCTGCAGGTCGAAGAAGAACGCCTGAATCATGTTCTTGGCGACCTGGCCGGTGACGAGATGCGTGAAGTAGCGGCTCTCGATGCGGGACGCGGTGTCGAAGTCCACCTGCGCACCCTCGACGGCCGCGTCGAGGATGGCGCGCGGCGCAGGCATCGGCGCACCCTTGAGCTGCTTCTTCAGCAGTGCGGGGAACGACGG
>DATJIX010000237.1:0-37770 GCA_035492865.1 Mycobacterium sp. | reverse complement strand
GGTACGTTTGGCTGGTAACAGCCCGTACCAGTTCACGGAGGTCCGCCATGGGCAACGTCGTCAAATACGACCGCACCCTCTTCGAGCCCGAGCATGACCTGTTTCGCGAGTCGTATCGCGCCTTCCTCGACCGGCACGTCGCGCCGTATCACGAGGAGTGGGAGCGGGAGAAGATCGTCGACCGCGGCGTCTGGCTGGAGGCGGGCAAGCAGGGCTTTCTCGGCATGGAGGTGCCCGAGGAGTACGGCGGCGGGGGTAACCCGGACTTCCGCTACAACGTGATCATCAATGAGGAGACGGTTGCGGGTCGCTACAGCGGAATCGGCTTCGGCCTGCACAACGACGTGGTCCTGCCTTACCTGATGCGGCTGGCCAACGAGGAGCAGAAGGCGCGCTGGCTGCCGCAGTTCTGCACCGGCGAGATCATCACCGCGATCGCGATGACCGAGCCCGGCACGGGAAGCGATCTGCAGGGCATCAAGACCCGCGCCGTCAAAGAGGGCGACCACTACGTGCTCAACGGTGCGAAGACGTTCATCACCAACGGCATCAACGCCGACCTGGTGATCGTGGTCGCGCAGACCGACCCGGACAAGGGTGCGATGGGCTTCTCGCTGCTGGTCGTCGAGCGCGGTATGGAGGGATTCGAGCGGGGCCGCAAACTCGACAAGATCGGCCTGGACGCCCAGGACACCGCGGAGCTGTCGTTCACCGACGTCAAGGTCCCCGTGGAGAATCTGCTCGGCGATGAGGGCTCGGGTTTCGTCTACCTGATGCAGAATTTGCCGCAGGAGCGGATCGGTATCGCGGTGATGGCTGCGGCCGCGATGGAGGCAGTGCTCGAGGAGACGCTGCAATACACCAAGGAGCGCAAGGCATTTGGCCGCCCGATCGGTAGCCAGCAGAACAGCCGGTTCCTCCTGGCCGAACTGTCGACCGAGGCGACCGTGGTGCGCATGATGGTCGACGAGTTCCTGAAGCTGCATCTCGAGGAGAAACTCACCGTCGAGCAGGCCGCCATGGCCAAGTGGTACTCCACCGAAAAGCAGGTCCACCTCATCGATCGGTGCCTGCAACTGCACGGTGGCTACGGCTACATGCGCGAATATCCGGTCGCCAGGGCCTATCTCGACTCCCGCGTGCAAACGATCTACGGCGGCACGACCGAGATCATGAAGGAAATCATCGGCCGCAGTATGGGCGTCTAGCCGCGGCTCACCGGCACGCCGGGCGCCCAGTTGCGCTGTTTCACCCGACACGCTTGGTTATCGTCGTCTGGCACGGTCACGAACGCGATGATTAACGTGACCTGTCGGATGACGAAACGGGGCGTGGTGGGAAGCGGGCTGATCGCGCGTACAACTATCGGCCTGTTGTGTGCGGCGGCGCTGATCTTGTCCGCGCCCGTTGCATCGGCCACCCCCCAGGACGACGCGGACGCCGCGATCACCGCGGCGTGGCAGGCCGCGGGTGGCGACACCGGCCCCCTGGGTCCCAAAGACGGCGGGGTCTATCCGGCCGGGGACGGTTTCGGCCAGAACTTCCCTGGCGGCAAGATCTTCTTCACCCCGGCCACCGGTGCCCACGCCATGATGGGCGCCATCCTGGACAAGTACATGTCGCTGGGCGGACCAGCCGATGGCGACCTCGGCTTCCCGACGATCGACGAGGGCGCGGGAAAGGCCCCGAACAGCCGCAACACCACCTTCAGCGCCGCCGACAATCCGGTGATCTTCTGGACGCCCGACACGGGTGCCCGGGTCGTTCGCGGCCCCATCAACGCCGCGTGGGACAAGCTCGGCGGCTCGGCGGGAACACTGGGCGTGCCCTCCGATGACGAAACCTATCGGGACAACATCGTCACGCAGAAGTTCACCGGCGGCGAGGTCTCCTACGACAGGAAGGCCAAGACCTTCACCACGGTTCCGCCCGACCTCGCGGGACAACTCGGCGACCTGCAGATCCCGGACGACCCGACATCGGCGATCAACGCGGCACGCCGTGCCGCCGGCGGACCGCTCGGTCCGCTCGGCGCCGCGCAAGGCGAGCCCTACAAGATCGGCGCCGACGGCCTCGGCCAGAACTTCTCGGGCGGCAAGATCTTCTACAGCCCCGCAACCGGAGCCGACGTCGTCACGGGACAGGTGTTGGCCAAGTACGAAAGCGTCGGCGGGCCAGAGGGTGATCTGGGCCTGCCGACCTCCAGTGAGGCCGACGGCGGCCTGCCCAACAGCCGAATGAGCACCTTCGCTGCCAAGGATCAGCCGGTCATCTTCTGGACGCCCGATTACGGCGCCGTCATCGTGCGCGGGGCCATGAACGCCGCCTGGCAGAAGCTCGGTGAAGCCACGGGCCCCCTCGGCGCACCGATGGCGGACCAATCCGAAAACGGTGACGTGGTCACGCAGCGGTTCGCCGGGGGAGTGATCTCCTGGGACCGCGGCAAGAACACTTTCAGCACCGAGCCGTCGAACCTGGCCTCGCAACTCGCCGGCCTGCAGGTGCCGGGGCAGGAGATACCCAAGTCACCGCCCGCCAACCCGCAGGCCTCAGACACCAACGGCAAGAAGTGGTTTGCGTGGAGCTGGTGGTGGCTGCTCGCGATCGTTCCGGTGCTTGTGCTGGCCGCGCTGGTGGCCGTCGCGGCACTGCGTAACCGCCGTGGCGGCCCAGATGACGACATCTTCGGCACCGACGACGACGATCACGAGTTCGGGTCGTCGTATGAATCCGCGATGTCGGGTCACGGCTCCAGCGGCGCCGCCGAGGAGCCGTTCGGCGGACGCTACGCGGAGCAGGGGCTCGGGTCGCCTCCCAGTGCCCGAGAGTATCCAGTCGCGCCGCTCAGCCCGTGGGGTGCACCGGCCGGGCCCGAGCGCGCCGATGAGGCCGACACCACCCGGGAACCGGCGGCATCGCCGGAAACCGCTGCGGCGCAAGAGGAGCAGGACGATCCCGACAGGATCGACACGACGCCGACGCGAGTGCCTGCCCGCGACGAACGGGATCCGTTGACCGACACCGGGCGTCATGCCCGGATCGTGGTCGATGAGCCTGAGCCCAATGGCACCGCACTGCACCTGCCGCTCGACGACCCCAACGAGGCGCCGGAGGGCTATCCGATCAAGGCCGACACCAAGTCGGGGTTGTACTGGGCGCCCGGCGGCACGCTCTACGACGACGCGCGGGCCGAAATCTGGTTCGTCAGTGAGGAACTGGCCCGAACCAACGGGTTCGTCCGGGCCAACTGAGTGCGCTAGATCTTGCGGATGACCGTGACGACTTTGCCGAGCACGGCAGCGTCGTTGCCAGGGATGGGATCGAACGCCGGGTTGTGCGGCATCAGCCACACCTGACCGCGGGTGCGCTTGAACGTCTTCACCGTCGCCTCGCCGTCGATCATCGCGGCCACGATGTCGCCGTTGTCGGCCACGTTCTGCTGACGGATGACCACCCAGTCGCCGTCGCAGATGGCCGCGTCGACCATCGAGTCGCCGACCACCTTGAGCAGGAACAGCGACCCCTCACCGACCAGCTCGCGGGGCAGCGGGAAGACGTCTTCGACGGCTTCCTCGGCCAGGATGGGTCCGCCAGCGGCGATGCGGCCGAGCACCGGCACGAAGGTGGGTTCCGGTAATGCGTCCGAGCCTGCGACATCGGTGGCGACGATCGGGGTGACGCCTTCGTCGGAGCCGCGAACGTCGACGGCGCGCGGGCGGTTGGGGTCGCGGCGCAGATAGCCCTTGCGCTCCAGAGTGCGCAGCTGATGGGCGACCGACGAGGTGGACGTCAGACCGACGGCGTCGCCGATCTCCCTGATGCTCGGGGGATAGCCGCGACTGGTCACCGACGCGCGGATGACGTCCAGAATGGTGCGCTGACGCTCGGTGAGACCTGCGCGGCTGCCGGTGCTGTCTTCGCTCATGGCGCCGAATGTAGTCCGTGGCTGCCCAATAATCAAACATGTGTTCGAGGCGTGTCGGCTTTCGGGCGCAGGCGTAATCCGGGCCCCGAAATTTGTCGGTGGGCCGTTCTATCGTTTGGCAACAGTTCGATCACATGTTCTACAAATCGAACAAGTGAGCGAGTATGTTCGAACACAAGAGCGAAAAGCCGGAGCGGAAGGCAAGCACGATGACGATCCTCGATACCCGAGAAATCCAGGCAGATTCGGCGTTGCGGCCGGTGGCCCGACCCCGTCGCAGGGAGGCCGACGCCCGGCGGCGGCCGCGGTCCAGTCGGCCCGCCACGGCGCCCATGCGCTATTCCGGCACAGGCGTCCTGATGTCGCGGGCATCGCATCGCCGGCGGCCGATCACGCCCGCAACCACGGTGCTGCTCGCGCTCCTCGCTGCGGGCATCACCGTGTGGCTCGGGCTGGTCGCCCAGTTCGGCGGCGTCACGGGAAGCGATGCGCCTGTCCCCGCTCGGCTGGCGGTGATTCAGGTGCAGACAGGGGAGACGCTGCAGCAGGTCGCTCACAGGGTCGCCCCGGACTCGCCGGTCGGACAGGTCGTTGACAAGATCCGCGAGCTCAACCAGCTCGACTCGGTGGCGCTTGACGCCGGCCAGACTCTGATCGCACCCATCGGCAACTAGGCAGTCGTGAGCGGTGAAAGATATTGCCGCACAACGCCTTCGGTAGAGGCTGCAGCGACAGGTGTCCGAATCGGCACGGTGCTGGGTTCCGGTGGTGGCACGCAGGTACGCTCGAAGAGGTTCGAGGTAGCTGTTTGTCGTCGCGACGAAGGAGCGGTGATGCACTGTCCGTTCTGCCGTCATCCCGATTCCCGGGTGGTCGATTCCCGCGAAACCGACGAGGGTCAGGCCATCCGGCGGCGTAGATCATGCCCGGAGTGCGGCAGGCGGTTCACCACCGTGGAGACCGCGGTGCTGGCCGTCGTCAAGCGCAGCGGCGTCACCGAACCGTTCAGCCGCGAGAAGGTGGTCCGGGGTGTGCGGCGGGCCTGCCAGGGCCGACAAGTCGATGATGATGCGCTGAACCTGCTGGCCCAGAAGGTGGAGGACGCGGTGCGCGCCACCGGCTCGCCCGAAGTGCCGAGCCACGAGGTGGGGCTGGCGATCCTCGGGCCGTTGCGTGAACTCGACGAAGTGGCCTACCTGCGGTTCGCCTCCGTCTACCGGTCGTTCGAGTCGGCAGAGGATTTCGAGCGTGAAATCGAGGCGCTTCGCGCCGCCCGTGAGGTCCCCGCAAAGAGCTGAGCCCGCGCCGGCGTCAGTCGATCTGCTTGATCCCGTCGCTCACGACGCGGCCGGCGATGCGTACCCAGCCCTCAGGACTCCACTGAGTTTCGATCACCGAGCCCTTGCCCTGCACGATGGTCAGGTCGCGGCTGAGGTAGTCGGTGATCCGCACGGCCGCGGCCCCGGTCGCTTCGTCCTCGGGCACGCCGAGATTCGCCGCGAACATCCGCGATCGGATCGCCCCGCGCTCGCGGTCGGTCCACGTCCACAGATAGTTCTGGATGTCGTCGGGATAGTCGTTCGGGTCGGCGGCGAACAGTTCATCGGTCGACTCGAGGTCGTAGATGGCGAATTCCGGCGCCCACTCCGAGCGGGCGCTGACCGCGGTGAGGTCGTCTTCGTATGTGACCTGGACGATCCCCGCGGGCACCTGCAATGTGTTGACGGGGGTGCCACGGTCGCGCAGCCACCATGAGGCGCCCACCGTCGGATGCCCGGCAAACGGTAGTTCCGTGGCGGGTGTGAAGATGCGTGCCTGCGCGGTGCCGGCGCCGGACGCCGGCACATCGATGAATATCGTTTCGCTGTAACCCAATTGGGTTGCTATCCGCTGGCGCTCGCGGGGTTCGGCCTGGTCGGCTTCCACGACGCCGAGCGGGTTGCCGAAATTGCCGTCCTGGTCGGTGAAAACGCGCAGCACTGTCACGTCGATGGCCATGTGGCCGATGCTACGTGGTCGAAATCAGGTGGCGCTGCGCTCGTCGGCACCCATCGCGTCGAGCACGGCCACCCTGGTGTCTACGGACCCGGAGATGGCACCTTCGCTGATGCCCGAGCGCAGCAGCTCGCGCAGGAACTCCTGGTCGTACACCGCGGGATCAGTGGAATCGATGAATCTCTCGACGACCTCGACGAAGCGGTCGGGATCGTCGTGGAATGGGAAGTGTCCGGAGCCTTCGAAGACCTCCAGCTGCGATCCCGGCATCGCCGCGTGTGCCATCCGGCCGTGGCTCACCGTGATCACCGAATCGCGTGTGCCCCAAATCAGTTGTACGGGACCGGATTGCGTCAAATAACATCGGTCGAGCATGGTGACCACCTGGCCTCGCCAGTCGACGACGGCGCGCAGCGTGCGGGCAAACGCCGAGGAGGCGGTGGGCTCGGGCAGGTCGGCCAGGATGCGCAGCACGTCGGGCAGATCGCGGCCAAGGCCCGTCGACCCGAGCACGGCGCCGGCAACGCGGCCCACGACCTGCATCGCGGGCAGCACCAGCGGCAGCCGTAGGAACGCCAGTGCCTCACTGCCCATCGGCAGCGAGGCGATCCGCAGCGCGACGTTGACGTCCTTGGTCACCCCACCGGCGCCCACCAGAATCAGCCGTTCGACCAATTGCGGGAACTGATAAGCGAATTGCATCGCAACGCCGCCGCCGAGAGAATGGCCGACCACCGTGACGTGGTCGATGTCGAGCACCGACAACAGATCGCGCATCCCGTTGGCGTACGCGGCGACCGAATAGTCGGCGCGCGGCTTGTCGGACTTGCCGTGGCCCAGCAGATCGGGCGCGATGACGGTGAACCGCTGTGCGAGCTTGGTCTGCACGGTGCTCCATGTGGTGGAGTTGTCGCCGATACCGTGAATCAGCAGAATCGCCGGGCCGGAGCCGGCCACCCGAAACGCGCGCCGGTAACCGTGAATGGTGCGGAACTGAAGCGTTGGGGTCAGTTCCCGCACCGTGCGCAGATTGGGCTTTCGCTCTGTCATAGCGCCAACTTCGTTGTCGCGGTCAAGTTAGCCAACTTCGTTGTCGGGCCGGGGGAGGCTCAGTTGTCTTCGTCCTTGGGCTTGTCGCCGGCCTGTTGTGCGAGGAACCGTTCGAACTCGGCACCGAGTTCGTCTCCGCTGGGTAGATCTTCATCGCGCGCCAGCAGTGACCGGTTCTCCTGAGCGGCAACGAACGCATCGTACTGGCGCTCCAGTGCCTCCACCACTTGAGCAACTTCGCCGCTGGCCTGGACCTGCTCGTTTATCTTGTCGTGCACCTCGGCCGAGGCCTGGGTCAGGTCGTCGAGGGGGAATTTCAGCGATCCACTCTTGGCGACCGCGCCAAGCAGCGCCTCGGCCGCCGACGGGAAGTCCGTCTGCGCCAGATAGTGCGGGACGTGCACCGTGAAGCCGACCACCTCGTGCCCGTGCTGGGACATCCGGAACTCCAGCAGGTTGGACACGCTGGCAGGCACCTGCACCTCTCCGACCCACGGCGTGTGGTCTGCGATCAACTCCTTGTCGTTCGCGTGCGCCGTCATCGTGATCGGGCGGGTGTGCGGCACGGCCATCGGAATGGTGCCGAGGCCGATCACCCTGCGGACGCCGAGCCGTTCGGCAAGCAGCCGCACGGCCGTGATGAACCGCTCCCAGCGCAGGTCCGGCTCCATGCCCGCGAGCAGCAGGAACGGCGTTCCGACGCTGTCATGAAGGGCGTACAGGTTGAGCTCGGGTTCCTCGTATGCGGTGAAGTGATCGGTCTTGAACGTCATCAGCGGCCGTCGCGATCGGTAATCCAGCAGTTCGTCGATGGCGAACGAGGCGACCAGCTCGGTGTCCAGGGTGTTTTTCAGGTACTGCGCGGCCAGCCGGATCGCGTGTCCGGCGTCCGAAAAGCCCTCGAGGGCGTGGATCATCACCGGCCCGGTGCCGTCTGCCGACGACAGCTGCGGCGCGGGAAACTCCAGCTCATACATCCCGGTCTGCTCGGGCTGGTAGTGCTGTCCTGGTCTATCGGCGTTCTCAGCCATTCCTCGCCTCCTGGCACCTAGTGTCGCGCATTCCGCGGAGATGCGATTGCTGCCCACCTATTTGTTCGAACAAGACAGTGCGTACGTCACATTCCAGCTGCGAGCCCTGGGTGCCTCTGAGCGCCGCGAGATGTTTGCGGCCACCGCGAAGCGCTGCGGTGGGGCAAGATCGGTCCTCATGCGCTTCTCCGCGGCCGGCCGGGCCCTCTTGGTGGCGGGGCTGCTGCTCGCGATGACGGCACCGGCCGCGGCCTGTGCGAAGCATCCGCAGGTGCAGCCGGCCGCCACCGCCAACACCTCCGTCGCGGCCAAGGTGCCGCCGACGGCGGCACCGGTGCCGCCGGACCCGCGGGTGGGCGCGGTGTTCCTGGGCGGCGGCTCGTTGCACACCTGCACCGGCGGCGTACTCGACTCGGCCGCCGGTGACCTGATCCTCACCGCCGCGCACTGCGTGGCCGAGGGCGTCGACGCCACATTCGTCGCGGGATTGAAGGACACGGCAGCACCGGCGGACGTCTGGCACGTCGACGCGGTCTACCTCGACCCCCGCTGGCTGCAGAACCAGGACCCGTTGGCTGATTTCGCCATCGCGCGGGTGAGCAGGGCGTCGGGCGGATCGGTGGAGGAGCAGGCCGGGGGTGGGCTGAAGCTCGGGCCCGCACCGAAGCCGGGGACCGTGATCACCGTGTCCGGCTACGGCATGGGCGTCGGCGGCGGCCCGATCGGATGCCGGACGGCCACGGCGCCGACGAACAAGGGGTTTCCCGCCTTCGACTGCGCAGAACTGGTCGACGGACTCTCCGGCGCCCCGTGGATCGACGGGTCGAACGTCACGGGCGTGATCGGCGGACTGGACGGCGGCGGCTGCTCAGACGAAAGTGTCTCGTACTCACCGCCTTTCGACGATGCCGTCAAGCAGCTGCTCGCGCGTGCCGAAGCCGGCGGTCCGGCCGATGCCGCACCCACCACGTTCGAAGACGACTGCGACTAGAGGCTAGGCGCGGAACTGATTCAGCGCGCGCAGCTTGTTCATCACGTCGAGCGCGGCCACCTTGTAGGCCTCCGAGAACGTCGGGTAGTTGAAGACTGCGTCGACGAGGTACTCGACCGTGCCGCCGCAGCCCATCACCGCCTGGCCGATGTGCACCATCTCGGTGGCACTGGTGCCAAAGATGTGCACGCCCAACAACTTCAGGTCCTCGGTGGACACCAGTAGCTTGAGCATGCCGTAGGAGTCGCCCGCGATCTGGCCGCGCGCGAGTTCGCGGTATCGCGACACCCCGACCTCGTACGGAATCGACTTCTTGGTCAGGTCGACCTCGGTGGCCCCGACATAGGACACCTCGGGGATCGAGTAGATACCGATGGGCTGCAGATCGGTTATGCCCTTCGCAGGTTCGCCGAACGCGTGGTAGGCGGCCAGTCGGCCCTGATCCATCGATGTCGCGGCCAGCGCGGGAAAGCCGATCACGTCGCCGACGGCGTAGATGTGGTCGACCTTGGTCTGGAACTGGCTGTCGACGACAATCCTTCCGCGGGAGTCGGTTTCCAGCCCGGCGTTGGCCAGATCCAGGTGGTCGGTCTGTCCTTGGCGCCCAGCCGAATACATCACTGTGTCGGCCGGGATCTGCTTGCCGCTGGCCAATGTGGTGACCGTGCCCGCGGGGCCGACGTCGACCGCCGTCACCTCCTCGCCGAACCGGAACGTCACCGCGAGGTCGCGCAGATGGAACTTGAGCGCCTCGATGATCTCCGGGTCGCAGAACTCCAGCATGTTGTCGCGCTTCTCGACAACGGTGACCTTGGTGCCCAGCGCGGCGAACATGGAGGCGTACTCGATGCCGATCACGCCCGCGCCGACCACGACCATGGTGGTGGGCAGTGATTTCAGGTCGAGGATTCCGTCGGAGTCCAGCACCCGGTCCTCGTCGAACTCCACTCCGGTCGGGCGGGCGGGCTTGGTGCCGGTGGCGATCACGATGAATTCGCCGGTGACCGTTGTGCGTTCGCCCCGAGTCTGGTCGTCGACGCATACCGTGTGCTCGTCGAGGAAGCGTGCATGTCCCGTCAGTAGGTCGACACGGTTGCGCATCAACTGATTGCGCACCACGTCCTGCTCCTTGCCGATGACGTGCTGAGTGCGGGCGAGCAGGTCGGCGGGGGTGATCTTCTCCTTCACCCGGTAGCTGGCGCCGTACAGCTCGCGCTGGCTCATGCCCGTGAGATAGACGACGGCCTCACGCAGGGTCTTGGACGGAATGGTTCCGGTGTTCACGCAAACTCCGCCGAGCATCCGGCCGCGCTCGATGACCGCCACCGATTTGCCGAGCTTCGCCGCCGCTATGGCGGCCTTCTGGCCGCCAGGACCCGAACCGATGACGACGAGGTCGTACTCAACCGTGGAACCCATGGCAAAAGGTCTACGCCGGTTCGGGCGGATTCGCACGCCGACGGGCGTCAACACCCCGTGAATAATTGCCTGTTCGACCGCTGTTGTCCCCAGACGCGAATTCATCCCCAGTTGCTTGCAGATGACCCGCAAATGACGTATCGGACGCCGTAGCCGACGGGCCGGGCTGGGAACTTGGCGCCATGACATCGCTATCACCCGACTTCCACCTCAACCGGCCCGGCGTTCTGATCGCGGCCCTACCAGCGGTACTCGGCTTCGTGCCGGAGAAATCCCTCGTACTCGTGACCGTCGACCGCGGGGAGATGGGATGCGTTATGCGCGTTGATCTTTCGGAGGAACTCCCTGATTCACTCGCGCATATCGCCGACGTCGCCGCGGCGGCGAGGCCCGACGCGGCGATCGCCGTCATCATCGACGAGGACGGCGCGGGCTGCCGGATGTGCAACGACGAATACCGCCAACTGGCCGACGGTCTGGCGACCGTACTGGGCGGCGAGGGCATCGAACTACTGGCGGTGCACGTCGTCGACCGGGTCGCCGCCGGTGGGCGGTGGCATTGCGCCGACGGTTGCGGCAGCCAAGGCACCGTCGAGGACCCGTCCGCGTCGCCGTTGGCCGTGGCGGCCGTGCTCGACGGCCGCAGGCTCTATGCCAGGCGCGCCGAATTGCAGGAGGTGATCGAGGTCGCCGATCCCGCTCGAACCGATGCGCTCGCCGAGGCCATCGAGGCCTGCGCCCCGGACTCGGCGGTTCGGCCCGCCGGGGCGGCGCGAGCCGACATCGAGGCAGCCATCGCCGCGGCGGCCCGGGTGGCCGACGGCGCCGAACTCGGCGACGACGAACTGGCCCGGCTGGCGTGGGCGCTGACCGACCTTCAGGTGCGGGACACCCTGTACGCGCTGGCGGTCGGGGAGAGCGCCAGTGCTGCCGAGGGGCTGTGGGCGCTGCTGTCGCGCACGCTGCCGGAACCATGGCGCGTCGAGGCCCTCGTGCTGTTCGCGTTCTCCGCCTACACGCGCGGCGACGGACCACTTGCCGGGGTGTCGCTCGAGGCCGCGCTGCGCGGCGACCCGACACACCGGATGGCAGGCATGCTCGACACCGCCCTGCAATCGGGACTCCGGCCAGAGAAGATTCGCGACCTCGCGATCACCGGCTATCGGCTGGCGGATCGGCTGGGCGTGCAGCTACCGCCGATGCGCGCGTTCGGCAGACGCGCCGGATGATCTTAGAGCTCAGACCTTTTCGACCTTGACGGCGTGCGCCATGTGATGGGGGAGTTCGACCTGCTCGTGGCCGGGGATCACGATCATCACGCCGCCGTGGTCGCTGGCCTCGACGGTCACCCTCGCGTTGGGCACTACGCCGGCGTCCTTGAGTTTCGCGATCAGCTCGGCGTCGCCCTGGACGTGTTCGGTGAGCTGGCGCACCACGACCGCGACCGGCATGCCGGACGGCAGTTCGGTCAGCCGCACCAGGTTGATCAGGTCGTTGCCGAGGTCGTTCACTCCGAGCTCGGACAGGCCGGGAATGGGGTTGCCGAATGGCGACGTGGTCGGATTGTTGAGCACCTGCACCAGGCGCCGCTCGACGTCCTCGCTCATCACGTGCTCCCACCGGCACGCCTCGGCGTGGACTTCCTCCCACGGCAGCCCGATCACGTCGACCAGCAGGCGCTCGGCGAGGCGATGCTTGCGCATCACGGAGACCGCAAGGGAACGGCCCTTGTCGGTGAGCTCCAGATGGCGGTCACCGGCGACGTGCAGCAGCCCGTCGCGCTCCATCCGCGACACGGTCTGGCTGACGGTGGGGCCACTTTGATCGAGCCGCTCGGCGATGCGGGCACGCAGCGGCACTACGCCCTCTTCTTCAAGGTCGTAGATGGTCCGCAGATACATCTCGGTGGTATCGACAAGATCGTTCATTAGGCAACCCTCCGTCACGCCAGAGTCTACCGGTGATGCACCGTGAACTGCGGTGCTCCGCCACGCCGACAAAGTGAGACTGCCCGCCGGTGGGGGGATACCGGCGGGCAGTCAGCGTAATTCGCGTCTAGCTGGCGTATGACCGCAGGCGATCGGCGCGCTCGCCGTTGCGCAGCTTGGCCATCACCTCACGCTCGATCTGGCGCACACGCTCGCGAGAGAGCCCGAACAGCTTGCCGATCTGGTCAAGGGTGCGCGGCTGGCCGTCGTCGAGCCCGAACCGCAGCCGGATGACTTGCTGTTCGCGCTCGTCGAGCGTCGCCAGCACGTGCCGAATATCGGTGTGCAGCAACTCGGAGATCACCGCGTTCTCGGCGGACATCGCCTCTGCGTCCTCGATGAAGTCGCCGAGCGGTGCTTCCTCGTCGCTGCCGACCGGCATATCGAGGCTCACCGGGTCGCGGCTGTGCTCGAGCAGATCGTTGATCTTCTCCACCGGGATGCCCGATTCGGCGGCCAGCTCCTCATCGGTGGCCTCGCGGCCGAGGTTCTGGTGCATCTCACGCTTGATCCGGGCCAGCTTGTTCACCTGCTCGACGAGGTGGACCGGCAGCCGGATGGTGCGGCTCTGGTCGGCCATGCCGCGGGTGATCGCCTGACGAATCCACCAGGTGGCGTACGTCGAGAACTTGAATCCCTTGCTGTAGTCGAACTTCTCCATCGCGCGGATCAGGCCCAGGTTGCCCTCCTGGATAAGGTCCAGCAAGGGCATGCCGCGACCGGTGTAGCGCTTCGCCAGCGACACCACCAGTCGAAGGTTTGCCTCCAGCAGGTGGCGACGGGCGGCCTCTCCGTCGCGGACCACCGCAGCGAGATCACGTTTGCGGTTCTCGCCCAATCGCTTCCGCGTGTCGAGCAGATGGGCCGCGTAAAGCCCTGCCTCAATGCGCTTTGCGAGCTCGACCTCGTCGGCGGCATTGAGCAACGCCGTTTTGCCAATGCCGTTCAAATACACACGCACCAGGTCAGCGGCCGGACTTTGGGCGTCCAAGTCGGAGTCGAAGCGAGTGGTGGTGGCATTTGCCATGACGGCCTCCTGATCGGGTCGATCTGTCATGGGTTATAACGCCCGTGACCCGCTAAGAGTTCCCACCCGGCGGCGGTATCACACCTTCTGATCTGCGGTTTTTCCCGCTCGACCTGAGAATGTCCTTAGAAAAGCAAAAGAAGCGTCTCAGCTTGGAACATCGTGCGGCGGATCGCCGTCATCCGGTTGCGGCGCGTGATGGGGGGCGCGCTCCAGCGCCGGCCGCTCGGCCGTCGGAAACAGCGGTATCCGGCGCTGGGATTCGTAGCGCCGCGGCTCCTCGGCCCGCCGTGGCGGGCGGTCGTTGGCGATCAGCACGGCCATCCACGGCAGCGGAATCGACAGCACGAGGATCCCAAGCGAGACGAGCCCGTTGTGCCATATGCCGTACGCCACCGCGGCCAGGATCAGTGCCGGGATCCGCCAGAACATCAGCGTCAGGTACTTGCGCACCCGCGCGCGGTGCTGTTCCTCGTAGGGCTCCGCCGCACGGGTGATCAGGACGGGTCTGCCGTCGTCGTCGAAACTCAGCTCTTGGCCGTGTTTCATACCTCCACTGTTCCACACTCGTCGTCTGCTGTACGGGCCGGATTGTTGGCAGGCAAAATGGAACACATGCGAACCCAGACGATCGAGCGCACCGACACCGACGAACGCGTCGACGACGGGACTGACAGCGATACCCCCAAGTACTTCCATTACGTGAAGAAGGACAAGATCGCCGAGAGCGCCGTCATGGGTACCCACGTCGTCGCGCTGTGCGGCGAGGTGTTTCCGGTGACGAAGGCCGCCAAGCCGGGCTCGCCGGTCTGCCCCGACTGCAAGCGGATCTACGAGAAGCTCAAGAAGTAGCGTCGCCGTCGGCCGGCTGCGCGGCCACGGGTGTCGCCGTGCCGTTTCCATTGAGCGACTCGGCCTTCTCCTCGAGCCACCACCGGAACCGCTTCGCATGGGTGACCGGCGCGGGCCACTCCTCCTGGATCGCGGCGTTCAGCTCGGCGCCCAGCATGATCGCGAAACCGAGGAAGAACGCGAACAACAAGAACGCGATCGGCGTCGCGAGCGCGCCGTAGGTGTAGCCGGTGCTGGTGATCCACGTCAGATACACGCGCAGCCCGAAGGTGGCGATCAGGAACACCGCGGTGGCCAGAATCGACCCGATGACAAGACGGTGTGACGGCAGCGGTTTGGGCAGCGACACCCGGTAGAGCACGGTCATCGCCACTACCAGGCCCAGGAACAGCACCGGGTAGTAGCCGTAGGCCAGCACGTTGTCCCAGCTGTCGGGAAGGAACCCGGCGATCTTGCGCGGCCCCAGCGCGATGACCGGGGCCGTCGCGATCGCGCCGACCAGCATCACCACATAGAGCCCCAGCGCAAAGAACCGTTGACGCACCGGGTGCCGCAGCGGGGTCTGGTCGTGGGCCTCGGTGATCGAGTCGACGAACGCCGAGATGGCAGATGAGCCCGCCCACAGCGAGATCACGAAACCCACCGACACCACCTCGCCGCGCGCGCCCTTCACGATGTCGCGCACGGTGGGCGCGATGATCTCGTTGACGACATTGCGGGAGAAGAACCTGCCCGCCGTGCTGATCAACTGCTCCTGAATCGCGGGCAGCGTGTCGGGCCCGAAGAGCGGCGCGACGTAGGCCAGGCTGCCGAGCATGCCCAGCAGCAGCGGGGGCAGCGACAGCGCGCACCAGAATGCCGCTTGGGCGGACTCCGAAAAGATCGAGTCATCCCAACTTTTCGACAGCGTCCGCCGAAGGGTATGCGCGATGTGGTGGCGTGATGGCGGTACCGGAAGCGGCTGGGACTGGTCGGTCATGACCAGACCAGCATTACCTATTCGGTGCTACGACTCCACCGGGCTGGCTTCGATCACGGCAGCGAGCTCGACGAGCTTGGCCTCGTGCTCGTTGGCGTGGTGCTGGCAGAACAGCAACTCACCGCCCGACGGCAGCTTCGCGCGTACACGTGCAGCCGCCCCGCAGCGATCGCAGCGGTCAGCCTTGGTTAGTTCAGGACTGGTGAGCGTTGCGTTCATGGCGACCTCCGTAGTGCTTCGCGTATTTCTACTGTCTCAGACGTTTTCGGTTCCGGCCTTGTTCCCCGGCTGTTTACGGGTGTGTCGTGTCTCACGGTTGCGCCGATTTGCGAGCGGTGCAGGCTGGCGGTATGCCTTCACCGCCGAGCGTCCTGGTCCACCTCTGCAGCAACGACGAATGGCGCGCTGCGCAGGCTCGAGGGGCGCACCGCCCGGAGTCGCTGGGCGCCGTCGGCTTCGTGCACCTGTCCTTGCCTGAACAGGTGCATCTGCCGGCCAATCGGCTCTACGCCGGCCGCACCGATC
This sequence comes from Mycobacterium sp., assembly GCA_035492865.1. GTDB lineage: Bacteria > Actinomycetota > Actinomycetes > Mycobacteriales > Mycobacteriaceae > Mycobacterium. Next base: position 21,988 of record DATJIX010000237.1, on the reverse strand, counting down.
TGGTGCTGTTGCACATCGACCCCGCACGGCTGTCCTCTCCGGTTCGCTGGGAACCCGGCGTCGCCACCGATCCTGATGGCATGGTGTTCCCACATCTGTATGGTGAATTGCCCGTCGGAGCTGTGATAAACGTCACTCCGTACCCGCCGGCCGAAGACGGCAGCTTTGCGGCCCTAACTGGTTAGCGGTCCAGGTACGCGTCAGCCTCGATCTCGATCATCAGGTCGGGCGCGATCAGCGCCGACACCTCGATCATGGAGGTGACCGGGCGGATGTCGCCGAACACCTCGGCGTGCACGGCCCCGACCTCCCGCCACAGCGTGATGTCGGTGACGAACATGCGTGTGCGCACCACGTCGGACAGCGATCCGCCTGCCTCCTGCAACGCAATGTCGATGCGGCGCAAGGCATCCCGCGCTTGTGTGGCGATGTCGTCGCCCGCGCCGGTGGTACCCGCCACCGCGATGTACGGGCCGGTGCGGATCGCGCGCGAATAGCCGACGAACGACTCGTATTCCGAGCCGGAGGACACCGTGCGGCGCTGCGTCATCAGCTCAAACTAGCGACGAATCCCGCCGGTGCAACAGGTTTACAGTTCGGGCGTTGACTGACAACCTAGACTGACCCACCGTGGGCATTCTGTTGGGCTTCGCGCCGTGGATCGTCTATTGGGTTCTTGTCGGCAACGTCCCCTTCACGACAGCGGTGTTGGTGGCGCTCGCGGTCGCGGTGCTGTCTTTCGTGATCGGGCGGGTCAGGGGAGCGCCGGGTCGGACCCTCGAAATCGGTGCAGTCGCAACATTTTTGATCCTGACAGTGCTGACTTTCGCACTGAGCCAGTCCTTCATGGAGCGGTGGATTCAACCCCTGAGTAACGCCGGGATCTTCCTCGTCGCGTTGATCGGTGCGCTCGCGGGCAAGCCCTTCGTGCGCGAGATCGCCGCGGTCGACCAGCCGAAAGAGGTCGTCGAGAGCGAGCTGTTCCAGAAGATCACCTCGCTGCTGACGTGGATCTGGATCGCCGCGTTCGCAGGAATGACGGTGTCGTCGGCGATCCCGCCCATCGTCCAGGGCGACGCGACGATCCTCGACACCAAGACGCCGCTGTCGTTCGTCTGCTACTGGGTCATCCCGTTCTCGTTCCTGGGTCTGGCCGCGCTGGCGTCGCGGGTGCTGCCCGAGAAGATGACGCCGCCTCCCGAGGACATCGTGCGCAAGACGACGTTCGTCGCGTTCGCCGAGGCCGAGATCGATCAACTGATCTACCTCGCCACCGAGCACGCCAACCGCGAGGTCGGCGCGGGCAAGGAGGCCTATGAGATCAGGATCGGCAGCAAGGGTGTTCCGCTCGTCGGCGACGAGACGCGAGAGTCGTGGCCGTCGACGTACAAGGTGCGCGACAAGAAGCGCTAGCGCAGGCGCATCACAGACACGCCGAACGACGGAATAATCCGCGCAGTGGCGCCGTCGGACGTCGTATGACCCGACCGATACGCATCGCTGCCCAGATTCCGCCCGCCGCGACACCCAGCTACGCCGCTTGGCGCGACACCATCCTGCGCGCGGAAGACCTTGGCACCGACGCCATCTTCGGCTACGACCACTTCCTGGTCCCTGCGGTCACCGGCCGCGATGCGCACGGGCGGCCCATCACCGACCCGAACCCGCCCGTGCAGGCCAACTTCGAGGCATGGACCGCACTGGCATCGTGGGCCGAGATCACCAGCCGCGCCGAGTTGGGGCTGCTCGTCGGCGGAGCGGGCTACCGCAATCCCGACCTGGTCGCGGACATGGCCCGCACCGTCGACCACATCAGCGGCGGCCGCCTCATCCTCGGCCACGGCGCCGGTTGGTACGAACCCGACTACACCGAATACGGCTACGACTACGGCACGGTGTCGTCGCGCCACGACTTGTTCGTCGCCTCGCTCGAACGCATCGAGGACAGGCTGACCAAGCTGGTTCCGCCGCCGCTGCGCAAGATCCCGGTGCTGATCGGCGGCGGTGGGGAGAAGAAGACGATTCCCGCTGCCGCGCGCTTCGCCGACATCTGGCACACCGGCGGTGAATTGGAGCTGTTCGTGCGCAAGACCGCCATCCTCGCCGAGGAGGCCGCGAAGATCGGTCGCGACGACCACGAGATCGAACGGTCGGTGTCGTGGGTCAGCACCGACGCCGCGGACGGCTTCGCCGACGCGGGCGCGACGTTGTTCACCGTGACAGTGCTCGCCAACGGCGGATATGACCTGACAGAGCTGAAAGCGGCTCTGGCGTGGCGTGATTCGCGCGGGTGATCAGGCGGGGACGGCCTCGACGATCGACACCTGCGTCGCGGTATGGACGACGCGGTTCAGCCGGAACCCGGCCCGGCCCAAAAGGTCCGCCCACTCTGCTTGAGTGCGCTCCCTGCCGCCGACGGCGACCAGCATCTCGAGGTCGATCAGCAGCCCGATGTCCGACGAAGATCGTTCTGGCAGAACGCTTTCCAGTAGCACCAGCTTGCCGCCCGGCGTGATTGCGTTGCGGACATTGGCCAGGATCTTCAGTGCGTCGTCGTCGCTCCAATCGTGCAGGATCGCCTTCATGAGGTAGGTGTCGCCGCCTTCTGGGACGGCGTCGAAGAACGACCCGCCGACGACCTCGCACCGCGCCGCCACGCCGGCCTTCGTCAGCTCCGGCCCTGCGCCTTCGACCACGGCGGGCAGGTCGTACAGCACACCGCGGGCGTCGGGCACTGTCGCCAGAATCTTCGAGAGCAGCCTGCCGTGGCCGCCGCCGACGTCGATGATCCTGCGATAGCCGCTGAAGTCGTAGGCGGCCAGCACCGCGTAGATGGCGAACTCGCTGCCTGCGGTCATCGCGTTGTTGAAGGCCTCCGCCAGGTCCGGATCGGTGTCGATGTACTCGAAGAACGGCATGCCGCGCAGCATGTCCACCGATGGCTTGCCGGTCTGCACCGAGTACAGCAGGTTGCCCCAATCCTCCCAGCGCAGTGGATGTCCGAGGAACAACGCGAAGTCACGCACCGAGCCAGGCGTGCCGGTGCGCAGCGCCTTGCCGATCGAGGTGAGCTTGAACGTGCCGTCGCGTCGGTGCCGAAGCACGCCACGGGCTGCCAACGCGCGCATCAACCGGTAGACCGCGTCGGCGTCCGCGTTCACCCGACGCGCCACCTCACTGGCGGGCAGCGGCCGCGTGGCGAGTTCGTCGGGGATGCCGAGCTTGGCCGCGACGTAGATCGCCTGTGCGGTCCAGGCGCCGGTCAGCAGTTCGAGAACGTTGCCGCCGCCGGGGGCGAGCACACGATTCACGCGTTGCGCGCCTGCGCGAACGGCGTTGACGACACGGAGCAGAGGCAGCGGTGGGATCAGCGGGGGCTTTTCTGGCACGGCGCGACCTTACCCGTTCAGCAACCTCACAGCATCAACCGGTCGGCGATATCTTTAGGCACGCGAACGGTTTTCAGCATTCTGCTGACTCACTGTTGCTCGATGCGGTCCATCATCGCGACGGCCGCTTTGATCCGCTCGACCCCCTTGTCCCGGTAGGACACCACCGAGTTGGCTTCGTCCTGGGTCATGTCGGGATTCACCGTCACGCATTCGCGGTCGAAGTCATGGAAATGGCCGACTGCTTCCTTGAGCACCGCGGTCACCCCGTCATCCGGCGAAGGAAGCTCTCGCTCCAGCCTGCTGACACCGTCCGCGAAGGACCGGCATGCGTTGAGCGCGCCGGTGTAGTCGGAACCACGCACGGCGCCCTCGAACCACGCCATCGCGTCGTTCATCCTGTCGATGGATGGCTGAGCCTGGGTGCGCCAGGCTTTCAGTGCATCGGCGTGAGAGGCCTGCCGTGGCTCGGCCGAGCAGCCACTCAACCCGACGATCAGGAGACCGGCGGCCGCAAGGACCCTCACGCCGCCGGGCGGCGAAACGCGAATCGCTCAGTCCAGGTAGTCGCGCAGCACCTGAGAACGGCTGGGGTGGCGCAACTTCGACATCGTCTTGGACTCGATCTGGCGGATGCGCTCGCGGGTGACGCCGTACACCTGGCCGATCTCGTCCAGCGTGCGCGGCTGACCATCGGTGAGGCCGAACCGAAGCCGCACCACGCCCGCCTCGCGCTCGGAGAGCGTCTCCAGCACCGACTGCAGCTGATCCTGCAGCAGCGTGAAGCTGACCGCGTCGACCGCGACAACCGCCTCGGAGTCCTCGATGAAATCACCGAGCTGGGAATCGCCCTCGTCGCCGATCGTCTGGTCAAGCGAGATCGGCTCACGCGCGTACTGCTGGATCTCCAGCACCTTCTCCGGCGTGATGTCCATTTCCTTTGCCAGCTCTTCGGGCGTGGGCTCGCGGCCCAGGTCCTGCAGCAGCTCACGCTGGATACGGCCGAGTTTGTTGATCACCTCGACCATGTGCACCGGGATGCGGATGGTGCGGGCCTGGTCGGCCATCGCGCGGGTGATCGCCTGCCGGATCCACCACGTCGCGTAGGTGGAGAACTTGTAACCCTTTGTGTAGTCGAACTTTTCGACCGCACGGATCAGGCCCAGGTTGCCTTCCTGGATGAGGTCGAGGAACGCCATGCCGCGGCCGGTGTAGCGCTTTGCCAGCGACACCACCAGGCGGAGGTTGGCCTCCAGCAGGTGGTTCTTGGCGCGGTCGCCGTCACGGCAGATCCACGACATGTCGCGACGCTGCGCGGCGGGCAGCTTCTCGCCCTTCTCGGCGAACTCCGTCATCAGCTGCGTGGCGTAGAGGCCTGCTTCGATGCGCTTGGCGAGCTCGACCTCTTCCTCGGCGTTGAGCAGCGCGACCTTGCCGATCTGCTTGAGGTAGGCGCGCACCGAGTCCGCCGACGCGGTGAGCTCGGCGTCCTTGCGGGCCTGCCTGAGCGCTTCGGATTCCTCCTCGTCCCAGACGAAGTCGCCGGACGCCTTGTCCTTCTCGGAAGGCTCGGGGATGTCGTCCTCTTCAGCCTCGGCCGCGCCCTTGGCCGGTTTGGTTTTTGCCGCAGGCTCGGCGTCGCCCTCGGCTTCCTCGGTTTCGTCGTCCGAAGACTCCTCTTCGGCGGCCTCGTCCTCGACCTCGAGATCCTCGAGGTCGATTTCGGCATCGTCTTCGAGGACGTCGGGTTCGGCTTCGAGCTCGTCGTCGCCCTCGACCTCGTCGGTGATCTCCTCGTCGACGACGCCTTCTTCCGGCGAGGTCGCCTTCTTGGCACGACCGCGCGGAGCAGTCGCATCCTCCTTGGCCCTTGCGGTCCGCTTGGCCGGCGCGGCCTTCGTGGCCTTCGCCGCAGGAGCCTTGGCGGCCTTGGCCGGGGCTGTCTTGGCGGCCCGCTTCACGGGTGCCGAGCCATTGGCGGACTTCGCCGCCGAGGTCTTCTTGGCGGGGGCCTTGGTAGCGGTGCGCTTCACCGGCTCATCGGTTGCCGGGCGTGCTTTTGTCGCTGCCACGTACACCCTTTCGATCTTGCAAATTCCGACGGGCACGGTCGTGCACCATCGAAAAGCGTCGGCTATGTCGAATATTGGCGGTTGATCTCGCCGCTATCGGGATGCGGCCGCCGTCGTCCATTGTAACGACAGTGTGGGGTACCGCCGTGATGAGCGGCAAATTTGGCGCGCCGGTGAGCTGGCTACTTGGCAGTAGCAGTGACGTCGAAGTCGGCGGCCATGGCCGCGCCGACGATCCCCGCCGTGTTCTGCAGCGCTGCGGCCACCACCGGCGTGCGGTTCTTCAGCAGCGGGATCCACTTGTCGGCCTTGCGGCTGATGCCACCGCCTGCGATGAACAGGTCGGGCCAGATCGCGTTCTCGACCGCGACCAGCACTTTGGTCACCTCTTCGGTCCAGCGCTGGTAGCTCCAGCCCTTCTTTTCCTTGATCGACGACGCCGCGCGGTGTTCGGCCTCTTTTCCGCCCACCTCGAGGTGACCGAACTCGGTATTCGGTAGCAATACCCCGTTGTGGATCACCGCCGAGCCGATGCCGGTGCCGAATGTCAGCAGCACGATGACGCCGGAATTGTCCCTGCCTGCGCCGAACTTCTCCTCGGCGAGTCCCGCCGCGTCGGCGTCGTTGAGCACCGTCACCTGCTGACCGTCCAGCGCCGCGGCGAACGCGTCACGCACGTTGACCCCGAGCCAGCGCTTGTCGACATTGGCCGCGGTGCGGACGATGCCGTCGGTGATCACGCCGGGATAGGTGACGCCGAGCTTCTCGGTCCAGCCGAACTCCTTGACCACCGCAGCGACGGTCTTGGCGACGGAGTCCGGAGTGGCCGGTTGCGGGGTTTCCAGCTTGAATCGCTCGCCGATCAACTGCCCGGTGTCCAGGTCGACGACGCCGCCCTTGACGCCGCTTCCGCCGACGTCGATGCCGAAACCGCGGCGCTGGGAGCCGCCGTTGGTGCTGGGGTCGGCGGCGGGTGAATCGGTGGCGGTCATGGGCACTCCTCACAGAGGCGGGCAGGTGCGACGCGCCACACACATTAGTAGCTCGGGAAATCTCATGCGGGCATGTGCTGCGATGGAACCGTGACGGACAACCACACCGATCCACTGCAGTTGCGCTCGGTCGCGGAGCAGCTGGCGACGGAGGCCGCCGACTTCGTTCGTCGGCGCCGCGTCGAGGTTTTCGACAATCCCCGGCCCGACGCCGCCGCCACCGTGCGGACCAAGAGCACACCCACCGACCCGGTCACCGTCGTCGACACCGAAACCGAACGACTGCTTCGCGATCGGCTGGCCGAACTTCGGCCGGGTGAACAGATCCTCGGTGAGGAGGAAGGTGGCTCGACCGGTGGTGGGGATGGCTTGACGTGGGTGCTCGACCCGATCGACGGCACGGTGAACTTCGTCTACGGCGTCGAGAACTACGCGGTGTCGGTGGGGGTGCAGCGCAACGGCGCGTCACTGGCCGGTGCCGTGGCCAACGTGCCCACCGGAGCGCTGTACTCCGCGGCGCTGGGGCACGGTGCCCGACTGCAGCGCGACGGCGTCACAACAGCCTTGACGTCCAGCGCGGCGGTCGAGCTGCCAATGTCGTTGGTAGGCACCGGGTTTTCCTATGCGCGCGAGCAGCGGACGCGCCAGGCCGAGATTCTGTCCAGAGTGCTGCCGCGCGTGCGCGACGTCCGACGACTCGGGTCGGCCGCACTCGACCTGTGCATGGTCGCGGCGGGTGCCCTGGACGCCTACTACGAGGACGGCGTGCACGTCTGGGACTGGGCGGCCGGCGCGCTGATCGCTGCGGAGGCGGGGGCGATCCTGCGGCTGCCGCCTGCCGACGGCGGGCCGGGGATGATCGTCGCGGCCGCGCCGGGCATCGCAGAAGCGCTCACCGATGCATTGCGTCAGGCGGGCGCGTTGTAGTGCGAATGTCCTTTCATCCCAACGCAATACGCGACTAGCAGGCGGCCGTGTGGATCTTCTGCAGCAGCGTCGGATCGGCGGCCTGGGTGGCGTCGGGACGAAGGCTGGCCAGCACCGCGTCGATGTCGTCGCTGTGGGTCAACTCGGTGAACTCGGTGCCGATCGCGAGGTCGACGGTGGCGTCGCTGCGCTGGTCCTGATACAGCTCGGTGCAGGGTGCGACCAGCCACACCGCAGCTGCGGCGGCGCGTCCGGACGGGCCGAAGCGGATCTGGCCCTGGCATTCCAGCCGCGCCTTGTCGTACACGGTGTCGTTGGCGGCGGCCGGCTCGGCGAAACCGAGGTCGCGCAGTTCACCCGCGACCTCGGCGGCCTGACCGCCCTGCCCGCTGGCGTTGAGCACCCTGATCTTCGCGTCGGCGAGCTTGGCGGGCATCACGTCGGTCATGTCGGAGCGGGTCACCTGCTCACCGAGCTGGGTCGCCGGGGCGGCCGGATCCTGCGCGGGGGGCGGCCTGTTGCAGATGGTGGCCTCGTGGACGTCAGGAGGCCGACTCAGGGCCATCACCCACACCAACAGCGTCACCACCGCGAGGCTGACGAACAGCAAGATGCCAGGTAGGTAATTACGCCGGCGGAAGGGCCGACCGCGCTTGTCGAACGCGGTGCCGTCTGTGATTTGCGCGACCACGCCTGCACTCTAAGGCCAATGACGCAGGGACCTTATCCGCACTCGGATCTACACTGTGACGTAAATCACACTAGAACGGGTATCAATACGGGCACGAATCATTTGGGGAATGCGTTCGACGCTGGTACAAAGCACTGCTGCAAGGTTTGACGGAGGGGACACGAGGATGGCTACCGACTACGACGCCCCGAGGCGCACTGAGACCGACGATGTCTCCGAGGATTCGCTCGAGGAACTGAAGGCGCGGCGCAACGAGGCTCAGTCCGCGGTCGTAGATGTCGACGAGTCCGAGTCCGCGGAGAACTTCGAGCTACCCGGCGCCGACCTCTCCGGCGAGGAACTGTCCGTGCGGGTGATCCCGAAGCAGGCCGACGAGTTCACCTGCTCGAGCTGCTTCCTGGTGCATCACCGCAGCAGGCTGGCCAGCGAGAAGAACGGCGTGATGATCTGCACCGACTGCGCGGCCTAAGCGCGCAACGCGGCCAGCACCTTGTCCGGGTGACGACAGCTCACCAGCCAGTACGGCGTCGGATCATCGGGATCGTCGAGGATCAGAAGAACCATGGGACCCACCCATGCCCGGTGCACGACGTAGGCGGCCGGATCCAGCTGGCGGCCCAGCGCGGCCGACTTCGCGGTCTTGGGCACCTCGGCCGACCGGGTGATCACACTGACCGGCAGATGAGCCGCCCCCGCCCACAGCTCGGTCTCGCCCGCGCCGCCGACGACGCTCACCTCCGTCCTGCCGAACCACAGCAGGACGACGGCGGCGACGGGCAGCAGCACGGCGAACGGCACCCAGTTGGGCAGCGCGGGCACGCCCTGGTTCACCTCGAGCGCGATCAGCCCGGCCAGCCCGAAACCGGGCAGCCACCACCACCATGGCACCCGCAATCGCTCGCGGTAGCGCGCAGTTTGCGCCGTGGCGCGCGTGTCGGACACGCGGCCAAGAGTAATCTCTGACGTCGTGTCCACCTCTTTGGCGGTCGTGCGCCTTGATCGCGATCTGCCGATGCCCATCCGCGCCCACGATGGCGATGCGGGCGTCGATCTCTACAGCGCGCTCGACGTCGAGCTGGCGCCCGGCCACCGGGCGCTGGTGCCGACCGGCATCGCCGTCGCCATCCCGCACGGCATGGTCGGGCTGGTGCATCCGCGCTCGGGTTTGGCTGCGCGCGTGGGCCTTTCGATCGTCAACAGCCCGGGCACCATCGACGCCGGCTATCGCGGTGAGATCAAGGTCGCCCTGATCAACCTGGACCCCGAAGCGCCGATCGTGGTGAATCGGGGAGACCGAATCGCCCAGCTGCTGGTGCAGCGGGTCGAGCTGCCCGAGCTGATCGAGGTGACGTCGTTCGACGAGGCCGGCTTGGCCGACACATCCCGTGGCGATGGTGGCCACGGTTCCTCCGGCGGACATGCGAGTTTGTGAGATGGCAATGGGAAAGCACAGTGACCCCAACGACGACGTGACGGGCGATCCCGTGGATGACGATTTCGAGGGCCCGTTCGACATCGACGACTTCGATGATGCGGCGACCGCGGCGATGGGCCGGCTGGATCTCGGCTCGGTCCTGATCCCGATGCCAGAAGCCGGGCAGGTGCAGGTCGAGCTCAGCGAGGTGGGTGTGCCGAGCGCCGTGTGGGTCGTGACGCCCAACGGCCGCTTCACCATCGCGGCCTACGCCGCACCGAAGTCGGCGGGCCTGTGGCGCGAGGTCGCCACCGAACTGGCCGACTCGCTGCGCAAGGACGTGCCGCAGGTCAACATCGAGGACGGCCCGTGGGGTCGCGAGGTCGTCGGTGTCTCGAAGCCGGAGCCGAACCTGCCTGCGGGCGTCGTCCGGTTCATCGGCGTCGACGGCTATCGCTGGATGATCCGATGCGTGGTCAACGGTCCGCAGGACAGGATCGCCGTCCTCGCCGCCGAAGCACGAAATGCCTTGGCCGACACCGTCGTTCGGCGCGGCGAAACGCCACTGCCGGTCCGCACGCCGCTGCAGGTTCAGCTGCCGGAGCCGATGGCCGCCCAGCTGGCCGCGGCAGCGGAACAGGCCGCGATGCAGCAGGCTCAGCAGGCGCAGCAGCCGCCCCAGCCGGCCGCCCGCCGCAGCGAACTCGGCTCGGCCATGCAGCAGTTGCGCACCATCACCGGCGGCTAAGCCTCGAGCAGCGCGGCCAGACACGCCGCGCCAAGCACCGCCGGGTTCACGCCCATCTCGTCGAGCGTGACGGTGCGCAGCGCCGCTCGCGGTGCCGCCGAGACCCATTCGATGCCGACTTCCACCGGATGGATCGGATCGTCTGTGGCCGACGCCACACCCATCGGCACTGTCAGACCCTCGAGCTGCCCGCAGGTGGGTGCCACGTAGCGGGAAGCCTCGTCCATCGCGTCGGGCAACGCCGGCCACTGGCCGACCCATGACCGGGTCAGCTCGTCGGCCAGCCACGCCGGGCTGCCTGCCCGCATCTGTGTGGTGGCCGACGCCAGGCCGTCGCGGCGCAGCATCTCCGCCGAGTGCCGCGCGGCCAGCGCCGCCGGTGCGGTGTCCGGGTCGCCGGTCCACGCCGGAAGGGCGGCCAGCACCGCGACGGCGTGCCCCGGATGGGCCAGTGCCCACGCGGCGGCGACCGCGGCTCCGATCGACACCCCGCCGACGGCGATCGGCGCGCCGCGGGAAGCGTTGTCGAGCGCATCGCGGTAGCCGTCGATGAGCCGCTCGGGCTGCGGGCACGGCGTCACGACCACGGCGCCGACGTCGTGCAGCGCGTCGGAAAACGCCCGGTAGACGTAGTCGTCGTCGGATCCCGTGCCGGCCAGCAAAACCGTGGTGACACCGCGAAGATTGACCGCCATCAGATGATCGTGCCCTGTTCATCGGGTCGTCGGCGTGGCGACCCAGCCCCGCGTGGCATATCGGAACCAAGAGGTCTACCGTGGCGTTGGCATAGGTAGATCCATGGTGGATTTGCAGAAGTCAGGAGTGGCTATGGCTACGGCCGAAGGGTATCTGCGCCGGCTGACCCGCCGGTTGACGGAGGACCCGGAGCAACTCGATGTAGAAGAACTCACCGACGAAGCTGTCAGCACCGGCGCCCAGAAGGCGATCGACTGTCAGCGGGGCCAAGAAGTGACCATGGTCGGCACGCTGCGCAGCGTGGAATGCAACGGCAAGGGCTGTTCGGGTGGAGTCAAGGCCGAACTGTTCGACGGCACCGATTCGGTGATGCTGGTGTGGCTCGGTCAGCGCCGCATCCCGGGCATCGAGTCCGGCCGCACGCTGCGGGTGCACGGGCGCATCGGCAAGCTCGATAACGGCGCCAAGGCGATGTACAACCCCCACTACGAGATTCAAAAGTGAGCGACCCCGGACCTGAACCGGGGAAGCAGCACAAAGCGAACGCCGTCCTCGAGCAGATGGGCGGCATCAGCGGCCTGATCTACTCCTCGCTGCCCGTCGTCGTGTTCGTTCCGATCTCCACCAACTTCGGTCTGCTGCCCGCCATCGGCGCCGCGCTCGGGGTGGCGGCCCTCATTCTGATCTGGCGACTGATCCGCCGGGAATCCGCGCAGCCGGCCGTCTCCGGGTTCATCGGTGTGGGTATCAGCGCGGGCATCGCCTACATGGTCGGCGAGTCGAAGGGCTACTTCCTGCTCGGCATCTGGATGTCGTTGTTCTGGGCGGTGGTGTTCACCGTGTCGATCGTCATCCGGCGCCCGATCGTCGGCTACATCTGGGGCTGGGTCAACTCCCATGACCGTGACTGGCGCGGGCTGCGTAAAGCGGTGTTGGCGTTCGACATCGCGACATTCGTCTGGGTGCTGGTGTTCACGTCGCGCTTCGTCGTTCAGCAGCATCTGTACGACGCCGACCAGACCGGCCTACTCGGTGTCGCCCGCATCGCGATGGGCTGGCCGCTCACCGCGGTGGCGGCGCTGGTGACGTATCTGGCCATCCGCGCCGCCCAACGCGCACTGCACGCGCAGGAGGCCGCGGAAAGCGGGAAGACCGCCGAGGAACACGGAGGCGTGGCTCAACCCGATGCCCACTGATACCGACACCGACCGACCGCTCATCGCGGTCGCGGTGTTGGCCTCATTCGTGGCATTTCTCGACGGGTCGGTGGTCAACCTGGCATTGCCTGCGATCGGCAGGCAATTCGACGGCGGCCTTGCTCTGCAGCAGTGGGTCCTCGACGGCTATCTGCTCGCCCTAGGCGCGCTGATCCTGGTCGCCGGCGCCATCTCCGATCAATTCGGCAGGCTGTCGGTGCTGCGGATGGGTGTCGCCGTCTTCGGCGTCGCGTCACTGCTGTGCGCGCTGGCGCCCACCGGCTGGATTCTGGTCGCGGCCCGCTGCCTGCAGGGCGTGGGCGCGGCGTTCCTGGTGCCCAGCTCGCTCGCGATGATCAACTCCCATTTCTCGGGACCCGATCAGGCCCGCGCGATCGGCACGTGGACGGCATGGACCGGCACGGCATTCGTGATCGGCCCGCTGCTCGGCGGTCTGTTGGTCGACGCGGTCGGCTGGCGGTGGATCTTCGCGGTCAACATCGTGCCGCTGGCCGTCACCCTGTACCTCACGACGAAGCTGTCGGCCGACGAGTTCGGGGCCGACCGGTCGGCCCGCATCGACATCGTCGGCGCGGCGCTCAACGCGCTCGGACTGACCGGCGCGGTGTATGCGCTCATCGAAGGGCAGCGGCTCGGCTACGCGAATCCCGCGGTGATCACCACCCTTGCCGTGGGTGTGGTGTGCCTGATCGCGTTTCCGTGGTGGGAACGACGTACACCGCACCCGATGATGCCGCTGCAGATCTTCACGGCCCGCAACTTCGCGGTCGGCAACCTGGCGACCGTGTTTCTCTACGCGGCGGTGTCCCTTGGCACCTTGATCGTCACGCTGTTCCTCCAGGAGGCGGCCGGCTTGTCGGCGACAGCGGCCGGGCTCGCAACCCTTCCGATTCCAGTGCTGTCGTTCTTCCTGGCCCGCCGGTTCGGCATGCTGGCCGGCGCGCACGGGCCGCGGCTGTTCATGTCCGTCGGCCCACTGATCGCCGCGGCCGGCTACCTGTGGATGACGATGGCGCGCGAGCCCTTCGACTTCTGGACGCAGATGCTGCCGGGCCTGGTGGTGTTCGGGCTGGGGTTGTCGATGACGGTGTCGCCGCTGACGGCGGCGATCCTGGCCGCGGTGGATCAGGCGCAAAGCGGAATCGGCTCGGCGATCAACAACGCGATCGCCAGGATCGCCGGGCTGATCGCGGTCGCGTTCGCGGGTGTGATCCTGGGTGGCACAGTCGATTTCGGGGGATTTCGGCAGGGCGCGTTGGTGTCGGCCGCACTGTTCGCGGTCGCCGGGGTCATCTCAGCGATCGGCATCCGCAACGGTGAATGCGATTTCGACAGGGTGTCGGCCAACGACGCCGCGGGCTGCCACGACCGCCAGCCGCCACCGCCGGCCTACGCCCACGGCTGAAACGCTCAGCGCGACTGCGGATGCAGCAGCAGTTCCTGAAGCGCGTCCTCGACCTCGGTGGTAGCCACGAACAACAGCTCGTCGCCGCCTTCGAGCGGTTCGTCGGCCTCCGGCACGATGACCCGCGGTCCGCGCAGGATCGTCACCAGCGAGGCGTCCCGCGGCAGGTCCAGTCGCTTGACCGGCTTGCCGCCCCACGGTGTGTCATCGGGCAGCGTGATCTCGACCAGGTTGGCCTGGCCCTTGCGAAACTCCATCAGCCGCACCAGATCGCCGACTGCGACGGCTTCTTCGACAAGGGACGCCAGCATGCGAGGCGTCGACACCGCCACGTCCACGCCCCAGCTCTCGTCGAACAGCCATTCGTTGCGCGGATCGTTGACCCTGGCCACCACGCGCGGCACGGCGAACTCGGTCTTGGCGAGCAGGCTGACCACCACGTTGACCTTGTCGTCGCCGGTTGCGGCGATCACCACGTCGAACTCCTCGAGCTTGACCGATTCCAGCAGGCTCAGCTCGCAGGCGTCGCCGAGCCGCCAGTGTGCGGCAGGGATCGCGTCGACGTCGATGTGGTCGGGATTGCGCTCGAACAGCGTGACCTCGTGGTTCTCGACCAGCTCGCGTGCGATGGACCGGCCGACCGCCCCGGCCCCGGCAATCCCGACTTTCATACGGCCTCGATGTCCTCGCTGGGCGGCAGCGCCGCGATGGCCAATGCCTCGGCGATGTGTCCGGCGATCGCCGCCATGTACACCTGGTCGCCTGCCTGGATGACGGACTTGGCGTCCGGCAGCAGGCCTGCGCCGAACCGGATCATGAACGCCACCCGGCCGCCGGTCGCCGTTTCCAGGTCGGTGGCCCGGTGCCCCACCCAGCCTTCGTGCAGCGCCAGCTCGGTGACGCCGACGCTGCCCGTCGGGTCGCGCCACTTCGTGGTCTCGGTTTCGCGGGTCAGCAGATTGAGCAGCCGGTCTGTCGTCCAGGGCACGGTGGCCACCGTCGGGATGCCCAGACGTTCGTAGACGGCTGCGCGTTTGGCGTCGTAGATGCGGGCCACCACGCGCTCCACCCCGAACGTCTCGCGCGCCACCCTGGCCGAGATGATGTTGGAGTTGTCGCCCGATGACACCGCAGCGAAGGCACCGGCCTCTTCGATGCCCGCCCGCAGCAGGACGTCGCGATCGAAGCCCATGCCCAGCACCCGCTCACCCGGAAACTCGGGGGAGAGGCGGTGAAAGGCGGTGCTGTCGCGATCGATGACGGCGACATCGTGACCGATCCTGGCCAGACTGTCCGACAGCGACGCGCCGACACGGCCGCATCCCATGACCACTACACGCACCTGACAGTCCTTTCCGGCATGCCTGTGGCGAACCCGCGCACTCGGAACGCTACAGCCATTCGCCCGTGGGCTTACTCTTGGCTCTCGTGTCCAAGCTTTCGACCGCTGCACGCCGGTTGGTTCTCGGCAGACCGTTCCGCAGCGACAAGCTCGCCCACACGCTCTTACCCAAGCGCATCGCGCTGCCGGTGTTCGCCTCCGACGCGCTGTCATCTGTGGCCTACGCGCCCGAGGAGATCTTCCTGGTGCTCTCGGTCGCGGGCCTGTCCGCGGTTTCGTTGGCGCCGTGGATAGGGCTTGCCGTCGCGTTCGTCATGCTGGTCGTGATCGCCAGTTACCGGCAGAACGTGCACGCGTACCCGTCCGGCGGCGGCGACTACGAGGTGGTCACCACCAACCTCGGACCCACGGCGGGTTTGACTGTGGCCAGTGCGCTTCTCGTCGACTACGTGTTGACCGTCGCGGTCTCGATGTCTTCGGCGATGTCGAACATCGGATCTGCGGTGCCGTTCATCAACACCCACAAGGTGTTGTTCGCGGTGATCGCCATCCTGCTGTTGGCGTCGATAAACCTGCGCGGCATCCGGGAATCGGGCACGGCGTTCGCGATCCCCACCTACGCGTTCATGATCGGCATGTACATCATGCTCGGCTGGGGGTTCTTCCAGATCTACGTACTGGGCCACACGTTGCGTGCAGAGTCGGCCGCTTTCGAATTGCATTCCGAACACGGCGAGGTGCTGGGTTTCGCGCTGGTGTTCTTGATCGCACGGGCGTTCTCGTCCGGTAGCGCGGCACTGACCGGCGTCGAGGCCATCAGCAACGGCGTGCCTGCCTTCCGGAAACCGAAGTCGCGCAACGCCGCAACGACGTTGTTGTTGCTTGGCATCATTTCGGTGACGCTGTTCATGGGCATCATCATGCTGGCCAAGGCGACGGGCGCCAAGATGGCCGAACGCCCGGACGAACAGCTCATCGGCGCGCCGGCCAACTACCACCAGAAGACGCTGATCGCACAGCTGGCCGACGCCGTGTTCCACAACTTCCCGATCGGGCTGTATCTCATCGCGGGCGTCACCGCGCTGATCCTGGTGCTGGCCGCCAACACCGCGTTCAACGGCTTCCCCGTACTGGGATCGATTCTGGCGCAGGACCGTTTCCTGCCACGGCAGCTACACACCCGCGGCGACCGGCTGGCGTTCTCCAACGGCATCCTGTTTCTCGCCTTCGCGGCGATCGCCTTCGTCGTCGCGTTCCGTGCCGAGGTGACGGCGCTGATCCAGCTCTACATCGTCGGCGTGTTCGTATCGTTCACGCTGAGCCAGATCGGCATGATCCGGCACTGGACGCGGCTGCTGCGCACGGAAACCGACTCAGCGGTGCGCCGCCACATGATGCGGTCGCGGGCCATCAACGCCGTTGGCTTCATCTGCACCGGCACGGTGCTGATCATCGTGGTCGTGACGAAGTTCCTTGCGGGCGCGTGGATCGCGATCCTGGCGATGAGCGCGCTGTTCGTGATCATGAGGATGATCCACAAGCATTACGACACCGTCGCCCGTGAGTTGGAAGAGCAGGCCGCCGCCGACGACGGGGCCATGATGTTGCCGAGCCGCAACCACGCCGTCGTGCTGGTATCCAAGCTGCACCTGCCGACGATGCGCGCGCTGGCGTATGCCCGCGCTACGCGGCCGGATGCCCTCGAGGCCATTACCGTCAGCGTCGATGACGCCGAGACGCGCGAGCTGGTGCACAAATGGGAGGACAGCGACATCAGCGTGCCGCTCAAGGTGATTGCCTCGCCGTATCGCGAGATCACCCGTCCGGTACTCGACTACGTCAAGCGGATCAGCAAGGAGTCGCCACGCACCGTGGTCACCGTGTTCATCCCGGAGTACGTGGTCGGGCACTGGTGGGAACAGGTGCTGCACAACCAGAGTGCGCTGCGCCTGAAGGGCAGGCTGTTGTTCATGCCGAACGTGATGGTGACATCGGTTCCGTGGCAACTCAGTTCGTCGGAGCGACTCAAGACACTGGAGCCGCATGCGGCTCCCGGTGATATCCGCAGGGGCTTCCTGGATTGAGCGAAGAGGCCGACGAACCGCCACCCTGGCCGGAAGAGCTCACCCTGACCGCAGGGCCGCCGGCCAACGGAGGCAGCTGTGTGGCGCGCCACGAGGGCCGGGTGGTGTTCGTGCGATATGCATTGCCTGGCGAGACGGTCAGGGTCCGCGTGGTCGGCGATCACGGATCGTATTGGCACGCAGACGTTATCGAGGTGATCGAGCCGTCGAATGACCGCATCGATTCGCTGTGCCCGATCGCAGGAGTTGACGGCGCAGGCTGCTGCGACCTGGCGTTCGTCGCACCCGAAGCCACCCGTCGGTTGAAGGGCGAGGTCGTCGCCAATCAACTGGCCCGGCTCGGCGGCTATCAATGGCGAGACGAGGAGTCCGCCGTCGCCGAGCCCGTCGGGGACGGCGAGCCCACCGGGTGGCGCACGCGGGTGCGGCTCGACACCACGGGGGAGGGCCGGGCGGGCTTTCATCGCTATCACAGCTCTGAGCTCGTCACCGAACTGAACTGCGCGCAGCTGCCCGAGGGCATGCTCGACGGCCTCAACGACTGGATGTGGCCGCCGGGTGCCCAGCTGCATGTGGTGATCGACGACGACGGTGAGCGACATGTCGTCCAGTCGGGACCGCGGACCGGTCGCAAGACGTCGACGCTGGTGGCCGAGGGCCGCTACGAGGCCGTGCAGCGGGTCGGGGACCGGATCTGGCGGGTGCCGGTGACCGCGTTCTGGCAGTCGCACCGCGACGCCGCCGCCGTTTACAGCCAGCTGGTGACGGACTGGGCGCAGCTCCAACCCGGCATGACGGCATGGGATTTGTACGGTGGCGCAGGCGTTTTCGCCGCGGTGCTGGCCGAAGGCGTCGGGGAGCGGGGCAAGGTCGTCACCGTGGACACCTCGCGTGGCGCGTCACGCTCGGCGCGGGCGGCGCTCGGCGACCTCGGCTGGGTGTCGGTGGTGACCGACTCGGTGCGCAGGGCGCTGTTGGCGCAGACCGAGCGTGCCGACGTCGCGGTACTGGATCCGCCCCGGTCAGGGGCCGGCCGCGAGGTGATCGATCTGCTGGCCGCCGCCGAGGTGCCGAGGGTGGTCCATATCGGTTGTGAGGCAGCGTCTTTCGCTCGCGACGTCGGGCTGTACCTCGGTAGCGGGTATGCGGTGGAGGATCTGCGCGTCTTCGATTCGTTTCCGCTGACCCACCACGTCGAGTGCATCGCGGTGCTCACTCGCTGACTGGAAGCACCGCGATGCCCACCCGGGCCGTCGTCAGTGCGTGGTGGCGACCTGTTCGGCCGTGTGCGGGCCGAATTCGTTGGCGACGACGGTGACGGCGTTGGCGGGAAATCCGCCGCGGCGGGCGTGCTCGTGGATGGTCGCCTCGTCTTCGGCTTCGTGCACGCAGTAGATCTTGTCGCCTGCGACGTAACTGGTGACCCATCGGTATGGCACGCCGAGCGACGCCACCACGTCGTTGGACTTGGCGGCGATGCCTGCCAGCTGTGCCTCGGTCAGCTCGCTCGCCCCCGGGATCTCCCGCTCGATCAGAAAGCGCTTCATCGTTGTCTCCTGTCTGGTTCACGTCCCGCGGCGGTTGCGCCGCGGGCAGGGACAACGTTCGGCGATATCGGCCGCCCGGACATGGGTGGAAGTTACCTATCTTTGTGTCACGTCCAGTTTTCGCTGCTCAGAGGCCGGTCTGCCGGTTAGCATCGGTCACTGTGAGGCTGATCGAGCGCACCGACGAGCTCGGCCGGTTGCGGGCAAGAGCCGACAGTGCGCGCACCGGGCGTGGCGGCATGCTGATCGTCAGCGGGGAGTCGGGCGCAGGTAAGACGTCGTTCGTCGAATCGTTCGTCGACGAATGGGTGCGCGACGAACGGGTGCTGTGGGGTGTCTGCGATCCGCTGCCGACGCCGCGGCCCCTCGGTCCGATCCGCGATATGGCGCAGCGGCTGGCGCCTGCCAGCAGAGAGCTTCTGGAGCACAGCGATGCGCCGTACGACATCTTTGCGGCGCTACACGACGACTTGTGCACCGCGCCTTCGGTTCTCGTGCTCGATGATCTGCAGTGGGCCGACCAGGGCACGATCGATCTGCTCCGGTTCGTGTTGCGGCGTATCTCGCAGACCCGCTCGCTGATCGTCGGGATCATTCGCGACGACGAGGTGGGTGCGAACCATCGCATGCGTGAACTGCTCGGCGATGTCGCCCGGTCGCCACGCGCCGAGTCGCTGCCGATACCCCCGCTCAGCCTGCAGGCGGTGGAAGCCCTGGTCGGCGAGCGCAGCGTTGACCCCGCGTGGCTGCACAACGTGACCGCGGGCAACGCGTTCTTCGTCTGCGAGATGCTCGACCATCACGGCGATGACCTGCCCACCACCGTGCGGGACGCGGTCTTGGCGCGCACGTCCGGCCTCGACCCCGCGGCGTGGGATCTTCTGAACCTGCTGACCTGCTCGCCCGGGGTGATCCCCGACTATCTGCTCGCCGACCTCGGGGTGACGCTTCCGGCGTCACGCGCGCTGGCCGAAGCCGGTCTCATCCGAAGGAGCCCGCGCGGTGTCGGGTTCCGCCACGATCTGTGCCGGCTGGCGATCCGCAGCGTCATCCCGCCGGGTGCCGAACCGCGGCTTCATCGGCGGCTGATCGACGCGTATGAGGCGACGGGGCACGTCGATCCGGCGGTGTTGACCCATCACGCGCTGGGCGCCCGTGATGTCGACCGGACCCGGCGCTATGCGAGCGAGGCCGGTGCCACAGCGGCTCGCTCTGGTGCACACACTCAGTCCACCGACTTCTTCACCATCGCGCTCGAGCAGGGCGGTCCGCTGGAGGCGGAGACCGAAGCCGCACTGCTCGAACAGCTCGCGTGGGAGTTCTACCTGACGGACCGGTTGGCCGACGCGATCGCAGCCTGTCGCCGCGCAATGCGGATTCGGCAGCAGCTTGGCCAGTCGGCGGCGGTCAGCGCAAACCACCACTCGCTGGCCGTCTACCAGTGGTACAACGCCGACCGCGGGCAGGCCGAGGGGCATGCCGCACAAGCGATGTCGGTGCTCGATGCCGACGTCGACGACGCAACGCAACTCGTGCAGCTCGGCCACGCGTTCGCGATGCAGGCCTACCTCGCCGTGCAGGCCACTGATCTCGACACCGCCAAGACGTTGACCGCCCGCGCTCGTGAGATCGCGGAAACCACAGGCGATTCCGACCTGGCGATCCGGGTTCGGCTTATCGAGAACTACGGTGTCGTCCTCACCGGTGACGACGCGGGGCGCGACGAGATCATGTCGATCCTCAACTCGGCACCGAAGCACATCGACGAGTTGTATTCCGGTGGCTGGAGCAACATCACCTACTTCGACGTCGAGCAGCGCAGGCTGGATGTCGCGGCCGAGATGCTCGACGTCAGCATCCCGCTCATGCACGAACACGACCTTCCGATCTGTCGAGTGTGGCAAATGGGTTCGCGGGCAAGGCTGCAGCTGATGGTCGGCGAGTGGGACGACGCGGCCGCAGACGCGGACCGACTGCTGGAGTTCCCGAGTGCGCCGCTGGCCAGGACGTGGCCGTCGCTGATCCGCGCCGTGGTGGAGATGCGCAAGAACGGCAGTGTCAGCTCGTGCCTCGACGACGCGTGGACACTGGCGTGCCGGTTCGCCGAACCGATACGCATGTTGCCCGTCGCGGCCGCGATCGTCGAACTTTCTTGGCTCACAGGCGAATCCGACGACCGAATCCCGCAATGCCGCGACCTGTTGACCAGCGGTCCGGTCACCGGCCTTGAATGGTCGCGTGGGGAGTTGGCGGTGTGGCTTCGACGACTCGGCGACGCTGTCGACGTCGTCGGGGTCGCCGAACCGTACCGACTACAGCTCGAAGGGGCCCACGAGGCGGCCGCCGACGACTTCCACCATCGATCGATGCCGTATGACGCCGCGCTCGCACTCGTCGACTCCGGCGACACGGCACTGGCCGCGCGTGCACTGGACATCCTTGATCGCCTTGGCGCCGACGCGGTGGCCGCGAAGGTTCGCCGTGACTTGCGGTCGCAGGGCATCTCGGTGGTGCCTGCCCGTCGGCGCGCCGCCACGTTGGCCAACCCCGCCGGGCTGACCACGCGCCAGACCGAGGTGCTGCGCCTGCTCGACGACGGCTTGACCAATGCGGAACTCGCTGAGCGGCTGTACCTGTCGGTCAAGACCGTCGACCATCACGTCTCGGCGATCCTGACCAAGCTGGACGTCACCAAGCGGCGAGACGCCGTGCGCAGGGCACGTGAGCTGGGACTGCTGGGTGTATAGGTCGAGCGGCGGCCGGTATCTGCGCAAACTTTTGCGTCGAAGCTACCTATGCGTTGGCCGGTATGTTTCGCAGCGGATCACGACCTGGGGAAACGCTGTAAAGTGCGCCCTACGCCGCAGGTCTACCGGGTTCCCCAGTTGTATTGCTGTTTGAGCGTTTTCAGATAGACGAGTGTCTCGGCGAGGTGAACACCAGGAAGCGACCGGATCTTGGTGTTGAGCACGTTCAGCAGGTGCGCGTCGTCCTCGCACACCACCTCGACCACGACGTCGAACCGGCCCGCTGTCAGCACCACATAGTTGACCGCGTCGATCGTGGTCAGCTGTTCTGCGACCCGCATGCTGTCGCCTGAGCAGCAGATTCCGATCATCGCCTCGCGCCCGAAGCCGAGTTCGGTCGGGTCGGTGACGGCCACGATCTGCATCACGCCGGTGCTCATCAGCCGTTGCACCCGCTGCCGCACGGCGCCTTCGGAAATGCCGACTTGATCGGCGATAGCCGAGTACGACCGGCGCCCGTCTTGCTGCAGTGCGTCGATGATGGCCTTGGAGACGTGGTCCAGCGGTGACTTCTGGGCCGAAACGCCGATGTCAGCCATGGCTTCGATTGTGCACCGCAAACAACGGCCACGGCGTCATTCGAGTTCGCTCGTGTCGCTAGGACGTAGCGAAGTGCCGCTGCAATCGCCGGTGCCGGTGGCCGAACAGGGCGCGCAG
>DATJIX010000236.1:0-8614 GCA_035492865.1 Mycobacterium sp. | reverse complement strand
CCGTGCAGTTGCAACGCGCGCGCCGACACATCGTGCAGCACCTTCTGCATCATCGCCTTGACCGCCGAGATGTCCGCACGAACGGCCTTGTAGTCGTTGTGCTGATCGATCTTCCACGCCGTTTGCAGGGTGAGCAGGCGGAATGCCTCGATCTCCATCCACGAGTCGGCGACCATCTCCTGCACCAACTGCTTGTCGGACAGCAACGCGCCCTGGGTGTACCGCGAGACCGCCCGCTCACAGATCATGTCGTAAATGCGCCGGACCAGACCGACCGTCCGCATGGCGTGATGGATCCGGCCGCCGCCCAACCGGGTTTGCGCGACCACGAACGCTCCGCCGCGCGGACCGAGCATGTGATCCGCAGGGACGCGGACGTTTTCGTAGCGGACGTAGCCCTCCCGACCGCCACCGAGCGGCTGATGACCGAGCCCGACGTCGCGCAGCACGTTGATGCCCGGCGTCTCCCCCGGCACCACGAACATCGAATACCGCTCGTAGGGGGGCGCATCCGGGTCGGTCATCGCCATCACGATGATGACCGATGCCATCGACGCGAACGACGAAAACCACTTCTCGCCGTTGATGATCCAGTGATCGCCGTCCTGCGTCGCGGTGGTGGTGAACACCTTGGGGTCGGCGCCGCCCTGCGGCTCGGTCATCGAGAAGCAGGACACGATGCGGTTGTCCAACAGCGGCTCCAGGTACCGCTTCTTCAGCTCGGGCGTGCCGTAGTGCGCGAGGATCTCACTGTTGCCCGAGTCCGGGGCCTGGGAACCGAACACGATCGGCGCGCATTCGGACCGGCCCAGAATCTCGTTCAGTAGTGCGAGTTTCACCTGTCCATAGCCGGGACCGCCCAGGTGCGGACCCAGGTGAGTGGCCCACAGGCCGCGCTCCTTGACGATCTTCTGCAGGGGCGGAATCAACGCCTGACGCACCGGATCGTTGAGATCGTGTGACTCCTTGACGATCAGATCGATCGGCTCGCATTCCGACCGCACGAAATCGTCCACCCACGCGAGTTGCTTCGCCCACTCGGAGTCTGTCGAGAAGTCCCACGCCATTGTCGTCTCCTGTCAGCGCTTCCGTCGGTCCGCTGCCTCATCGGTGGCGTGAGTGAGTACCTGGTTGCGGTTCTCCAGTTCCATCGCCGCGCCGGGTCCGGCTGCATCGGTGTTGACCTGGAGTGCCCGCTTCGTCAGTCGCACCCCCAGCGGCGCCAATTCCGCGATACCCGCGGCCAGTTCGAGGGCCCGATCCACCAGACGGTCCGGTTCGACCAGCTCGCTGACCAGGCCGCGCCGGTCGGCCTCGGCCGCGGACACCGTCCTGCCGGTGAGCATCCAGTCGGCGGCCACGCTCGTCCCGACAATCCGCGGCAGGTGATAACTCATGCCCATCTCGGCCCCGGACAGTCCGAGCAGAATCGCGCCGTTGCCGAACGTCGCCGCCGTCGAGCAGATCCGGATGTCGGACGCCAGGCACAGCGCGAATCCGGCTCCGACACAGGGCCCGTTGACCGCGGCGATGACCGGCTGCGGAAGGTCCCAAATCGCCTGCGGCAGAGCGGCCATAGCCTCCTGGAACCGCAGCCTGTCGATGGCC
This sequence comes from Mycobacterium sp., assembly GCA_035492865.1. Taxonomy (GTDB): domain Bacteria; phylum Actinomycetota; class Actinomycetes; order Mycobacteriales; family Mycobacteriaceae; genus Mycobacterium. The sequence continues at coordinate 7,006 of DATJIX010000236.1, read as the reverse complement.
GGGTCCGTCGCCTCGAGCGGTATCGGCCCGAAGTTGCGCACATCGATACCGGAACAGAACCCGCGGCCAGCGCCGGTGAGCACGACCGCGTGTACCGACGGGTCGCCGCCAATCGTGGCGAACGTCTGCGCCAGCTCGTCACGCATTTGCTCGTTGATCGCGTTGAGCGCCTTGGGCCGGTTCAGTTGCAGGACAACGACTCCGGGCCGGGGCCGGTCGATGGCGAGGGTGTCGGTCACCTGACTCAGCGCCGCGGCAAGCCCAGCACCTGGGTGGCGACGATATTGCGCTGGATCTCCGACGTGCCGCCCGCGATCGTGCCGCCGAAGCTGCGGGCGTAGCGCTCGAACCAGCTCGCGAAGTAGTGGTCCAGGTTCATGTGCTCGTAGGGACCCGTGGTGGACGGATGGGTCAGCCCATCGGGTCCCGCCGCGGTCAGCGCGTTCTCGAACGCCTGGCGTTCGGCTTCCGAGCCGAACAACTTGAGCACCGACACCGACGCGGTATCCATTTCGCCACGTGCGGCCCTAGCCAGTGCGGCAGAACCCATCGCTCGCAGTGCCACGTAATCCATGATCGTCGTCGCGTATTGATCGCGCTGGAGTTCACCGTGTGGCCGGAAGTCGGCGATCATGTTGTCGATCCGGTCGGCGAAACCCAGCCACATCATCGTGCGCTCGTGGCCGAGCGAGCCGTTGGCCACGCCCCACCCGCCGTTCAGCGGGCCGACCAGATTCTCGGCAGGGACTCGGGCGTCGGTGAAGAACACCTCGTTGAAGTCCTTGTTCTCCTCGCCGGTCATGTCGGCGAAGGGCCGACACACCACGCCGGGAGTATCGGTGGGAATGATCAGCGCGCTGATGCCCTTGTGCTTGGGCGCGTCCGGGTCGGTGCGCACGAACGCGAGAAGGAAGTCGGCATCGTGGGCGCCCGACGTCCACACTTTCTGGCCGTTGACGACGAAGTGGTCGCCGTCGAGGGCGGCGCGGGTGCGCAGCGATGCGAGATCGGATCCTGCGCTTGGCTCGCTCATGCCGAGCGACGCGGTGAGCTCACCCCGCAGAACCGGGACCGCCCATCGGTGCTTCTGCTCGTCGGATCCGAACGAAAGCAGCGACGCCGCAATGATGTTGACGCCCTGCGGGTTGAAGCTGTGATAGATCCTGCGCCTGCACAGTTCGTCCAGATGGACGTACTGCTGGAGCACGGTGGCGTTGCGGCCGCCGAACTCGGGTGGCTGAGCAGGCAGCAGCCATCCGTTGTCGAACAGCAGCCGCTGCCAGTCGCGCGCCCACTGCGGCATGTGCGAGACGGACCGCGGCCGCTCCAGCGTCTGCGTCTCCGACGGCAGGTTTTCGTCGAGGAACGCCGCGAACTCGGCGCGGAACTCCTCGACGTCGGAATCAAAAGTCAGCTGCATGAAAAGCCCCGTATTCCTCCGCGATGATCGCGCGATGCTCGGCCGCGCCGCCAAGCAGCAACTCGCCGGCCTTGGCGCGCTTGAGCGCGAACTGCAAGTCGTTCTCCCACGTGAACCCCATGGCGCCGAACAACTGCAGGCCGTGCCGGAACACCACCGCCTGACACTCCCCGGCGGCCGCCTTGGCCATCGCCGCCGCCAGCCGACGGCGTGGATCGTCGGCCGAAATGGTCAGCGCGGCAAAGTAAGACAACGCGCGGGCGCGCTCCGTTGCGACGTGCATGTCGACGGCCTTGTGCTGGACGGCCTGAAACGACCCGATCGCGACGCCGAACTGCTGACGCTGCTTCACATGCTCGAGCACCAGGTCCAGGATGCGCTGGCACGCACCGACTGTGGTGATGGCCATCCCTGCGAGCGCGACATGCCGGGCCTTGTCGGCATCGACATGCACGCGGTCGGAATCCGGTACGTGCACACCCGAGAATGACACCTCGGCGATGTGCAGCACCGGGTCGAACACCGGGCTGCGCCGCACGACCGCCACCCCCGCGTCGACGAGGAAGACCCCGGCCTCGGTGACAACCGCGAGCCGCTGGGCACGGTCGCCGTCGAGAACGTGATGCGCCGTACCGTCCAGCACCCAGCCGTCGGCGTCGCGGCGGGCGGTCACCCCGCCGTACACCGCCGTGCCCGCCTGCTGGGGATCGAAGCGATCCCCGGCGAGCGGCGCGTACTGGGTCAGCGTCGCCAGATACGGCGTCGGGTCGGTGGCACGACCGAGTTCCTCGAGCACGATCGCGAGCTCGACTGCGTGCTCGGCGTCCGCGAGCTCCGTCCAGCCGGCGTCGACGTAGGTCTGCCACAGCGGTGTCGGATCGTCGCCGTCTTCGGCCACGCCGCGCACCAGCGTCGGCGGGCACTGCTTGGCCACGGCGTCGCGGACGGTCTCCTGCCACAGCCGCTGATCGGCATCGAACTCCAGTAACACCTAAAGCCTCCCGGGGACCTCATCGCGCCGCGGCGCATCCCAACGAGAATAACATTCTCCTTAGATGCTGTAACCGTTCTCTGGATTCGACTACCACGTTTCATGACCCGGACGCCATGCGACTGACCAGCACACACCCTGACCTGCGCAGAGGTAAGCGATTCGCTGAGAACTAGATTCTTGCTATTGAAGAACTACGCTTTACACTGAGAGGATCCGGCGCGTTTCGCGCAGCGCCCAACTGCGCTCACGTCGGCCGGATGACATCGGAGGACAGCTTTGGCGATGCATATAGGAGACGGGACCCCGTCTGGTTTCAAGACCCCCGTCATCGATGCCAGCGTGCACATCTTCAGCAAGTCGAACAAAGACCTGCGCAGCTTCCTGCGCGAGCCGTTCAAGAGCCGCGGCTTCCCCGATTACGAGATGGACTGGTACGGCGCACCCGGCGGCGAATACGCCCCGAACACCGAGGGCGAGCGCCGCTATCCCGGATCGGACCCGGAGTTCGTCGGCGGCCAACTGTTCGATGAGCGCGGCACCGACATCGCGATCCTGCACCCGATGACCAGGGGCATCATGCCCGACCGGCACCTCGGCACCGCGATCGCCGCGGCGCACAACGAGATGATGGTGTCGCGCTGGCTGGAGGACAACCCGTACGCCGACCGGTTCCGCGGCACCATCCGGGTCAATCCCGACGACGTCGCAGGCGCACTGCGCGAGATCGCGAAGTACAAGGACCACCCGCGCGTGGTGCAGGTCGGGGTTCCACTGCAGTCGCGTGAGGTGTACGGCAAGCCGCAGTACTGGCCGTTGTGGGAAGCGGCGGTCGAAGCCAACCTGCCGGTCTCGGTGCACATCGAGGTGGGCGCGGGCCTGTCGTTCGCGCCGACGCCGTCCGGGGTTCCCCGGACGTATGAGCATTACGTCAGCTTCATGGCGCTGAACTACCTGTATCACCTGATGAACATGATCGCCGAAGGGGTATTCGAGAGGATGCCCTCGTTGAAGTTCGTGTGGGCGGACGGGGCCGCCGACCTGCTGACGCCGTTCATCTGGCGGATGGATTGTTTCGGGCGTCCGCATCTCGAGCAGACGCCGTGGGCACCGAAGATGCCCAGCGACTACCTACCGGGTCACACGTACTTCATCCAGGGCGCCATGGACGGACCCGGCGACACCGAATTCGCCGGTGAGTGGTCCGGCTTCACCGGCAAGGACGACATGGTCATGTACGGGTCGAGCTATCCGCACTGGCAGCTCAACGAGCTCACGGTGCCAGCCACCTTCTCCGACGAACAGCGCGACAAGCTGTGCTGGCGAAACGCCGCGCAGCTGTACGGCATAGACGTCGGGGCCGGCGTCAGCGCACAGTAGAAGACAGCCTGCGATCAAGGGAGACCACGATGACGGTCACAGTGACAGAGCGGAAACCCGCCGCCGAACGCATCGCCGTTCGCTGCGTCGACTCCGATGTGCATCCGGTGCCCAAGAGCGGGGTGTTGGCGCAGTACATCCCGGAGCCGTGGCGCAGCAAGTACTTCCTGCCGCGCAAGATCGGCGACCAGATCTATTACGACGCACCGGACTACGCACACGCCTACGCGATGCGGGCGGACACCTTCCCCGCCGACGGCGAGTTCGCGGGCAGCGATCCCGACCTGGCGTTCAAGCAGCTGATCATGGAGGCAGGCGCCGACATCGCCATCCTCGAGCCCGCCGCCTATCCGGCGCGCTTCCCCGAGGTGAACCACGCGATGAGCTGTGCGCTCAACGACTGGCAGGACAACCACTGGCTGGACAGCCACAACAACTGGCATGAGCGGTGGCGCGGCTCCATCTGCGTCGCGATCGAGGCGCCAGAAGATTCCGCCCGCGAGATCGAACGCTGGGCCGGGCATCCCTACATGGGCCAGATCCTGATCAAGGCCGAGCCGCGTCCGTCGTGGGGCGACCCGAGGTACGACCCGATCTGGGCGGCGGCCACCAAACACGACATCACGGTGAGCTGCCACCTGTCCCGCGGACATCACGAGGAACTGCCCATCCCGCCGGTCGGATTCCCCAGCTACAACCACGATTTCATGGTCACCTACTCGCTGCTGGCGGCGAACCAGGTGATGAGCCTGATCTTCGACGGGGTCTTCGACCGCTTCCCGACCCTGCGAATCGTGTTGGTGGAGCACGCCTTCACGTGGATCCTGCCGCTGATGTGGCGAATGGATGCCATCTACGAGGCACGGAAGAACTGGGTCGACATCAAGCGCAAGCCGTCGGAGTACGTCAAGGACCACATCAAGTTCACCACCCAGCCGCTGGACTACCCCGAGGACAAGACGGAACTGACTCGTGCGTTCGAGTGGATGGAGTGCGAGAAGATCCTGCTGTTCTCCTCGGATTACCCGCACTGGACGTTCGACGATCCGCGCTGGCTGGTCAAGCATCTGCCCGAGCATGCGCGCGAGGCGGTGATGTTCCGCAACGGCATCGCCACCTATCACCTGCCAGAGACGGTTCCGGCCCTCGAGGGCCAGGTACGGGTGTTCTGAGAGTGGCCGAAGAAACCAAACCGCCCCGGCTGGCGCAGGGGCGTGAGCACGTGGTCGCCACGGTCGACGAGATCCCGCCCGGCACACACAAACTCGTCCCGATCGGACGCCACGGGGTCGGCGTGTACAACGTCAACGGCACGTTCTACGCGATCGCGAACTACTGTCCACACGAGGGTGGTCCGCTGTGCTCGGGACGCGCCCGCGGCCGCACGATCGTCGACGAGGATGTGCCCGGTGACGCCGTCATGGTCCGCGATCTCGAGTTCATCTACTGCCCCTGGCACCAATGGGGTTTCGAACTGGCCACCGGGACCACCGCCGTCAAACCCGAGTGGAGCATTCGCACATATCCCGTTCGCGTGGTCGGCAAAGAGGTGTTGGTGCAGGCATGACGACAAGTGAGAAGATCTTCGAGTACAAGGGCGGCAAGGTCGTCTACGAGATCCTCGGTGAATCAGGCGATTTCATAGTCCTGACACCAGGTGGGCGATTCAGCAAGGACATCCCCGGCTTGCGGCCGCTGGCACAGGCACTGGTCGACGGCGGCTACCGGGTCGTGTTGTGGGACCGGCCCAACTGCGGTAAGTCCGATGTGCAGTTCTACGGGCAGTCCGAATCGCACATGCGGGCAGAAACACTGCACGCGCTGGTCACCGAATTGGGCATTGGCCCGTGCATCATCGCCGGCGGCTCAGGCGGTGCCAGGGACTCCATGCTGACGATCATGCTGTACCCCGAGATAGCCACAAAGCTCGTGGTGTGGAACATCGTCGGCGGTGTGTACGGCACCTTTGTGCTCGGGGCGCACTACATCACGCCGAACATTCGGCCGGTTCTCACCATGGGGATGGAAGGCCTTCTGCACCTGAGGGAGTGGAAGGAACGCATCGCCGAGAATCCGGACAACGAAGCGCGGCTGCTGGCGTTCGATCCCGACGAATTCGTCAAGGTGATGATGCGCTGGCTGAACGCGTTCGTGTCAAAGCCCGGCCAAACGATTCCCGGTGTCGAAGACGAGATGTTCGGCAACATCAAGGTGCCTACGCTGATCATCCGCGGCGGCGAGGACGACTGGGATCACCCGAAGCGCACGTCGCTCGAGGTGAGCTGCCTGATCAAGGGATCCGAACTCATCGACCCGCCATGGCCGGAGGACGCGTGGGAGCAAGCGGCGAAGGACAACGCGCAGGGGAAGGTCAATCACTTCAACATGTTCGACACGTGGGTGCAGGCCGCACCCTCGATCCTGAAGTTCCTGGACGGCTAGATAGTGCGGATCCGGACTTCACAGTTGAGCGACGCTTCGAGTGCCGTATGCACACGGCTCTCGGGGACGCGCTCGAGGTCGGCTTTACGCAACGTCACGTGCACCACGTCCCACCCTTCTTCGCCGGCCACGCGTTCGATGTCACCGGTCAGGCCCAATCCGGCCAGCACACCGTGGGCGTCGTCGTCGGTGCCGCGGCTGATGAATGTGAGCACGCCCGGCGTGGGTGTGGTGCCGAACGCATTGGCGCACAACTCGACTGCCCGCCTCTCGAGTTCGACGGGATCGTCACCGGCCTTGAGCAATTCCACCTCGCGGCGCTGCGGCGGCAGACCGGCCAGATCGTTGTCCACCACGTCGAACCCCGCCGCTGTGGCCAACTCGCGGAGGAGCGCCATGCCGTCGCGTAACTGCGCGGGCCCGAGCTCGCCTGCGCGGTCGACACCGACGCGCACTACGGCAGTCCTCATGTCGCTCAGCCTATCCGCGGGCCGAAAGGGCCAGCCATGACCTCCACCGCCACCGAGCTCCGCGTCACCGCCTTGCCGAACTCTGAACCGCGACTGCTGCGCCCCGCCGACGGCGGCTACCGGCCGCTCGACGACGCCGATGCGCTGTTGGAGCAGGTCGATCTCGCGGGCCTGCTCGGACGCGGGGGCGCCGCCTTTCCGCTGGGCACCAAGCTGGCCACGGTGCGCGACGCCGCTCGGCGGGGCTCAGAGACGGTGGTCGTTGCGAACGGCGAAGAGGGCGAGCCTGCTTCGGTGAAAGAC
>DATJIX010000235.1:0-4680 GCA_035492865.1 Mycobacterium sp. | reverse complement strand
GCCAGGTCGACACCGGCCTTGTACGGCGTGGCCGGGTCGTTGGTCGTCGACACCACGAGAATCGGCGGCAGGCCGGTCACCTTGATCTCGTGCTGATCGCCGGTCGCGGGGATGGGCCAGAACGCGCACGCGTCAAGGGGCGCAAGGCCGGTGAAGTGGCCGTAGCTCATGAACGGCGCGGCCTCGCGGGTCCGCCGGTCCTCGTCGACCACCTTGGCGCGGTCGGTGATGTGCGGCTTGTCCATGCAGTTGACCGCGACCCGGACGTCGGTGGAGTTGTTGTAGTGCCCCTTGGCATCGCGACCCATGTAGAGGTCGGCCATCGCGAGCATGGTGTCGCCCTGGCCCCCTTGCAGTTCGGACAGGGCCTGAGTGAGATGACGCCACAGATTCGGTGAGTACAGCGGCAGGATCGTCCCGACGATCGCGTCGCTGTAGCTCAGCCCACGGGGATCCCTCGTCTTCGCCGGGTGCTGGACCAACGGCTCGACCAGGCTCTTGTACACGTCGACGGCCTTGGTCGGATCGGTGCCAAGCGGGCAGTCGGGGCTCTGTGCGCAGTCGGCCGCGAAGTTGTCGAACGCCTTCTGGAATGCGGCGGCCTGGCGGATCTCCTCCTCGATCTGATCGGCGTTGGGATCGACAGCACCGTCGAGGATCATCGCGCGAACCTTCTCGGGATAGGCCTCTGCGTAGAGCGCCCCGATCCTGGTGCCGTACGAGTAGCCGAGATAGGTCAGTTTGTCGTCGCCGAGCGCGACGCGGATACCTTCGAGATCCTTTGCCACATTGGCTGTTCCGAGGTTGGCCAGAAACTCCTTGCCAGATTTGTCGACGCAGCGCGAGACGAACTCCTTGTTCTCCTTCTCGATGTGGTCGACGCCCGCCTGCGTGTAGTCCACGATCGGATCGGCGCGCAGCCGGTCGTTGTCCTCATCGGAGTTGCACCACGCCGCGGGCACGGAGTTGGCCACCCCGCGCGGATCGAAGCCGACGAGGTCGAACTTCTCGCGAACCGATGACGGCAGCGTCGGCACCATGGACGCCGCGGCCTCGACGCCGGATTCACCGGGACCGCCGGGGTTGATGACCAATGAGCCGATCTTCTGACCGGTCGCCTTGAAGCGGATCATCGCGATCTGGGTGACGTCGCTGTCGGGCCTGGAGTAGTCGACGGGCACCGAAAGCATGCCGCACTCGGCGCCGGCGGGGATGCGGGTCTCCTGCGACGAGGCGGCCTTACACGGCGCCCACTGGATCGGAGTGCCCGGCCGGGGCGCCGCAATGACAGCGCGCCCCTCGACCATGGTGCTGCACCCGCCCAGCAGCAGGGCAGCGATGGTCGCGAGGACCCCGATCTTGAGGTTCATGGCTCCACATGCTGCCATGGCAACCTATCGGCGCTGGCAAGGCCTGGTTTCCCGAGCTACTTCGTGGCGGCGAGCAGCTCGTTCAGCGCCACTTCGAAGTCGTCGGCCATATCCCACAGGTCGGGCAGCAACTCGGGGCACGACACGATGCCGACGTCGAGCTTGCCGGTCAGCGACATCACGGTGATGTTGAGGCCCGAGCCGTGGAAGATCGGGCCGAGTGGGTACATCGCCTTGACCTCGCTGCCGAGGAAGTACAGCGGCACCTGCGGGCCTGGCACATTGGAGATGACCAAGTTGTGCACCGGCCGCGCCTCGGTCAGCCGGCTGCTGGCGTAGACGCGCATCGCGATCCCGAACACCGCGGGCGCGGCGAACTGCGACCAGTCCTGAAGCAGCGTCGCACCGATTGCCGAACTATGTTGCTTGGCAACAGAATTCGCCTCTGCAATCGACTTCAGCCGTTCGGCGGGATCGTCGATGTGGGTCTCCAGCTTGGAGAACATGCCCGACACCTGGTTGCGGCCCGGCCGATCGGACTTCTCGTGCACCGACACGGGAACCATCGCGACCAACGAGTTGTCGGGCAGCTCGCCGCGGTCGGCGAGGAACTTGCGAAGCACTCCGGACACCAACGCCATCACGACGTCGTTCACCTTGACGCCGAAATGGTCCTTCACCGTCTTGATGTCCTCGAGATCCAGTTGCGCGAACGCGATGTTGCGGTGGCCGGTGACGTTGGCGTTGAACGCGGTCTTCGGCGCCGCGAACGGCGCGGCCATCGCCAGCCCGCTGCGGGCCCGTTTGATGGTGTCCACCACCGACGACAGGGTGGTCGGCACCACGTTGACCAGCCGCAACGGCCGGGTGACGAATTTGACGGCGCCGCTGACCGCGATCTCGAGGCTGCTGGCATCGCCGACACCCTCGACCGGGTCGGGTGCCGGTGCATCCGGCTCGGTGCTGCACAGCGTGGACATCAGGTTGGCGCCGGTGACGCCGTCGATGCCGGCGTGGTGCATCTTGGTGATGATCGCCAGCCGGCCGCCCTCGTGCGCATCGGTGCCCGCGACGTTCTCGATCACCCATGTCTCCCACAGCGGCCTGCTGCGATCCAGCGGCAGCGACGCGATGTGGCCGCAGATTTCGGCCAGCTCGTGCCTGCCACCCGGCGATGGCAGACCGATGCGGTGCAGGTGCCGGTCGACGTCAAAGTCCTTGTCGTCCACCCATACCGGATGGTCGGGGTTGAACCGGCTGTCGGCGAGCTTCTCGCGGAACTGCGGCATCGCCTTGATGCGCAGGTTCAGTGCGTCTTTCAGGCGGTCGAACGTGTACCCCCCTGGCATGGTCGAGGTGTCCAGTTCGAGAATCGAGCACACATGCAACGGCTGTTTTGCGGTTTCGAGATATAGGAAACTGGCGTCGAGTCCGCTGAGCCGTTGCATGCCGCCGATCGTAGTGTGAGGAAATCCACTTAACCTGAAGTTCAGGTTCTTGTGACGGGGTGGCAGACTGGTGGATGTCAGACGAACCCGGGGACCCAAAGGGCCACGAGGATCGACCCGACGAACCTATAAAGGACAACGATGTCTGAGCAGACTGTTTACGGTGCTGCCGATTCCAAGTCGCGTACCAAAGTTCGTACCCATCACCTGCTGAAGTGGAAGTCAGAAGGCCACAAGTGGGCCATGCTGACGGCCTACGACTACTCCACCGCCCGCGTCTTCGATGACGCCGAGATTCCGGTGCTGCTGGTCGGCGATTCCGCCGCCAACGTCGTCTACGGCTACGACACCACCGTGCCGGTGACCATCGATGAGCTGATTCCACTAGTGCGCGGCGTGGTGCGAGGCGCACCGCATGCGCTGGTGATCGCGGACATGCCGTTCGGCAGCTATGAGGCGGGCCCGCAGCAGGCGCTGGCCACCGCAACCCGGTTCCTGAAGGAGACCGGTGCGCACGCCGTGAAGCTGGAAGGCGGCGAGCGCGTCGCCGATCAGATCGCGATCCTCACCCAGGCCGGCATCCCGGTGGTGGCCCACATCGGCTTCACCCCCCAGAGCGTGAACGGCCTCGGCGGATTCCGTGTGCAGGGCCGCGGCGATGCCGCCGAGCAGACCATCCACGACGCGATCGCCGTGCAGGAAGCGGGCGCAGTCGCGGTGGTTCTGGAGATGGTGCCCGCCGAACTGGCCACTCAGATCACCGGCAAGCTGACCATCCCGACCGTCGGCATCGGCGCAGGGCCCAACTGCGATGCGCAGGTGCTTGTCTGGCAGGACATGGCGGGCATGACGAGCGGCAAGACTGCCAAGTTCGTCAAGCGTTTCGGTGACGTCGCTAGCGAACTGCGCAGCGCCGCAACGCAATACGCTAACGAGGTGGCCAGCGGGACGTTCCCCGCCGAGGAGCACTCCTTCTAATCGGGTCTAGGCGAACTCCGCTTTCCGCTTGGCAAGGAATGCGTCGATGCCCTCGCGGCCATCGGCGGAATCGGCAAGGCCCGCGATCAGCCGGCCCTCGAGTTCCATCTGCTCCTCCAGCCCACTGGAGAACGTCGACAGCAGAAGGTTCTTCACCCCGCCGTTGGATCCCTTTGCGGTGGCGGCCATTTGGTCGGCCAGCTTATCGGTGCGGGCGGCCAGTTCGGCGTCGGGCACCACCTCGGTGACCAGTCCCCACTGCGACGCGTCAGGCGCGGTCAGCGTCCGGTTGGTCAGCATCAGTTCCTTGGTCTTGGTGATGCCGATGAGCCGCGGCAGGTAGTACGACGAGCTGCCGTCGGGGCTCAGCCCCGCGCGGGTGTAGGCCATGGTGAACGACGCGGACTCCGCCGCGAGCACAAGGTCGCCGGTGACCGCGAGCGAGAAGCCGGCGCCTGCTGCGGTGCCGTTGACCGACGTGATCACGACGGCGTCCATCCGCGCGAAGGTGGAGATCGCCCGGTGCAGGTCGTCGGCGACGCCCTTGATGAATGGGCCCCGAGTCTCGGCCGCCGCGAACGACTTGAGATCGCCTCCCGCGCAGAAGAATCGGCCGGATCCGGTGATCACCACCACCTTGGTGGCAGGCGTGTCACAGCGTTTGGCGGCATCGGCGAGTTCCCGAGTCATGGTGTCGTTCATGCCGTTTGCGGCGTCGGGCCGGTTCAGGGTGATCCGCGTGATGGGCCCGGACGGCTCGAACTTGATGGTCTGGTATTCGGTCACACCTGGACTGTATCGGCAAACCCCAGCCGCGCCGCCGTCAGCTTGTGAAGTTTGGCGAAGTCGCCGTCGAAGCCGAGCGTGCGCAATGCCCCGTCGGC
>DATJIX010000234.1:0-5786 GCA_035492865.1 Mycobacterium sp. | reverse complement strand
CTGTTCGGCGGCGACTTCCCGTGCGGCGGCCTTGGCTACCAATGCTCCGCCGACGGCGTCCTGCTGCCAAGGATGTACGCACTGCACATCCTGCTGATCCCGGGAATCATCCTGGCGCTCATCGGTGTCCACCTCGCGATGCTGTGGTTCCAGAAGCACACCGACTTCCCGGGACCGGGCAAGACCGAGACGAACGTCGTCGGCGTGCGGGTGATGCCGGTGTTCGCGGTGAAGTCCGGGGCGTTCTTCGCGATCATCACCGGCATCCTCGGCCTGATGGGCGGCCTGTTGCAGATCAACCCGATCTGGCAGTTGGGCCCGTACAAACCGTCGCAAGTGTCGGCGGGCAGCCAGCCCGACTTCTACATGATGTGGACGGAGGGCCTGGCCCGTATCTGGCCGGCGTGGGAGTTCTACCCGTTCGGCCACACCATTCCGGCCGTCGTCGCCGTCGCTTTGATCATGGGCCTGGTGTTCACGCTGCTGATCGCCTACCCGTTCATCGAGGCCAAGGTGACCGGCGACCGCGCGCATCACAATCTGCTGCAGCGGCCGCGAGACGTGCCGGTGCGCACCGCAATTGGCGCCATGGCGATCGCCTTCTACATGGTGCTGACGCTGGCGGCGATGAACGACGTGATCGCGTGGAAGTTCCACATCTCGCTGAACGCCACCACGTGGATCGGCCGCATCGGCATGATCGTGCTGCCGGCGATCGTTTACTACATCACCTACCGGTGGTGTGTGGGACTGCAGCGCAGCGACCGCGCGGTGCTCGAGCACGGTATCGAGACCGGCATCATCAAGCGGCTGCCGCACGGCGCCTACATCGAGCTGCACCAGCCGCTCGGACCTGTCGACGACCACGGCCATCCAATTCCGTTGGAATACCAGGGCGCTGCGGTGCCCAAGCGGATGAACAAGCTGGGCTCCGCCGGCTCGCCGGGCACCGGCAGCTTCCTGACCGCCGACCCGATCTCCGAACACGAGGCGATCACCGAAGCCGAGCACGCGTCGGAGCGCAAGGCGCTCACCGCTTTACGCGAATACCAGGAGCGCAACGGCTCGTCGAACGGCGAGACGAACGGGCACCACTGAGCAATCCCCGCCGAACGTTCCGTACCGCTCGATAATTCGCAGAATATTCGAGCGGTACGGAACGTTCGCGCGACGGCGCTGAGAACGACGGCGCTGAGAACTACGGCGCTGAGAACTAAGCCGGCTCCACCAACGCGCGCAGCTGACGGAAGAAGAACACCGGGATGGCGGGCATGCCGACCGTGACGATCCCTGCGAGCACGTAGCACGCCCACGACGCGGTGTTGTGGTCGACGGCCATCAAATAGGTGGCGACACCGATGGCCACCATCGCGACACCCATGGCGATCGCGATGATCACGGCGCACCGCAGCCAAAGCTGATCTACCGCCCCCGCCAAGGGATTTGGTGCAGGCGTGATCGCCTCACGCGTCGGATAGCCGGGACCTGCGGCAGCCGATCCGCCGATCCGGATCTTCTCCGTCGGCGCCTCAGCGCCGCGCACCGGCGCCTCGGGATGGATCGGTGCCGCACGGACGGGGGCACGCGTGGGAGGCGGCGCGTCTTCTACCGCGGCGCGGCGCGCCCGCAGCAGCAGCGGCACTGCGCCGATGATGACCGCCGCAGAGATCGCGATGACCGCGTACAGCAGCCACGGTGTCTCCGACTCCCCCGACGACTGCGGGTGCCCGGTGCCCAGGTCGACAAGGGCGACCGTCGCGGCGACGCCCGCGCCGAGCGCGACGAGCCAGATCCCCGCGCATGCGCCAAGCAGGATGCGGTCGGTGCGGTCCGCTGCCGGTGTGTTTGTAGGCATCAGCAGCTGGTCTGCGCGGCGTTGTTGGTGTTCGACGAGAGCACCGTGCCATCACTCGTCGTGATCGAGCAGTTGAGCCTGCTGACCAGGAACAGGCTCGACGCCTGTACCGAGCCCACCTCCGACTGCGAGATCGGTGTCACCGTCAGCGACCACGGGATGTACACGTTGCGCTGCGTGCGGCTGCGGCCAGAGGCGTCGATGTAGGTCACCGTGATGATGTCGCCGGGCGCCTTGGTGCCCGTCACGGAGTAGGTGACCTGCCGCGGCCCCGCAGGCGTCGTCGGAGGCGGCGGCGGTGCGGCCGAGGTGGTCGCGGGCGGGGGCGGGGGCGCCTCGGTGGCCGGTGGCGGAGGCGGAGGGGGCTCCTGCGTCACCGTCACGGTCTCCGGCGGAGGCGGAGGCGGCTCCTCCGTGGTGGGCGGTGGCGGCGGAGGTGGAGGGGGCGGAGTCGTCGTGGTGATTTCGTCCTGGACCGGTGGCGGGGTTGTGGTGCTGGTCGCGGGCGTCGCGAGGTTGTCCGTGTCGGTGCGGGTCACCAGCACCGACACCGATGCGACCAAGGCGATGGCGGCGACGATGGCCGCCACACCCACGACCCATGGCCAGCGCGGCGGGCTCTCCTGCTCGGCCAGTTCGGCGGCAGGCTCGTAACTGTCGTAGTCGTAAAGCGACGATTCGGCAGGCACGTACGGGCCGCTGGTGAACTGTTCGGATTCCGGGGCGGAATAGGCCTGCGAATAGATCTCGGTCTCACCGGTCTGCGGTGCTGACGACTGATTCGACGTGGGCTGGTCGCCCGGCTCCTGGCCTGGGAAATCCGACCCTTCAGGCCCTGGGGGATTCGGCCCGCTCATCTACGCCTATCCTTCTCGACAACTTCACCGGCGCGGTTGACCGTGCCCCGGCAACACTACCCAAAGCCACCGGCGCAGCGACTCCCACAGCGCGGTTCCCGGGCGAACTGTTGTCCCGATTGTGACCTTTTAGGTCAGTGCTTTTCGGGGCCGGTGTAGTACTCGAAGACCAGGCCCGCCGCCGTCGACAGCACGAAGCAGACACCGGCCGCGATCAACCAGGGCAGCCACAGCGCGACGCCGACGGCGGTGACCGACGCGGACAGCGCGATGAACAGCGGCCACCAGCTGTGCGGGCTGTAGAAGCCGAGCTCACCTGCGCCGTCGCTGATCTCGGCGTCCTCGTAGTCCTCGGGCCTGGTGTCGAGCCTGCGGGCGACGAACCGAAAGAACGTCCCCGTGATCAGGGTCAGGCCCGACGTCAGCACCAGCGCGGTCACACCGGCCCACTCCACACCGCCGTACTGGAACATGGCGGTCAGTACGCCGTAGACCACCGCCGACAGCACGAAGAACGCGGTCAGGAACTCGAACAGCCTCGCTTCGATGTGCATCTGATGTCCCTACTTGCTGGCCTGAGGTGGCACGCCGACCTGCTCACCGCGGCGGGTGTCGAACGGATGCGTGGTGACCGCCGTCGGCGGCTGGTTGATGGCCTGCAGCGCCTCGGCGTTGGTCTTGCCCGCCATGCGCTGCTGCAGGTACGCCTTGAAGTCGTTGGGCTCCACCACGCGAACCTCGAAGTTCATCATCGAGTGGTAGGTGCCGCACATCTCTGCGCAGCGGCCGACGAACGCGCCGGTCTTCTCGATCTCACTGATCTGGAAGATGTTGTCGGAGTGGTTGGCCTGTGGATCGGGCATCACGTCGCGCTTGAACAAGAACTCGGGCACCCAGAACGCGTGGATCACATCGGCCGAGGCGATCTGGAACTCGATCCGCTTGCCGGTGGGCAGCACCAGGATTGGGATCTCGGTGGACGAGCCCAGCGTCTCGACCTTGTCGAAGTTCAGATACTGGCGGTCCTCGGGATTGAGGCCGCGGACCGCGCCGACGATCTCTTCGCCATGCGCGTCCTTGCCCTCGGGCTTGGACTCCATCGCCGCCTTGCGCGCCGGGTCGGCGCCGTCGTAGCTGAAGGTGCCGTCGCCGAAGTTGATCTTCTGGTAGCCGAACTTCCAGTTCCACTGGAAGGCGGTGACGTCGATCACGACCTCGGGATTGGGGTCCTTGTGCAGGATCTTCTCCTGCACCACGACGGTGAAGTAGAAGAGCACCGAGATCACCAGGAACGGCACGACCGTCAGCACCAGCTCCAGCGGCATGTTGTAGCCGAACTGGCGCGGCAACTCGGTGTCGCCCTTCTTGTGCCGGTGGAACGCCGAGCTCCAGAAGATGAGGCCCCACACGATGACGCCGACGACCAACGAAGCAATCAGGGAACCGACCCACAGCTCGCGGTTCAGATGCGCTTCCGGCGTGATGCCCTCAGGCCAGCCGAGGCCGATCGCCTCAGACCAGCTACACCCGCTGAGCAGCACCGACGTGCCACCCAAAAGGACTGACAACGCAACCACCCGAAGCCCGCGCGGTGTCACGTTGGAGCCTCCTAGAAGTCAGTAAAGCTAGGCGAATACTACGCAGCGTAGACCACCCCCACGTGCCGGTCTCGACACACTCCCGGGATTAGGCATACTGGCGCGGTGTGCGGACTCCTGGCCCTGCTGACCGACCCGTCCGCTGACGTCTCCGCTGCGCTGGTCGATGCCGTTTCAGGGGCGTCGCATCTCATGCGCCACCGCGGTCCCGACGAGCCGGGTACCTGGTCCGACGACCATGTCGTGCTGGGTTTCAACCGGCTGTCGATCATCGACATCGCGCACAGCCATCAGCCGTTGCGCTGGGGCCCGCCGGACTCGCCTGACCGCTACGTGCTGGTGTTCAACGGCGAGATCTACAACTACCTCGAACTGCGTGAGGCGCTGCGCGCCGAATTCGGCGCCGTGTTCCACACCGACGGGGACGGCGAAGCCATCGTCGCCGCCTACCACCACTGGGGCACCGACGCGCTGACCCGGCTGCGGGGCATGTTCGCGTTCGCGCTGTGGGACACCGTCGAACAGGAACTGTTCTGCGCGCGTGACCCTTTCGGCATCAAGCCGCTCTACATGGCGACGGGGACCGGCGGAACCGCGGTCGGCAGCGAGAAGAAGTGCCTCCTCGACCTGGCGGGCGCCATCGGGATCGATCTCGGCATCGACGATCGCGCCGTGCAGCACTACACCGTGCTGCAGTACGTACCGGAACCGGAGACGCTGCACCGCGGTATCCGGCGGCTGGAGTCCGGCAGCTACGCCCGGGTTCGGCCGGGTCAGCCGCCCGAGGTGACTCGCTACTTCACCCCACGGTTCGCCGCCGTGCCATTCGCATCCGGCAACGAACAGCGCCGCTACGACGAGATCACCGCCGTGCTCGAGGATTCCGTCGCCAAGCACATGCGAGCCGACGTCACCGTCGGCGCCTTCCTGTCGGGCGGGATCGACTCAACAGCCATCGCCGCCCTTGCGATGCGCCACAACCCGCGGCTGATCACCTTCACCACCGGCTTCGAACGGGAGGGCTTCTCCGAGGTCGACGTCGCGGTGGCCTCGGCGGAGGCGATAGGCGCTCGGCATGTCACGAAGGTGGTCAGTCAGGCCGAGTTCGTCGCCGCCCTGCCCGAAATCGTCTGGTACCTGGACGAACCCGTCGCCGATCCAGCGCTGGTGCCGCTGTACTTCATCGCCCGTGAGGCGCGTAAGCACGTCAAGGTGGTGCTGTCCGGCGAGGGCGCCGACGAGTTGTTCGGCGGCTACACCATCTACCGGGAACCGTTGTCGCTGCGGCCTTTCGACTATCTGCCCCGCCCGGTGCGGCGCTCGTTGGGTAAGGCGTCCAAGCCGCTACCCGATGGCATGCGCGGCAAAAGCCTGCTGCACCGGGGATCGCTGACCCTCGAGGAGCGCTATTACGGCAACGCGCGCAGCTTCTCAGACGACCAGCTGCGCGCGGTGCTGCCGGGCTTTCGCCAGGAG
>DATJIX010000233.1:0-7085 GCA_035492865.1 Mycobacterium sp. | reverse complement strand
GTACCGGCAACGACGACGTTGCCGTGCTGGTCGGCGATGACCTGCGCCTCGACGTGGCGCGGCTTGTCCAGGTAGCGCTCGACAAAGCACTCACCGCGGCCGAACGCGGCGACGGCTTCACGGGTCGCCGACTCGAACAGCTCCGGGATTTCCTCAATGGTGCGGGCCACTTTCATACCGCGGCCGCCGCCGCCGAATGCCGCCTTGATCGCGACCGGCACGCCGTACTCCTTGGCGAACGCGACCACCTCGTCGGCGTCCTTGACCGGATCGGGTGTGCCGGGCACCAGCGGCGCCTGGGCCCGCGCGGCGATGTGGCGGGCGGTGACCTTGTCGCCGAGGTCGCGGATCGACTGCGGGCTCGGACCGATCCAGATCAGGCCGGCGTCGATCACCGCCTGCGCGAAATCGGCGTTCTCCGAAAGGAATCCGTAGCCCGGGTGGATCGCGTTGGCGCCCGACTTCTCGGCGGCGTCGAGCAGCTTGGCGAAGTCGAGGTAGGACTCGGCCGAGGTCTGGCCGCCCAGCGCGAAGGCCTCATCGGCGAGCCGTACGTGAGGCGCGTCGGCGTCGGGCTCGGCGTACACGGCCACGCTTCCGAGCCCGGCGTCCTTGGCTGCCCGGATCACTCGGACCGCGATCTCTCCCCGGTTGGCGACAAGCACCTTGGAGATCTTCGAGCTGGCGTGACTGGGCACTTCGCCTCCCTGACGGCATGTTCTCTAAGAAACGTCTTTAAGAATGTAGCGCCTCGCAGTTTAAGGGGCTTGACTGCCCGCCTCGCCCGCGGGTGCGGCGCGACGCGAGCAAATTCACGGCGTGTTTGGAACCTCGACCGCCACCGGAGTTATGGTGGCTGCTGATCCAGCAGTTAGCTGAGGCTATTAAGGGGAGCACTGTTGTTCGTAGAACCTCAAGCGTCCGACCCTGAACTGATTGCCCGCAAGCGCCAAGTCAACCCGAACGTGCGCATCCCACCGAGGATGGAGTGGGTGACCGAGCCCGACGGCCGCATCGTCAACTACAAGCTCGAGGGCGAGACCCTTTTTCACCGGATTCGCGACGTGTACGTGGCGTACTTCTACAACTGCTTCGTCACCTACATCCCGTTCCACTTCATCCGGCTGAGCTATTTGCGGCTGTTCGGGGCAAAGATCGGCAAGGGCACCGCGATCAACCGGGGTACCGGCGTCTGGTCGATCCAATACATCGTGATCGGAAACAACGTCTCGATCGGGTTCCGTTGCCTGCTGGATGCCAGGGCAGGGATCGCGATCGGCGACGACGTGGTCATCGCCAGCGACACGCAGATCATTGCGGGCGGCCACGACATCAATCACCCCAACTTCGTCCCGGCGCCCAACCCGCCCGACCCGATCGTCATCGACGATCACGTATGGATCGGCAGCCGCGCCATGATCCTGCCGAGCCTGCTCGGGCGGGGCGCCGTGGTCGCCGCGCACTCGGTGGTGAACAAGGAGGTGCCACCGTTCGCCATCGTCGGCGGGGTGCCCGCGAAGGTCATCGGCGAGCGGAACAAGGACGCGTTGCAGTACAGCGGCAAGTACAAGTTGCCGTTCTTCTGATCAGGATTCGCGCAGCCGGCGCTTGATCCGCGCCAGCATCGCCGACATGCCGCGCAGCCGCAGCGGGCTGATCAGTTTCGCCAGCCCCAGGTCGGAGTAGAAGTCATCGGGCACGGCGAGGATGTCGTCGAGGGGCTGCTTGTCCAGTCCGGCCGCCAGGATCGCAGCGAAGCCCCGCGTCGTCGGCGCCTCGGCTGGCGCGCTGAAGTAGAGCCGCACCTCGTCGCGGTCGGCCGCGTCGACATGAAGGAACAGCGGCGACTGGCACTCGGGCACCGGCTCCATCGCCGCTTCTTCGAGATCGGCTGGCAGCGCGGGCAATTCGTTGGCGAACTCCAGCAGCAGGGCGAGCTTGTCCTGTCCATGAACGTCCTGGAAATCCGAAACCACTTCGGCCAGTGCGGCCGGCATGCTCATGGCGCCTTGCCAGGTTCTTCCCCGACGGCGACGGGCACTCGCACCGCGTTGCCCCACTCGGTCCACGAGCCGTCGTAGTTGCGGACGCCGGGCTTGCCCAGCAGATGCGTCAGCACGAACCAGGTGTGGCTGGAGCGCTCACCGATACGGCAGTAGACGACGGTCTTGTCATCGGCACCGAGGAACCCGTAGAGCTCGTCGAGTTCGGCGCGGCTGCGGAACCGCCCGCTGTCCTGTGCGGCCTTACCCCATGGGATGGAGCGGGCGGTGGGAATGTGGCCACCGCGCAGCGCGCCCTCCTCGGGGTAGTCGGGCATGTGCGTGCGCTCGCCCGTGTACTCCTGCGGGGAGCGGACATCGATCAGCGGTTGCTTGCCGAGGATGTCGAGAACGTCGTCCTTGTACGCGCGGATCGGGGCGTCGTTGCGGTCGACGACGGGGTAATCGGTGGCCTGCTTGGACGGCACGTCGAGGGTGGTGTCGCGGCCGTCGGAGATCCACAGGTCGCGCCCCCCGTCGAGCAGCCGCACATCGGGATGCCCGAACAAGGTGAACACCCACAGCGCGTAGGCCGCCCACCAATTGCTCTTGTCGCCATAGATGACCACGGTGTCGTCGCGGGAGATGCCCTTTCGGTTCATCAGCTCGGCGAACTGCTCGCCGTTGATGTAATCGCGGACGTGGGGATCGTTGAGGTCGGTGTGCCAGTCGATCTTCACCGCGCCGGGAATGTGGCCGGTGTCGTAGAGCAGCACGTCCTCGTCGGACTCGACGATGGCAAGGCCCTGGCGGCCCAGATTCCCCGATAGCCAGTCGGCGGTGACCAGGCGTTCCGGATGGGCATAGGACTGCAGGGCGGGATCGGGATCAGCAGGCAGCGGCACACCATGAGCCTACCCAGGCCCGCGAAATTGCCGCACCAGCGTGTGTCCGGTGATGGTGTGCCCGCTGCTCCAAATGCAGGGCGGCAACGTATTGTGAACACCTGTTGTCGCAACGTCTCCGCGCTAGGAACTAGAGGAATGATGGCTGGGCCAGCAAATTACGACGTCGGAATCGTCGGACTCGGTTATGTGGGGCTTACCTTGGCGACCGTCCTTGCCGAAGCCGGCAACACGGTCATTGGAGTGGAGAAGCGGCCCGACATCGTTGACTTGACGAATGAGGGCACTCCGCATTTCACCGAGACCGGTCTGCCTGACGCCCTTGCGGGGGTGACGAGATCCAAGAAGTTGGTGGCCGCCGAGCGGTTCGACAACAGCTTCTCTTGCGACACGTACATCATCACGGTCGGCACACCGTTGTCCGCGGATGGTGTTGCGCGCCTGGACATGATCGAACAGGCGGCCCGCGACATCGCGGAGAACATGCGCGACGGAGCGCTGATCATTCTGCGCTCGACCGTCAAGGTGGGCACGACCCGAGACGTGGTCGCACCGATCCTGGCCGCGAGCGGAAAGAAATTCGATATCGCGATGTGCCCGGAACGCACGCTGGAGGGCAAGGCGCTTCAGGAATTGCGGGAATTGCCACAAATTATCGGGGCCGATGATCCGGCCGTCGCCGATCGTGCCGCTTCGCTATTTCGCAGGCTCACAATTTCCATCGTGCAAGTGGCCAATATCGAGACAGCCGAGATCATCAAGCTGGTCAGCAACACGTTCCGCGATGTGCAGTTCGCCTTCGCAAACGAGGTCGCCCGGGTATGCGACGCGTTCGGCGTCAGCGCCCACGAGGTGATTTCGGCAGGCAAATTGGGCTACAACCGCACCAACATCCCGCTGCCCGGTCTGGTCGGCGGTCCCTGCCTGGAGAAGGACCCGCACATCCTGATGGAAAGTGCGCGCACGCGGGGCATCGAAATGGAGATCACCTCGGCTGGACGGCTGGTCAACGAGCGCCAGCCGGAGGAGACGGTGCAGTTCATCACCAGCGAGATCAATCGGCGCGCGCTTGCCGCGGCGGGACCGCTGAAGATCAACGTCGTCGGCATGGCGTTCAAGGGCATGCCAGAGACCAGCGACCTGCGCGGGTCGATGTCGATCAAGGTGCTCGATGCATTGAAGAAGGCCCACCCGAACGCCGAATTCGGGCTGTACGACCCCGTGACCACAACCGACGTGCTGGCGGCGGAGTTCCCTGACGAGAAGGTGTTCAACCGATTCGGCGACGCGGTCAGCGGTGCGTCGGTGGTGGTGATCGCCAACAACCATCCGTCGCTGGGCACCATCGGGCCCAGGACCATCACGGAGTTCATCAGCCCCAACGGATTTGTCTTCGACTACTGGAATCACTTCAGCCACCTGCCGGCCTCGGAGCTCGGCGACTCGTACTTCGCGGTCGGCCGTAGCGGATGGGCGCCCGCCAATGGCTAAGCGGGTAGCCGTCACCGGTGGTGGCGGCTTCATCGGCGCGTATCTGGTCAAGCGCCTGGTTCATGACGGCTGGGACGTCGCGGTGGTCGACAGCATGGTGCGAGGCGACGCCAGCCGGTTCGCCGAAGTCGCTTCGGACGTCGAGCTTTTCACGTGCGACGTGCGCGACCAGGCCGCACTGGAGAAGGCGTTCAACGGCGCCGAGGTGGTGATGCACCTGGCGGCCATCAACGGCACCGAGAACTTCTACACGCAACCGGAACTCGTCCTCGATGTCGGGCTGCGTGGCGCGCTCGCGGTCACCGATGCGGCGCGCAAGGTCGGGGTGCCCGACCTGGTCGTCGCCTCGACGGCGGAGGTGTATCAGTCGCCCGCGGTGATTCCCACGCCAGAAGACATTCCGCTGATGCTGCCCAACAGCCTGAACCCGCGGTATTCGTACGGTGGGTCCAAGATCGTCTCCGAGTTGATCGCATTCAACTACGGCCAGGATCAGTATCGGCAGGTGCAGGTTTTCCGGCCGCACAACGTCTTTGGGCCGGACATGGGCTGGAAGCATGTCGAGCCGCAGTTCATCATGCGAGCGCTGGCGGCACAGGAGGCCGGCGATGGCACCTTCCCGATTCAGGGTGACGGCACCGAGACGCGGTCGTTCTGCTACGTCGACGACATCGTCGAGGGGATCCTGACGATGTACGAAAAGGGCGGCCACCGCGAGATTTACCACATCGGTAGCGACGAGGAGATCACGATTCGCGACCTGGCCGCGCGCATCGGCAAGATCGTCGGCATCGACCTGGATATCCAGCCGGGCGAACTGCAGCAGGGCGGCACCAAGCGTCGCTGCCCCGACATCTCCAAGATGCGGTCACTGGGATGGTCGCCGGCCGTTGGCCTCGACGAGGGACTCGAGCGCACAGTGGCGTGGTACCGGGAGCACCGCGACGACGTCCCCGCCAACGACCTGATGTAGCTGTCTTTTCGGCGAGCAGACGCAGAAAGCCCCTTTAGACGCGCCATTTAGGGCCTTCTGCGTCTGCTCGCGCTACAGAGAACTATCCACAGGCTGAGCATTTGTCGCAGTGCTCGATGTCCGGCAGCTCTGATGATTGATCCGTGGTCGTTGCCGCGGTAGCACTGCTGGACGAACTCGGCGGATACGCCACAACTGCGCAGCTGTTGAGTGTGATGACCAGAAAGCAGCTACGCGTACAGGTGCAAACGGGCGGCCTGGTTCGTGTCTGGTACGGCGTATATTCCGCTACTGCACCCGATCTCCTCGGTCGGCTCAAGGCTCTGGATCTGTTTGTCGGACATCGTGTTGTCGCGTGTATGGGTACGGCCGCAGCCCTGTATGGGTTCGACCTCGAGAACACCCGCGCTGTACATGTGCTTGATCCGGGTATTCGGATGCGGCCGACCATCGGCTTGATGGTTCATCAACGGGTGGGCGCTCCGCTGCAGCGCGTCGCTGGGCGGCTCGCGACATCACCGGCGTGGACAGCCGTTGAAGTCGCGCGCACGCTCCGACGGCCGCGTATTCTCGCCACTTTGGACGCGGCTTTGCACTCGGGATCGTGTACACGTGCCGAACTCGAAAGTGCTGTGCGCGAACAGAAAGGGCGCCGCGGCATAGTTCACGTGCGGGAGCTTTTGGAGTACGCCGACGGACGCGCCGAGTCGGGGATGGAAAGCGAAACACGTCTGGTCATGATCGACTACGGCCTGCCGCTACCGGAATTGCAGTACGTGATCGATGGGCGCGACGGCGAGAAGTGGCGTGTCGACTTTGCATGGCCCGACTATCGGGTCGCAGCCGAGTATGAGAGCTTCGAATGGCATGTGGGCAAGGACGAGATGCTAAGCGACAAAGAGCGATTCGCCGGTATTCAGGAGTCAGACTGGACGGTCGTTCCGATTGTCGCCGACGATGTCAGGCGCCGACCGTGGCGCCTGGCGGATCGTATCGGCTACCACCTGTCGCGGGCCCCTGCTGCTGGTTGACCCTGTGAGCAGACGCAGAAGGCCCCTCAGGAGCCGTGATCTGGGGCCTTCTGCGTCTGCTCGCGGTTAAGGGGTGACCGGGTTCGCGGCCCAGAGGTCGGCAATCGACAGCCGGGCGTGCCCCAGTAACCGCCTGGTCAACGGCAGGCTGATGCCGATCACCGCCGACGGATCACCCTTGACGCCGTCGATGAACCAGCCGCCGAGCCCGTCGAGCGTGAATCCGCCCGCCACCGCCAAAGGCTCACCCTGCGCGACGTACGCCTCCAGGTCGTCCGGGGAGGGGACGCCGAAGTTGACCGTGGTGCATGTCGCGTCGGCGGCGCGGTAGGTGATTCTGTTGTCGTGCAAGCGAATAACGCAGTGCCCGGTGAACAGCTGGGCGGACGTGCCCGCCATCTGCCGCCAGCCCTCGAGTGCCGCATCCGCCGACGTCGGCTTGCCCAACAGTTGGCCGTCGCGATACAGCATCGAATCGCAGCCGATCACAATGCAATCCGCGGCCACACCGGGATCGAGGACGTGGGCTACCGCATCGGCCTTCGCCGCGGCCAACGCCGTTGTCACATCACCCGGCGTAGCCTGCGGGTCAAGCCCCGCGACGACTGCGTCCTCGTCCACTCCTGAGACGATGACGAGCGGATCGATTCCCGCCTGGCGCAACACCTTACGACGGCCGGATGATGCCGACGCAAGCACCAAC
>DATJIX010000232.1:0-6433 GCA_035492865.1 Mycobacterium sp. | reverse complement strand
GGCGAGAAGTTGGCGCCGCTCGTCGCGGGATAAATCCTGGACGACGTGGCAAATCTCACGGCCCTTCAGGGATGCGGGGCGGCTACCGTAGTGTCTGTATAAGTGCACGTGTAGTCCGTCGAGGAGCCCAAAATGAGCCATCCCGGAGCCACTGCAACCGAGCGACACAAGGTCGTGATCATCGGTTCGGGATTCGGTGGCCTGAACGCCGCGAAAGCACTGAAACACGCCGACGTCGACATCAAGATGATCGCCAGGACCACGCATCATCTGTTCCAGCCGCTGCTGTACCAGGTGGCCACTGGCATCATCTCGTCGGGCGAGATCGCCCCGCCCACCCGGATCATCCTGCGCAAGCAGAAGAACGTGCAGGTGCTGCTTGGCAACGTGACGCACATCGACCTCGCCAGCAAGACGATCAAGTCGGAGCTGCTCGGCCATACCTACGTCACGCCCTACGACAGCCTGATCATCGCGGCAGGCGCCGGCCAGTCCTACTTCGGCAACGACCACTTCGCAGAGTGGGCGCCCGGCATGAAGACGGTCGACGATGCCCTGGAGCTGCGCGGCCGGATTCTGGGCGCGTTCGAACAGGCCGAGCGCTCAAGCGATCCCGCACGGCGCGAGAAGCTGCTGACGTTCACCGTCGTCGGTGCCGGACCCACCGGTGTCGAGATGGCAGGGCAGATTGCCGAACTCGCCGACCACACGCTCAAAGGCGCCTTCCGCCATATCGATTCGACCCAAGCCAAGGTGATCCTGCTCGACGCGGCGCCTGCGGTGCTGCCGCCGATGGGCGAGAAGCTCGGCAAGAAGGCTGCGGCCCGGTTGGAGAAGATGGGCGTCGACATTCAGCTCGGCGCCATGGTCACCGACGTGGATCGCAACGGCATCACCGTCAAGGATTCCGACGGCACCATCCGGCGCATCGAGTCGGCGACCAAGGTGTGGTCGGCCGGTGTGTCGGCCAGCCCGCTGGGCCGTGACCTCGCCGACCAGTCCGACGTGGAGCTGGACCGTGCGGGACGGGTCAAGGTGCAGCCGGACCTGTCTCTGCCGGGCTACCCCAACGTCTTTGTGGTCGGCGACATGGCGGCCGTCGAAGGGGTGCCGGGCATGGCGCAGGGCGCCATCCAGGGTGCCAAGTACGCGGCCAAGGCGATCAAGGCGGAGCTGAGGGGCGCCGATCCCGCGCAGCGCGAGCCGTTCCAGTACTTCGACAAGGGTTCGATGGCGACGGTCTCGCGGTTCTCTGCGGTCGCCAAGGTCGGCCCGATCGAGTTCGGCGGCTTCATCGCCTGGCTGGCCTGGTTGGTGCTGCACTTGGTGTACCTGGTCGGCTTCAAGACCAAGGTCACCACGCTGCTGTCGTGGACAGTGACGTTCCTGTCGAGGGCGCGCGGCAACCTGACCATCACCGAGCAACAGGCGTACGCGCGCACCAGGATCGAAGAGCTCCAGGAGATCGCGGCGGGCGTTCAGGACGAGCGGGCGGCGAGTTAGCCAAGTCTGCGAACAACCCAGAGACGCAGTGGAACAAGACAATTCGAGCGGGCCGGCCACTGTTCTGTCGATTGGGCTGCATCCGAGCGCGGTTGACTATCGCAAGCATCCTGGTCTTGACGAAGCGACGCTCACCGTCCGCATCGCTGCCGGGGAGGAGGCGTTGCGCGCTGCCGGCTTCGACTTCGTGTCATGCCTCCTGCCGGCGGAACCCGACGCGGCGGAGCAGCGGCTTCGCGACTGCATGACCGGACGGGCGTTCCGCGCCGCGATGATCGGTGCGGGTGTACGGCTGGCGCCCGAGCACACGCTCTTGTTCGAGCGAGTCGTGAATGTCGTCAACGAGATGGCACCCGGTGTCGCGTTCTGTTTCAATACCTCGCCCGAGGACACGATCAATGCGCTGCGCCGGTGGTCGTGACCTCGGCTAGCCGCTCTCCCTGCCACGTGGCCAGCGCACCGCCTGGGGCGAGCTCGAACAGCGTCCCGGCAGCGTCGAATGCGCTTCCGGGATAGCGTAATTCGCTGACGCACGCCATGGGTGTGCCGAGCGCATCGTCGGCGACGCCTCCGGTGCCCAGTTCGATGCGGTGTCGCAACAGCGGTGACCCGTTGACGTCGGCGTGCAGCGAGCCGGACCAAAATCCCTCTCGTTCGTGAGATCTGCCGATCTGGATGCGCTCGCGCAGCCGGATGCGGCCTGCGTCGGCCAGTTCCAGGCGGGTCGAGGTGAAGTGGCGCGACGTGGCCGCGACGACGGTCGGCTGCGGGTCGACGTCGAGGTCGCCTGCCACCTCGAACGTCCAGAACGCGTGCGACTCGACAGTCGCCGATCCCGGCAGCGTCACGGTCCCCGCCGCCGTGCGCACCCGCAGTCGCGCGCCCGGTTCCACCACCACCCGGATGTGAATCGCGTCGCCGCCGAGCGGCGTGGCGGCCGCCGACAGCAGGTGCACGGTGTCGGGTTCCGTGCGCCGTCCCGCGACTGCTCCCCCGCACTCGATGCGGGGTAGCCGATCGCGGTAGGCCACGAGGAGGACGTCTGACCTCACTGCACAGGCACTCGCAGTTGTTCGTGCACCCACGCCAGCACCTGCGTCGCGGCGGGGTCTTGCGTCAACGAGATCAGCACGAACGGACGGTCGCCACGAACCTTGGCGGCGTCGCGGCGCATCACGTCGAGATCCGCACCCACCATCGGAGCGAGGTCGGTCTTGTTGATCACCAACAGATCCGAATACGTGACCCCTGGCCCGCCCTTGCGGGGCACCTTGTCGCCGCCCGCCACGTCGACGACGAAGATCTGCACGTCGACCAGTCCGGAGGAGAACGTGGCCGTCAGATTGTCGCCGCCGGACTCGACCAGAATCAGATCGAGGCGCTCGTTGCGTGCGATCAGATCCTCGACCGCGTCGAGGTTGGCGGTGATGTCGTCGCGGATCGCGGTGTGCGGGCAGCCGCCCGTCTGCACTGCGGCGATCCGTTCGTCCGGCAGCACGGCGTGGCGGCGCAGGAAGTCGGCGTCCTCGGTGGTGTAGATGTCGTTGGTCAGCACCGCCAGCGACAGCTCATCACGCAACTGCCTGCACAGCGCCGCGACGAGTGCGGTCTTGCCGGATCCGACAGGACCGCCGACGCCGATGCGCAACGGCTCGCCCTGTTCGCGCTGGCGCCGTGGCCGCTCGGGGTGAGCGTGGGACTCGCCGTCTAGGTAATGCGGTGGCATGGCTTGCCTTTCAGGAGACGAACAACGGGCGCTCGCGTTCGCTGTGCCGCTGGGCCAGCACGTCGAGCAGCGGATCGGACAGGTCTGCCAGCTCCTTGCCGGCCTCGGCGGCGGTCGCCTCGCACAGCGGGGCGAGTTCGAAGGTCAATGCCGCGACGTCACCGGGGTCGAGCGCGAGCAGCCGCTGCGCGGCGGTCGCGGAACCGGTCATGGTGGTGTACACGACCGACACCGCCGTCTGGTCGGGGTTCAGCCCGCTGGCCCTACCGACTGCGCCCGCGGCGACCGCGAGGTGGGGTGTCGGTCCCAGCGGTCCCCAGTCATGGTCGGTCCACACCCGCCGCGCCAGCCGCGCGAGACCGCGGCCCTGCGCCCGCGACGCCTTCCGAGCGGCGGGAGCCGGTGTGCGGGCGTCGGTTTCACCATCGGCTTCCGTGAGGGACAGGGTGCCCGCGTGCACCGCCGCGGCCAACGACGCCGTCACCAGGCCGTGCGTGCGGATCCTGCGCATCAGGTAGGCGCGCAGCGTCGCGAGGTCGACGACCAGCCCTTCGGTGATGGCCTCCTCGACACCGCCTGAGTGCACGTGCCCACCGGTCGGCAGCCGCGAGTCGGCGAGCGTCAGCAGGGTCGCGAGACTGGTCATCAGAAGAGGAAATATCTTTGCGCCATCGGCAATTCGACCGCTGGTTGTTCCTCCCACACTTCACCGTCGATGCGCACGGTGAATGTGTCGGGATCGACTTCGATGTGCGGCATCGCGTCGTTGAGCGGCATCTGAGCTTTACCGACTTGCCGCACATCCCTGACGCCGACCAGTCGGCGCTTCACGTTGATCCGGTCGCCGAGGCGATCTTCGAGTGCCTGGGGCGCCACGAAGTGCACCGAGTTGGCCGCCGCGGCCGCAGGTGCCGCGCCGAACATCGGCCGGGGCAGCACGGGCTGTGGGGTCGGGATGGACGCGTTGGCGTCACCCATCGCGGCCCAGGCGATCATGCCGCCCTTGATCACCATGTGCGGGCGGACACCGAAGAACGCCGGCTGCCACAGCACCAGATCGGCGAGTTTGCCCGTCTCGACCGACCCGATCTCGCGGTCGATCCCGTGCGCGATCGCCGGGCAGATGGTGTATTTCGCGATGTATCTCCGAACCCGATTGTTGTCGGCCGCACCGTCGCCGGGCAGCGCGCCGCGACGCTTCTTCATCATGTGTGCGGTCTGCCAGGTCCGCATCACCACCTCGCCGATGCGGCCCATTGCCTGGGCGTCGCTGCCGATCATCGAGATGGCGCCGATATCGTGCAGCAGGTCTTCTGCGGCGATGGTCGACGGCCGGATCCGGCTCTCGGCGAAGGCCAGGTCTTCGGGAATGCTGGGGTTGAGATGGTGGCAGACCATCAGCATGTCGAGGTGTTCGTCGAGGGTGTTCACCGTGTGTGGCCGGGTCGGATTGGTCGAGCTCGGCAGGACATTGGGCTGCGAGGCGACGGTGATGATGTCCGGTGCGTGACCGCCGCCGGCGCCCTCTGTGTGGTAGGCGTGGATGCCGCGACCGGCGATGGCAGCCAGGGTGTCCTCGACAAAACCGAGTTCGTTGAGTGTGTCGGTGTGCAGGTTGACCTGGACGCCGTACTCGTCGGCCACCCGCAGGCACGCGTCGATCGCCGCCGGTGTCGAGCCCCAGTCTTCGTGCAGCTTGAAACCCGCAGCGCCGGAACGCAATTGCTCACGCATGGAGTCGAGCCTGATGGTATTGCCCTTGGCCAGCAGGGCGATGTTCAACGGCCAGTGATCGAGCGCCTCGAGCATCCGCGCCAGATGCCACGCGCCGGGCGTGACGGTGGTGGCCTTGCTGCCCTCTGCTGGCCCTGTGCCGCCGGCGACGATCGTGGTGATGCCGCCGCCGAGCGCCTCTTCCATGATCTGCGGGCAGATCAGATGCACGTGACAGTCGATGGCGCCCGCGGTGAGGATCAGCCCGTTGCCTGCGATCACTTCGGTGGCCGGGCCGACGACGAGGTCGGTGCTCACCCCCGGCATGATGTCGGGATTACCGGCCTTACCGATGCCGGTGATGCGCCCGCCGCGAATCGCGATGTCCGCCTTGATGATTCCCCAGTGGTCGACAATCGTCGCACCGGTGATCACCGTGTCGGGCGAGCCTTCGGCCCGTATCGTCTTGCCCTGCCCCATCGACTCGCGGAGCACCTTGCCGCCGCCGAACACCGCCTCGTCCCCCGCGCGCCCCGGACCGCCGCTGAGGTCGTCGGTGATCTCGATGAACAGATCGGTATCGGCCAACCGGATCCGGTCTCCTGTCGTCGGGCCGTACAACTGGGCGTAGCGGGCCCGGGACAGTGCGCTCATCGGTGTCCTCTGCTCATCGTGGGTCCAGCCTTCCCGGCGGATCGAGCGTCAACCCGTGCACCTCGCGGTAGCCGCCAAGCGGCACCAGCACAACGCGCTGTGCGACGCCCGGCTCGAAGCGCACGGCGGTGCCCGCCGGGATGTCGAATCGGTGGCCGTGGGCGGCTTTTCGGTCGAAAGACAGCGCCGCGTTGGCCTGCGGCAGGTGGACGTGGCTGCCGACCTGTACGGGACGGTCGCCGGTGTTGACTATGTCGAGCTCGAGGCGTTCGGCGCCTTCGTTGAGAACGATGTCGCCATCGCCGAAGACGATCTCTCCCGGGATCATGGAATCGGATCGTGGACGGTGACGAGCTTGGTGCCGTCAGGGAACGTGGCCTCCACCTGGACGTCGTGGAGCATCTCAGGGACTCCTTCCATCACCTCGTCGCGCGACAGCACATCGCGTCCGCTGACCATCAACTCGGCCACCGTGCGACCGTCGCGGGCACCCTCGAGAAGGTGATCGGTGATCACGGCGACGGCCTCGGGGTGGTTGAGCAGGAGACCCCGTCCCTGCCTGCGCCGAGCTAGCTCAGCGGCATACGAAATCAACAGCCTGTCCTGCTCGTGCGGCGTCAGACGCATAGCGAGGGATACTGCCACGCCGCAAAGGGGTGGGCAGCGTTTGAAATATGGCTGTTACTCCGGCGAAATGTTCTGCAGACGAACCTGTCCGCGGGCGACGACGCGGTCGTTGTCGTCGGTGATCGTGACCAACCACAGCTGCTGGCGGCGGCCGCGATGGATCGGCGTCGACACCGCGGTCACCGTGCCCGCCGAGATGGCGCGCAGGAA
>DATJIX010000231.1:0-10902 GCA_035492865.1 Mycobacterium sp. | reverse complement strand
TCGATGTTCGGCACGAACAACGGCATCGCCGGGCAGGTGCTGGTCGGGTTCGGCACCGACGAACAGAAGGCGCGCTGGCTGGAGCCGATGACGTCCGGGCTCGTTGCCTCCTTCGCGCTGACCGAGCCGGGCGCCGGATCGAATCCGTCGGGGTTGCGCACCAAAGCCGTTCGCGACGGCGGGGATTGGATCATCACCGGCCAGAAGCGCTTCATCACCAATGCGCCGATGGCCGACCTGTTCATCGTCTTCGCCCGCACCCGGCCCGCCGACGACGACGGTCCCGGCATAGCGGTGTTTTTGGTGCCCGCCGATGCGTCGGGCGTGGTCGTCGGCGCCAAGGACGCCAAGATGGGCCAGGAAGGCGCGTGGACGGCCGACGTCAGCTTCGATGACGTCCGCGTGCCGGCCGAAGCCCTGATCGGCGGTAGCGAGGACATCGGCTACCGGGCCGCGATGACCTCGCTTGCGCGCGGCCGCGTGCACATCGCCGCACTCGCTGTCGGCATCGCGCAGCGCGCCCTTGACGAATCTGTCGGCTACGCCGCCACCGCGACGCAGGGAGGGACCCCGATCGGGAATTTCCAACTGGTGCAAGCAATGCTCGCCGATATGCAGACCGGAGTGCTGGCAGGGCGGGCGCTGGTCCGCGATACCGCGCGACTCTGGGTCAGCGGCGAGGACCGCAGGATCGCACCGTCGGCGGCCAAGCTGTATTGCACCGAAATGGCTGGCACGGTGGCCGATCTCGCCGTGCAGGTGCACGGCGGGAGCGGCTACATGCGGGAAGTGCCCGTCGAGCGAATCTATCGCGACGTCCGGCTGCTCCGGCTCTACGAGGGCACCAGCGAGATCCAACGGCTGATCATCGGATCGAATCTGGTCAAGGCGGCGCAGAAGGCGGGACACAAATGAGCGGACGGCTCGCAGGCAAGGTCGCCTTCATCACCGGAGCGGCGCGCGGCCAGGGTCGCGCGCATTCGGTGCGGATGGCCGCAGAAGGGGCCGACATCATCGCCGTCGACATCGCGGGCAAGCTTCCGCCCTGCGTCCCTTACGATTCCGCCACTCCCGATGACCTCGCTGAGACGGTCAACCAGGTCGAAGCCAGCGGCCGCAAGATCCTGGCCTCTGTCGTCGATGTCCGCGATGTGGACGGGCTGGCCAAGGCCGTCTGCGACGGCGTCGGCGCGTTCGGCCGGCTCGACATCATCGTCGCCAACGCCGGCGTCTCCGCACCCCAGACGTGGGATGCGATCACCCCCGAAGATTTCCGCGACGTGATGGACATCAACGTGACGGGGACGTGGAACACGGTGATGGCGGGTGCGCAGAAGATCATCGACGGGGGACGCGGCGGATCGATCATCCTGATCAGCTCCGCGGCCGGGATCAAGATGCAGCCGTTCATGATTCACTACACCGCGAGCAAGCACGCGGTCACCGGAATGGCCCGCGCCTTCGCCGCCGAGCTGGGCAGACACTCGATCCGCGTGAACAGCGTGCATCCAGGAGCGGTCAACACACTGATGGGAAGCGGCGACATGATCGGCTCGTTGGGCCGCGCGATCGAGACCTATCCGCAGCTGGCCCAGATGATCACACCGTTCCTGCCGACCTGGGCGGCCGAGCCCGACGACATCGCCGACGCGGTCTGCTGGCTGGCCAGCGAGGAATCGAAAAACGTTACCGCGGCGGCGATCTCGATCGACCAGGGTATGACGCAGTACTGAGTCAGCCGATGAAGCGGACGATCGATTCGGCCACGGCCGCGGGCTTGTCGGAACCCTCGATCTCGACGGTCGTCGTCAACGTCGCCTGCACCGCGCCATCCAGTTGGTCGACCTTGGTGACCTCCGCGCGCGCCCGGATCTTGGCGCCGACCTTGACCGGGGTGATGAAGCGCACCTTGTTATAGCCGTAGTTGATGGCCATCGCGATGTTCTCGACCGTGTACATCTGCGAGGTGAAGTGCGGCAGCAGCGAAAGGGTCAGCAGGCCGTGTGCGATCGGCCCGCCGAACGGGCCGCTGGCCGCGCGCTCGGGGTCGACGTGGATCCACTGATGGTCGTCCGTCGCATCGGCGAACAGGTTGACGCGCTCCTGCGTGACCTCCAGCCAATCGGTGGGACCGAGCTGGCTGCCCTGGGCAGCGACGAATTCCTCCAGCCCGCTGAACTTCTTCACCACTTCTCTCCTTAACCGCCTAGAAGACGACCGTCTGGTTGCCGTATCGAATGATGCGGTCCTCACAGTGCCACAGCACCGCTCGCGACAGAACAACGCGTTCCACATCTGCGCCCAGCCGAACCAGGTCGTCGACGCCGTGCCGATGGTCGACCCGCACCACGTCCTGCTCGATGATGGGGCCGTCGTCGAGGTCCTCGGTCACGTAATGGGCTGTTGCACCTACGAGTTTGACGCCGCGTTCTTTTGCCCTCCGATACGGCGCCGCACCGATGAAGGCCGGCAGAAACGAATGATGGATGTTGATGAGCGGACAGCCGACGTCAGTCAGGAATTGCGGCGTGAGGATCTGCATGTACCGGGCCAACACCACCAAATCGACGTTCCCGCGCAACAAATCGAGTTGACGCTGCTCTGCCTCGACCCGAATATCTTTGGTCGCCGGCACATGCAGGAATGGCACTGAGAATGACCGAACCTGTTCGGCGAGATCTGCGTGGTTGGAAATCACCATAACCACCGACATGTCGAGCTCGCCGCGGCGATTGCGCCATAACAGATCGAGCAGACAGTGGTCTTCCTTTGACGCCATGATTGCGACTCGTTTTGGCCTGGCGGCTTCGGTCAACCGGAAATCCATATCGAACCGTGACGCCACCTGCGCACGGAAATCCCGTTCAAGATCGTCGCGCGCGGCAGGCAGCCCGGGCAGGTGGAATATCGTCCGTTGCATGAACGTGCCACCGGACTGCTCGGTGGCGTGCTGATCCAGCGACACGATATTGGCCCCTGCGCCTGCCAGGAACGCACTCACGGCCGCGACGAGCCCCGGCCGGTCGGCGCAACGCAGTAGAAGCCGACCCACATCCTTGACTGGCAAACCCCCGCCACCTGCGCCTGGGTACCCCTCCTCCACCTGCTTCAGGGTGTCATCCCGCGACATGTCCGGTCGCCGAATCACCACATTTCGCGCGGTGGCCCACTGAGCACAGGCGGTACGGGGAGCACGCCGCGCCCGCTGTCGCGCTAATTCGCACGAACGAGCTCGGCCGTACGGATAGCGAAACCGAATTTCACTGGCTCAATGCACGCATAGCGAAACCGACGGGCAACGACTTACGGGGCCGTAAACGGTATTCACGACATTGACTGTCGAGTTCGCCGTAATTGCGGAATGGCTGTAACAGAACAGGTCAAAATACCAGATCGCCGGGGCTATGAGATTGCCACGTGATCGGCAGGCCGTTGCTGGCAACTTGGTACCGCTATCCGGCTAACGAAACGCCTAGATAAGATTTCCCCGCTAGCTGGAATCCAACTAACCGGTGGCGAGATACTTATCTCCTCCAGCCAGCCTCGACATCGTTGCTGCCTGACTTGCCCGCAGAAAGGGACAAGTATGACTATTCCCCGCCCAGAGTCCGCACGGCGCAACTTCGTCAGTGTGGAGAAGAGCCCCAGCTGCTGGGATCCTGACAGCGAAACCACGATCGTCTTCGCGCAACCGTCGATAGAACGGGAGCTCTGGCTGGACTACGTCCGGGGCGCGTGTGATAGCTACAGCAATCACGGCGTGGAGCGAGCCCTCGACATGGATGCGCTGCGCAGCGGTGACGACACGGTCATATTTGCGGCCTGCGTGAACGACGCGGGCAGGGTTGTCGCCGGGCTGCGCGGAAGGGGTCCGTACCGGTCCGCCGATGAATGCCACGCGATTCTCGAATGGAACGGGCAACCCGGCCAGGACGCCGTCCGGAAAATGGTCGCCGACCGGCTGCCATTCGGCGTTGTGGAAATGAAAACCGCCTGGGTGGCCGACGACCCCGAACGCAGCAGGGCACTGACCAGTGCGATTTCCCGGACCCCGCTCCATGCGATGCCCCTTCTCGATATCCAATTCATCGTGGCGACGGCAGCGGCGTATGTGCTCAAACGCTGGTTGTCGTCAGGTGGGCAGTTGGCCACGAAAATTCCCGCAACTCCCTATCCGGACCACCGGTACGAGACGAAATTGGCGTGGTGGGACCGTGCCACATTCGCCAATCATGCCGACCCCAAACAGCTTTCAATGTTCTTCACCGAGCAGAAAGAGCTGGCCTCACGAGCCTATCGATCGGACAGCGTCGTCAGAGTCGGAAATATGCGATGATCGCTGGCATCGATGATGCAAAGCGGTGCAATGGAATAATTCTCGACACCGGCGATCCCGCCGGTCACGCACTCCTGGAAAACCTGCGAGCCGATGCGCGGATAGACGTCATCGACAATGTCGGCCACCAGTTGGCCGCGCTGCAGCGGCTTCGCCCCCTACCGTCATCCGACATCACGACGGAGCCCACCCGGTGGGTTTACTACCCGTGGCGTCGATCCGTGGTCAGTGTGCTCGGTCCGCGCGCCTTTCGACTTGTCCGCCTCGATCGCAATAGAAACCTGATCACCACCGAAGAACTCGGCCGCCTCGGACGGCTTCGCATCGGCATCGTCGGCCTCAGCGTCGGACACGCCATCGCCTACACCCTTGCGGCACAAGGGCTGTGCGGTGAATTGCGGCTCGCCGACTTCGACGACGTTGAGCTGTCCAACTTGAATCGGGTGCCCGCAACGGTCTTCGATCTTGGGGTGAACAAGGCGGTCGTATGCGCGCGAAGAATCGCTGAGCTCGACCCCTACCTTCCGGTGACTGTCGTGCCGAGCGGCATCACCGCGCAGTCGGTCGACGAGTTTCTCAACGGAGTCGACATCGTCATCGAAGAGTGCGACTCGCTCGACGCGAAAGTGCTTGTCCGCGAAGCCGCCAGAGCGCGACGCGTGCCGGTGCTGATGGCCACCAGCGACCGCGGCCTGCTTGACGTGGAGAGGTTCGATCTCGAACCGTCCCGCCCGATCATGCACGGTCTGCTCGGCGACCTGAACGCCGCGCGACTTGCCAATCTGAGCAACAAGGACAAGCTGCCATACGCGCTTCGAATGACCGACGCGGCACAGGTGTCGCCGCGGATGGCAGCCTCGTTGGTCGAAGTCGGCAAAACCTTGTCGACCTGGCCACAGCTGTCCTCAGAAGTTGCCCTCAACGTCTCGGTCGTCGCCGAAGCCGTCAGACGAATCGGACTGAAGGAGGAACTGCGCTCGGGAAGAACGCGAATCGACACCGCGGCCGTTCTCGACGAACTCACGGAGCCCGTCTCGACGCCGCTGGACGCGCCTGCGGTCGAGGAACCGGACGAACAGCCCGAGCCCGCCGGGACCCCCGAGATCGTCGCTGCCGCGGCTGCCCGAGCGCCCTCGGGTGGCAACGCTCAGCCCTGGCACATCGAGCCGCGGGAGGGCGCGGTGGCCATCCGGCTGGCTCCCGAGTACACGACGGCGATGGACGTGCAATACCGGGCAAGCGCCGTGGCCCTTGGCGCAGCGACGTTCAATGCCAGGGTCGCCGCGGCGAAACAGGGGTTCGTCGCCGATGTGGGCTTTCAGCCCGGCGACGAGGCGTCGCCGCTCAGCGCAGTCGTGCGCCTAGCGGACGGAGACGTCCCTGAATTCACCGCGATGTACGACGCGATGCTGCGCAGGGCGACGAACCGGCGGCGTGGTAGCCGCGTCGCCATCCCAGCCCAGACCCTCGAGCTTCTCCGCTCTGCCGCGCACAAAGAGGGCGCCTCACTCCGAATGCTCACCGATTCAGCGGAACTCGACCCGGCTGCGACCATCCTGGCCGCGGCCGACCGCATCCGTTATCTCACGCCGCAGCTGCATGCCGAGATGTTCGCAGAGCTGCGCTCGCCAGGCGATCCAGCGCCCGAATCGGGCATCGACGTACGAAGTCTGGAACTCGATCCGGCCGATCTGGTGATGCTCGACATCCTGCGGCGCCCCGAAGTGATGGCCAACCTCGCGGCGTGGAACGCCGGAACCGCGCTGGGCGAGGACACCTACGAGCGGGTGAGCACCAGTGCGGCCCTCGGCGTGATCGCCGTCTCGGGCCGAAAACTCGTCGACTATGCCCGCGGCGGCTCAGCCGCCGAAGCGGTGTGGATCACCGCTCAACAGCACGGGCTTGCCGTCCAACCGGTTTCACCGCCATTTCTGTATGCACATGGTGACGAGGACCTCAAAGAGCTCTCCGCTCTTTTCACCGGTCAGCTACACGATCTGCAATACAATTTCCGCAAGCTGGCCAACACCGAGGCGAGCGAGTCACAGGTGTTGATACTCAGGTTCAGTCGCGCACCGCACCCGACGGTCGAAAGCCGGCGGCGCGCACTAGACCGAGTCTCCTCACCCCTGGGCTGACGCCGATACGGAGGTTCGGGTGCCGCGGAGCCTGGAATTGGTCGTCACGTCGGTCGCCACCCAACTGATGGGTGTGAACGCCGCGACCTCCGTCGAGGTGAGTCAACGGGTGCTGGCGGACCTCGTCGAGTATTTCGATGTCGACGTCAGCTTCTTGCGCCGCAACGATCACCGCATCCACGCCTCGGTACTCGTGGCCGAGTGGCCGGTCCGACCCGGAATCCCCGACCCGGATCCGCTCGCCATCGTCTACTTCGCCGATGCCGATCCCGTCTTCGCGCTTGCCGAACACCAGAAGGAACCCATCGTTTTCCGCCCGGAACCGGCGACCGACGACTACCAGCGCACCATCAACGAGAGCAGGCAGGTCGCCGCTACCTCGATGGCCTGCGTGCCGCTGTTGTCCGGGGACGTGACCAGCGGCGTTCTCGGCTTCGTCAAGTTCGGCGACCGCGACTGGACGCCGGAGGAACTCAACGCGCTCAAGGCGATCGCCTCACTGTTCGCGCAGGTGCAGGCTCGGGTACTCGCCGAGGATCGGCTCCGCTATCTGGCTGAACACGACGATCTGACCGGGCTGCACAATCGGCGCGCGCTGCTGGCACACCTCGACGCGAGGCTGGCTGCCGGACAGCAGGGGCCGGTGTCCACATTGTTTTTCGATCTGGACCGGCTGAAGGCCATCAATGACTATCTGGGGCATACCGCCGGTGACTGGTTCATCCGCGTACTCGCCGAACGCCTCCGCGAAGGCGTCGACGGCGCGAGTCTGATTGCCCGGCTCGGCGGCGACGAGTTCGTCGTCGTGCCCGCAAAGCCGATGGACGCCGATGCCGCGGAGGCGCTGGCATACCGCCTGCAGTCGACACTGCGTGAACGGGTGGCTATCGACGGCGAGATGCTCACGCGCACGGTGAGTATTGGCGTGGCACTGGGTGTTCCGGGCCGCGACACCACATCGGATCTGCTCCGTCGCGCAGACCAGGCGGTGCTCACCGCGAAGAACTCTGGCGGCAACAAAGTCGCGGTGTTCTCCGACGACATGTCGCTGGAGACCGAATTCCGCAACGACATCGAGCTTCATCTGCAGAGTGTGATCGAAAGCGGATCGCTTCTGCTGCATTATCTGCCCGAGGTCGACATGCGCACCGGCGAAATACTGGCCGCCGAGGCACTTGTGCGGTGGGAACACCCCACCCGCGGACTGCTCTCCCCCGACTCGTTCATCGGCGTTGCCGAATCGATAAATCTCGCAGGCGAGTTGGGGCGTTGGGTGATGCGTTCGGCGTGTGCGGAATTCGCTAGGTGGCGATCCCGCGGGGTGGGACGCCACGCGGTGCTGCGAATCAACGTGTCACCAGTTCAGTTGGTCACCGACGGCTTCGTCAAGGCGGTCGCAGACATCATCGACGAATTCGGCCTCGAGAGCGGTTCGGTGTGTTTGGAGATCACCGAAAGTGTTGTGGTTCAAGACATCGAAACCACCAGGATCACACTGGCCGGGCTCAAGAAGGCCGGTGTCCAAGTGGCGATCGACGATTTCGGCACGGGCTACAGCGTGCTCTCGCACCTGAAGTCGCTGCCAGTCGACACACTCAAGATCGACAGGGGGTTCGTCCGCGACCTCGGTTCAAATCCCAGCGATCTCGCGATCGTGCGGGCGATCATCGCGCTGGCGGAGGCGTTCGGCTTGGAGCTGGTCGCCGAGGGCGTGGAAACCGAGACGGCCGCAGTGACGCTGCTGCGCCACGGGTGCTACCGCGCGCAGGGATTCCTACTGTCGCGTCCGGTCCCCGGCGACGCCATGGAGGCGCTACTGGCCAAGGGACGGATACCCGTCGACTTTTCCGCAGCGCCACGTCTCTAGGCGACTGTGCGTCCCATGCATGTTGGCAACTAAGCGTCGGCTCACCCGCCGGCAGTTGGATGCGGCACTTTTGGTGAACGGCCCGGAACTCAGCAGTTCGACCCGACCGAACCGGCTGGCGGTTTGGCCGACGAGGCACAAACGCAGCGCGGCATCGGCGGGTAGTGGCTGACCGGCGGCCAATGCGGCCTGCGGTCCACCGGCGGCCACTGTCACCCCGTGGCGGGCACGAACCGCAAGCGGACCGTCCGGCGTCATGAACTCCGCGCCGACCACATCGCCTTCCTCGAACACGATTCGTTCAAGAGACGCGGCGCGGTGTACCTCGATTCCGCGGTCCTGCGCCTGCACGGTGAGCCAATTCATGACGGAGCCACCGACATTGGCGGGATCGGGCATGATCGAGCCGATTTCA
Organism: Mycobacterium sp.; assembly: GCA_035492865.1. Classification (GTDB taxonomy): domain Bacteria; phylum Actinomycetota; class Actinomycetes; order Mycobacteriales; family Mycobacteriaceae; genus Mycobacterium. The sequence goes on along the minus strand of DATJIX010000231.1, from coordinate 2,146 downwards.
GCGACCTCGATCGATTCGCCATCGACGGTGCGCAAGGTGGTCGACTGCCAATCCGCCACCCGGGTGTGGAGGTATCCGTACGGCGACACGAGGCATCGCGCGGCCCAGTCCCTGAGGCGGGCGCCGATGAACGGCGGGATCGCTCCGCGCGGGTCGATCGGCGCGGCGTGGTCCACCACTCTGATCGGCACGTCGATGTCCCGTTTTGACCTGGTCAACGGCCCGAGATCGGACGAAAGCGCAGCGAAGTATTCGTTGGTCTCCGGATCCGAAACGTGCAGGTCGAGCCAGTGCAGCCGGTCGACGCGAGACCGGACCGCAACCGATGCCCCGCCCGCTTCGACGTTGTCGTCACCTGAAGCGACGAAAACCTCGCCGTCCATGTCGACAACCGCCACAGAATGCGCCAGCGCGGCAATCCCCGAGCCGGTACAAATCACGTCGACTTCTTCGTCCCAGTTCACCGTTAATTACCTCGGTATTGCTAAATCGGCTGATATCGACATCGACAACGCAGTGATCACGGCCGGATGGCGCACTCCGGGCGCCGAGTTTTGGCGGACACGCTCGACAAATCGGTCGGGTAGTTCAAACGGTTGACACGAAGTTGCCACAGCCCGCGTGGGGGTTCGAGGGGGTTTGCCAACGCGGGCCATGGCAACGGCATGAAAATACCACTGCGATTTGCTCGGCGATAGTGCAATCGGCCGGGAAACAGCCCCGCTGACCTCGGGATCAGCCGCCTGGAGCCGCCCGGTGGTGGCCGGACCGCAAGTCATCACATTGTGTACCTTACATACCATTTGGCTGATATGCAGGTTAAAAAATGACTTAAGGTATTGAGTGCCTGCTTTGCCCCACCAGTCTCAGGCGGCGTACGGCGAGGAGGATGTTGGCGGGTTTGCCCTGCAAAACCGGCGCGTCTGCGGCTGACGCTTATGCGCGTCGGGTGAAAGAATCGGGGAATTGGCTAATTTACGGAAACCACGATTACCCGGCCCCCGGCGCCACTGTCTAGATTCGAGCTCAGGATGTGACCGAACAACTCGACAAACGAGCGGACACCACGCGGCAACATATCCTCCGCGCGGCTTCGCGCCAGTTTGCGCGCAAGTCTTACAGCCTGGTCAGCCTCGACGACATCCTCGCCGACGCGGAGGTGACCAAGGGGGCGATGTACTTCCACTTCCGGTCCAAGCACGCGCTGGCGGCAGCGATCATCGAGTATCGGTTCCTGTTGGCGCGAGCCTCGGTCGACGAGCTGATCGCGCGCAGGCTGTCCGGCCTGGAGACCCTGATCGACATCTCGTATCTGGTCGCGGTGGAGGATATCGGCGATGACATCGCCAGGGCCGGATTGAACCTGCTGGAGTCCATCGGGCGCACCGACGGTCTGCAGGCAAACATGCTCGGGCAATGGGTTGATGCCTTCGCCGCGATCGCAGGCAAGGCCATCAGTGATGGCGACATCATCGAGGGCCGCGATCCGCGGGCCATCGCGCGGCTCTTGGTGTCGATGTACCTCGGCCTGCGTCAGACGAGCAATCTGGCTGAGCCCGAGCACTTTCTACGCGACCTGGAGAACCTGTTGGTGCACGCGCTACTAGGTTTCGTCAAGCCCGACCGGGTCGACTACCTCAACCAATTCATCAAGCGGCGCACCGCGGTAGCGATCAAGAAGGCGACGCCGCTGTAAGCCGATGCCATAGGATGCCCTCCAGGCCATGGCCGCCCTCGGTCGGCAGAAGGAACTCCCGGAGGTACTCGGACAATGGTGCGCCAAGCGCGATCCGAGGCCACCCGTAACAAGATCATCGGCGCTGCCGTTCAGTTGTTCAACGAAATGGGTTACCCGGCTACCGGTTTGGGCGACATCATCGAGCGCGCAGATATGACGAAGGGCGCGCTGTACTACCACTTCGATTCAAAGGAATCGCTCGCGACTGCGGTCATCGAGGAGGGCAGCGCTCGCCTCGGCGAGGCGTTCCGCAGCATTTCCACCTCCGCTGCGCCCGCCCTGGAAAGCATGATCCATGGAGTCTTCGTCGTCGCCGACCTGATGGCCACCGACCAGATCGCGCGCAGCGGAACACAACTCTTGCGAGCCTTCGGTGAGTTCAACGACATAGCCGCGCGCACCTACGGC
>DATJIX010000230.1:0-4937 GCA_035492865.1 Mycobacterium sp. | reverse complement strand
GCGCAGCAGGGCGTAGCCGGCGGCCATCTCCTCGCCGCTGTAGTGGACCGCCGCTACGCCGTCTGCGCGCACCCACCACAGTTGGGTCCAGTCGTCGTCGTAATGGTCGACGAGCATGCTGACGTTCGGATTGGCCTCGATGTTGGCCAACCGGCGGAGCCGTTGCGTGGTTTTACGTTTGGCGTCCACGGCGGTGTAGACGATGCCGTCGTGCACGGCGAAGACGACCGGCACCAGATGCGGGACGGCGTCTGCCCCAACGGTGGCAAGCATCGCCACAGGCGATTCCGCGAACATGGCCACGGCAGCGTTGTCGGCCATCAGTCCAGACTATGCCTGGCCGGTCAGTGCTCGATGCACGCCCGCGCCTCGGCAGAGGTGGGGCTGCCGGTCGCCCGCGACAGCAGCGTGTACAGCGTCTGCTGTTCCTCAGTTGACAGTGGATCAAGCACGCGTTGCTCGACGCCGGCGAGAAGGTCTTCGATGGCCTTCAGGCGTGCCTTGCCTGCGTCGGTCAGCGAGACGGTGTGGCGGCGCCGATCCTGCGGCGACCGGCGGCGCTGCACCAGGTCGTCGGCCTCCAACTCGTTGAGCAGCGCAACGACGTTGGTGGCGTCCAGCCCCAGTGTCGCGGCCAGATCCGACTGGTTCTGTTCGCCGTGATCCCGCAGCAGTGTCAGCGCGACGACGTGACGTGCGCGCAGTCCGAAGACGGCCAGCTCGACTTCGGCCTCGGTCTGCATCCGGCGGGCGAGGTGGACGAGCAGCGGGGCCGACAGGTGCTCCGCGGGCCGGACAATCGGCAGGTCATCCACCCGTCCAGGCTACTGGAACAACGAGACGGTCGATCTGGTATAGATAGTTGGCGATACGCAAACTATCTATGAAGGACTAGAGATGGCACACCTGCTTCACATCGACTCGTCCGTTCGGGGCGACCAGTCCGTCAGCCGGCGGCTGACCGCCCTCGCCGCACAGCGCTGGCGCGCGACGCACCCAGGCGGCCCTGTCACCTACCGCGACCTCGCCGCGGACCCGATCCCGCATCTGAACCCGACCGCCGCGGCGGCGCTCAGCGCGGAACTCATCGACGAGATCAAACGGGCCGACACGATCGTGCTCGGGCTGCCGTTGTACAACTTCGGCGCGCCGAGCACCGTGCACTCGTGGGTGGACCACATCGTCGCGCCAGGCTTGTCGATCGATCCTGAGACCGGCCAGGGCCTCCTCGCCGACACCGACTTCGTGGTGCTCGCCAGCCGCGGCGGAGGATATGGACCCGGCACCCCTCGCGAGGGCTGGGACCACGCGCAGGCGTGGCTGCCGCACGCGGTGTCGATGACCGGGCTGCAGCCACGGTTCATCACCGCCGAACTGACGATGGCCGATTCGAACCCGGCGATGGCGGAGTTCAGGCCGCTGGCCGCCGAAAGCCTCAGCCGCGCGCTCGCGGCGATCGAAAACCTCTGGCCCGCAAGCGAAAACGCCGCCTGAGGCGCGACCGGCAGCTAGTGGTGGCCGCCGCGCGGCTGCGGTGCGACGCTGATCGGTAACCGCGTCACGGGCGTGCGCGTCACGCCGATCTCCGGCGCCCTCGTCGGCCGCGACTCGACCACTGGGTTGGACCGCGGTCCCTGATTCACCGGTGAGGCGGTCTCCGGCGGCGGCGGTGGCGGAGGCGGCGGAGGTGGCGCCTCGCTGCTGGCCACCTGCACCGGCGCGGCGCTCGTCGGCGCCGTCGGGGTGACCGACGACGTGACATCGTTCGCGGTGCCGCCGTCGCTGCGGAACACCAGCAGCACACCCGAGACCACGATCGCGGCCACCGCGGCGGACGCCGCCACGATCGCCGTCATCGCCTGCTTGGTGCGGTACCACGGCGTCGGCGCCGGGGTGAAGCTCCAGGTGTCGTCGTTGAACGCGTCGAAATGCCCAGAGTCGTCGATATCGGGCTGGTTATCCCAGAAGCTGTCGTCCGGGTCGTCCCACTGATCGTCGACCGGGCCCTTCATCAGGTCGTCGGGTTCCTCACCCGCCTGGGCCTCAAACTCCTGGTCATGGCTGGTGAACCCGTCCGCATCGGCCGGGTCATCCCAGAGATAGTCGAAGTCCCCCGAGGCTTCGCGTTCAACCACATACCGATGCTAGCGCCCGTACCAGGGCAAATGGGCAGCCGGCCGGAAACCGGGTCGAGTCCGAAGAACCCACACCGGCATCGCCGCAGCCACGATAGGGTTCGGTCGCTCCGTTGGATTCATTCATCGCGGAGACCCGGTGCCGTTACCGCCGCGCCACCGCGCCGCCTCCTGCCCAACGGAAGGTTTCGCCAATGAACAAGTCGCTCCTGACGCTCACTGCCGCATCCGCTCTTGTCTTCGCGGGCCTGACCGGCTGCGCCCCGCCCCAGAAGGACAACTCGGGCGGCGAGACGTCCAACGGCGTCAAGGTCAGTGAGGCGAAGTCCGCGGCGGACCTAGGCGGAATGGATGCCCTCGTCGCCGCGGCCAAGAAGGAGGGTGAGCTCAATGTGATTGCGCTGCCGCCGGATTGGGCCAATTACGGCGCCCTCATCAAGGCGTTCTCGGACAAGTACGGCATCAAGGTCAACTCGGCACAGCCCGACGCGGCCAGCCAGGACGAGATCAACGCCGCCAACCAGCAGAAGGGCAAGAGCAGCGCGCCCGACGTCTTCGATCTGGGCCAGTCGGTGGCGCTGGCCAACACGTCGATGTTCGCGCCCTACAAGGTGGCCACATGGGACGACATCCCGGCCGCCTACAAGGATGCCAACGGCACCTGGGTGAACGACTACGGCGGCTACATGTCCATCGGCTTCGACACCTCCAAGGTGCCTCCAGTGGCGAACGTCAACGATCTGCTGAAACCCGAATACAAGGGCAAGGTCGCGCTCAACGGCGATCCCACCCAGGCCGGCGCCGCGTTCTCCGGCGTGCTGATGGTCGCGCTGTCCCAGGGCGGCTCCGTCGACGACATCGCGCCCGGCGTCGAGTTCTTCCGCAAGCTCAAGGAGGCGGGCAACTTCCTGCCCGTCGATCCCACGCCGGCCACCGTCGAATCGGGCCAGACGCCGGTGGTGATCGACTGGAACTACCTGAACGCCAGCGAGACCAAGAAGCTGCCCACCTGGCAGGTGGTGGTGCCGCCGGACCACGCGGTGGCCGGCTACTACTACCAGGCGATCAACAAGGATGCCCCGCACCCGGCGGCGGCACGCCTGTGGCAGGAGTTCCTGTACAGCGACCAAGGGCAGAACCTGTTCGCCGCGGGTGGGGTGCGTCCGGTGCGCGCCGACCAGATGATGAGCGCGGGCACACTCGACAAGACCGTCTCGGCCGCGATCCCGGTGATCGACGGCCCGGTCACGGTCCCGTCGCCTGACCAAACCGCGAAGGCCACCAAGTATCTGTCGGACAACTGGGCCAAGGCGATCGGCTGACAGTGGTTCGACGGCTTCGCGACGCGCTGCCGCTCCTGCCGTTCCTGGCCGTGGTGGTGATCTTCCTGATCATCCCGACCGTGACGGTGATCTTCAGCGCGTTCTTCACAGACGGTGCGTTTTCGTTGGCGCGGATCGAGGCGCTGTTCTCCGACACCGCGCTCAGTGCGCTGTGGAAGAGCGTGCTGCTCTCGGGCAGCACGGCGCTTCTGGGAGCGGTGCTCGGGGCCGTGCTTGCCTGGTTGATCGTCAGCAGCCCACCGACGTCGATGGTGCGCCGCGCGGTGATCTCGTTGTGCAGCGTGCTGGCCCAGTTCGGCGGCGTCGCACTGGCATTCGCATTTCTGGCCACGATCGGGCTCAACGGTGTGCTGACGCTGTGGGTGCAGCAGGTCTTCGGCTGGAACCTGGCAGGCTCGGGCTGGTTGTACAGCCTGTCCGGACTGATCCTGGTCTACACCTACTTCCAGATCCCGTTGATGGTGATCGTGTTCGTGCCCGCACTCGAAGGGCTGCGCGATCAGTGGCGCGAGGCCGCGGTCAGCCTAGGCGCGTCGACATGGCGCTACTGGCGCGAAGTCGCTGTGCCGCTGCTGACGCCGGCGTTTCTGGGATCGGCACTTCTGTTGTTCGCCAATGCCTTTGCGGCCTATGCGACGGCGGCCGCGCTGGTCAGCCAGGGCAGCCCGATCGTTCCGTTGCTGATCCGTTCCGCGCTCACCAGCGAGGTGGTGCTTGGCCAGTCCGGTTTCGCCTACGCCCTGGCGCTCGAGATGATCGTCGTGGTGGCCGTGGTGATGGTGGCCTACAACGCACTGGTCCGCCGCACGGCGAGGTGGCTGCGATGAAGCGCACCACGTTGGGCGGCAAGGTTTTCCGCGCGGCACTGTGGGTCGGGTTCGGGCTGTTCTTCCTGTTCCCGCTGTACGCGATGGCCGACTTCTCCACTCGTAACCTGATCGCAGGCGGCCGCACCTTGCAGGCCTGGCAGAACCTGGTCGCCGACGAGGCCTTGTACCAGTCGATTGTGATCTCGTTGCTGCTGGCCGTTTTCACCGTGGTGGCGATGCTGCTGGTGCTGGTGCCGACGATGATCTGGGTGCGGCTGCGCACACCGTGGGCCAAGGGCATGGTGGAATTTCTCTGCCTGCTTCCGCTGACGATTCCTGCGCTGGTGATCGTGGTCGGACTGCGCAACGTATACCTGTGGGTGACGTACTTTCTCGGCGAATCCGCGCTGACGCTGACGTTCGTCTACGTCGTGCTGGTGTTGCCGTTCGCCTACCGCGCGATCGACGCGGCGCTGGCGTCCATCGACCTGAAGACGCTCGCCGAGGCGGCACGCTCGCTGGGCGCCGGCTGGCCGACGACGATCCTGCGGGTCGTGGTGCCCAACATCTGGTCCGGAATCCTTTCGGCCGCCTTCATTTCGATCGCGGTGGTGTTGGGCGAGTACACGATCGCGTCGCTGTCCGGTTAC
>DATJIX010000229.1:0-3217 GCA_035492865.1 Mycobacterium sp. | reverse complement strand
TCGCGGCCGTGGTGCTGTTCAACGCCACCCTGTGCATGACGCTCTACGTGCGCGCCATCAACAACTACGGCGCCGCCGCGGTGGCCATGCTGTTCGCGGTCATTCCCGCGGTCGCAGGGCTGCTGTCGTGGCTGATGCTGGGCCAGCGGCCGGATATCGGGATCGCGGTCGGCCTCGTCGTCGGCGCGGCGGCGTGCGGGCTGAACGCGCGGGTGTCACGCCAACAACGTCAGCGCTCGGTCACATCGCCGACGGCATCCATCATGCGGGCAAGCTCACCAACGACGTCCGAGCCCGCCGGCTGATAGACGAGTTCCGTCACCCCGCCAGCCGCGTACTCCGCGACGCGCTCACGCAGCTGCGCCTTGGTCCCGCTGAAGGTGAACTGCGGCAGCAGATCGGCCGCCAAACCAACCGCCTCTTCATCGACGGCGGTGAGCCGCACCAGGTGGCCCTCATGAGTGACGAGGTGACGCTCCGCGGCCGGAATGGCCTCGATGGCATCGACCCATTCGCGGCCGCCTGGAAAATCGAGCAACGCGTCGGCGCCATTTCGTTCATACAAGGCGTGAAACACCACCGCGAGACCGTGCCCCGCTCTGTTCATCACGTCGCGGCTGCGCACGTCTTCGCCCTCATCGAGGACAGTGCCGAATTGCAGGAACGAGTACGGCCGTCCCGCCGCAGCGGGATTCGGAACCCCAGCCGCGAAGACTCCATCGCCGACTCGCTCGGCGACGGCCGTCCCCCTCGGGCCGTCAGCTCCGATCAGCACTTCGACGTCGACGGGCCGGTCGGCCAGGAAGCCGTCGGTGTGCAGCATCCGGATCGGAGCGCCGTCCCACTGGACGGTTTCGCCACGCAACAGCGCTCGCAACGCGGTCACGTACTCCTTAACGAATGCCCAACGCAGCGGTCGCTTTCCCAGGGTGTACCGGCCGGTGAATCCGGACCCGACGGCCACCGCCACTCGCCCAGGTGCGATGGCGGCGAGGCCGGCGATGGCTGCTGCGTTCGTCATCGGATGACGCAGGCTCGGTACGAGGACGCCCGGCCCAAGACCGATGGTGGACGTGCGTTGGGCGGCCAGCGCCAGCGCCATCCACACGTCGGATGTGATCGCCGGCGAGTCGTACAGCCAAGCCCGCCGGTAGCCGAGACGCTCAGCCTCTTCAACGAGTTCCGGGGAATCGACGTTCGTCACCAATGCGCACGACAGCTGCATGCGCGAGAACTTACCGGCCCGACTACGCCAACAGGGTCAGCACGATCCAGCCGGCGACGGCCGACGGCAGCATGGCGTCGATCCGATCCATGATGCCCCCGTGACCGGGCAGCAGCGTGCCCATGTCCTTGATCCCGAGGTCGCGTTTGACCTGCGACTCGACCAGGTCACCCAGGACGCCGGTGATCACAAGCATCAATCCCAGCGGGACACCGACCCATGCCGGTTTGTCGAGCAGGAACGTCACGGACAACACCGCGGCCGTGATGCCGAACAGCAGCGAGCCGCCAAGCCCCTCCCACGATTTCTTCGGGCTGATCGCAGGCGCCATCAGATGCTTGCCGAACAACACCCCGGCCACATAGCCGCCGATGTCTGCGAAGACCACGGTCGAGATGACAGTGAACGTTCGAAAGCCGCCGTGGTCCTGGAAGATCAGCAACGCACTGAAGCTGGCGAACAGCGGCACCCACGTCGCCAACAGCACTGTGGCCGAAATGTCGCGCAGATAATTCACCGGCTGTTCGTTGAGGCCCTGCCGGAGCAGGCGCCACACCATGCACACCACGATCGTGCCGCCGTACGCGCCGAGGAGTCCGGTCGGGCCGAACGGCCACGTCAACCAGATCATCGCCTGGCCACCGAGCAACAGCGGAATCAGAGGAAGCGCATAGCCGGCCTCGCGCAGTCGACGGACGACCTCATGCGTGGCGACGGGCATCGCCACTGCCAATACGGGCAGCCATCCGATCGGCGCGAAGAACAACACCGCGATCGCCATCCCGCCCAAGAGCACGCCGACGCCGATGGCGGCCGGTAGATCGCGGCCTGCTCGGGATGTTTTCTTGGGCGGCTCGGTCGGGCCGGCGTCAGTGTCTGCCACGGGAGTCGCGTGCTGATCGGTCACTAGACCTCCAGCAGCTCGCCTTCTTTGTGCTTGACCAATTCGTCGATCTGGGTCGTGTAGGTGTGCGTGGTCTTGTCGAGGTCCTTCTCGGCGCGCGCCACCTCGTCCTCGCCCGCTTCGCCGTCCTTCTTGATGCGATGCAGTTCCTCCATCGCCTTGCGACGGATGTTGCGCACGGTCACTCGCGCGTCCTCGCCCTTACCCTTGGCCTGCTTGACGAGTTCGCGCCGGCGCTCCTCGGTCAGCTGGGGAATCGAGACCCGAATGACGTTGCCGTCGTTGGTGGGATTGACCCCGAGGTCGGAGTTGCGGATCGCGTCCTCGATGTTGCGCAGCTGGTTGGCCTCATACGGCTTGATGACGACGAGGCGAGCCTCTGGCACGTTGATGCTCGACAGCTGGGTGATCGGGGTGGACGAACCGTAGTAGTCGACGTTCACGCGGTTGAACATCCCGGGGTTGGCCCGGCCGGTGCGGATCGACGACAGGTCGTCGCGTGCCACCGACACCGCCTTCTCCATCTTCTCCTCGGCGTCGAAGAGGGTTTCGTCGATCACGTGCCTATCTCCCGTCGCTTCGCTCGCCCTGATATCTCACCGTTAGGTGGTGACCAGTGTTCCGATCTTCTCACCTGCCACCGCCCTGGCGATATTGCCGTCGGTAAGCAGGTTGAACACCAGGATCGGCATGCCGTTGTCCATGCACAGGCTGAACGCGGTCGCGTCGGCGACCTTCAGACCGCGGTCGATCACTTCGCGGTGGCTGATCGCGGTGAGCAGCTGCGCATCGGGGTCGACGCGGGGGTCGGCGGTGAAGACGCCGTCGACCGCCTTGGCCATCAGCACCACCTCGGCGCCGATCTCCAGCGCCCGCTGAGCGGCTGTGGTGTCGGTCGAGAAGTACGGCAGCCCCATGCCTGCGCCGAAGATCACCACGCGGCCCTTTTCGAGGTGCCTTCTGGCCCGCAGTGGAATGTAGGGCTCCGCAACCTGACCCATGGTGATCGCGGTCTGCACCCGCGTCGCGATGCCTTCCTTTTCCAGAAAGTCCTGCAGCGCAAGGCTGTTCATCACGGTGCCCAGCAT
>DATJIX010000228.1:0-3719 GCA_035492865.1 Mycobacterium sp. | reverse complement strand
TGGGCATCGGCCCCGCTCCCGCGCGGCAGAGCTATCTGAACATCGATGCCGTGGTCGCTGCCGCGAAGCGGACCGGTGCCCAGGCCGTCCATCCGGGATACGGATTCCTCTCGGAGAACGCCCAATTCGCGGCGGCACTGCAGGCCGCGGGCATCGTGTTCATCGGGCCCCCTGCGACGGCCATCCAGACGATGGGCGACAAGATCGCCGCCAAGGCAGCGGTCTCCGCATTCGGTGTGCCCGTGGTGCCTGGCGTTTCGCGGCCCGGCCTCACCGATGCCGACCTGATCGCAGGCGCCGTCGAGGTCGGCTATCCGGTGTTGGTCAAGCCGTCGGCGGGCGGCGGCGGCAAGGGCATGCGGGTGGTGCACGAGTCGTCGGAGTTGCCCGCCGCACTGGCCAGCGCGCGCAGGGAGGCGGCCTCGGCGTTCGGCGACGACACGCTGTTCCTCGAGCGCTTCGTGTTGAACCCCAGGCACATCGAGGTGCAGGTGCTCGCCGACGGGTTCGGCAACGTCGTCCACTTCGGCGAGCGCGAATGCAGCCTGCAGCGTCGGCACCAGAAGGTGATCGAGGAAGCACCGTCGCCCCTTCTCGACTCCCAGACCCGGGCACGGATCGGTGCGGCCGCCTGTGACACCGCCCGAAGTGTGGACTACACCGGCGCGGGCACGGTCGAGTTCATCGTATCGGCCGACCGGCCCGACGAGTTCTTCTTCATGGAGATGAACACCCGGCTACAGGTCGAACACCCGGTCACCGAGATGGTCACCGGCGTCGACCTGGTCGAGCAGCAGGTCCTCATCGCGGCGGGGGAGAAGCTGCCGATCGGTCAGGAAGACATCACGATGTGGGGACACGCCATCGAGGCACGCGTGTACGCGGAGGACCCCGCACGCGGCTTCCTACCCACCGGCGGCCAGGTGCTCGACCTCGCCGAGCCCGAAGGGCCCAGCGTCCGCGTGGATTCCGGCCTCGCGCCCGGCATGGTCATCGGCAGTGACTACGACCCGATGCTGGCCAAGGTCATCGCACACGGCGACGACCGAGCAACCGCGCTGCGCACGCTGGACCGTGCATTGGCGGATACCGCGGTGCTCGGCGTCACCACCAACATCGAGTTCCTGCGCTTCCTGCTCGCCGATCCCGACGTCGTCGCCGGCCGGCTCGACACCGGGCTGCTCGACCGTCGGACCCCCGACTACGTTGCGGCGCAACAGGGCGACGACGAGCTGATCGCCGCGGCTGCCTACAAATGGCTGCTCTCGTGGCCTACACCGGCAGGCGATCTGTGGGCCGTGCCTTCGGGCTGGCGGATCGGGGAGCGGGCGCCAACGACGTTCAGGTTGCATGCGGGTGAGCGCACCGACCACGTGTACCTCACCGGCACTCCGAGGGTGGCCACCGCGCGCGTCGAAGGCGGCGAATCCCATTCGCTCACAGCGTCCCTCGACGATGACCGACTGGCTGTCACGGTCGACGGCCTGCGCACCGAATATCTCGTCGCGGCAACCGACGGCCAGATCTGGCTGGCAGGCGGCGGGCGCACGGCGATGGTCGAAGAGGTGCGCGAAGCGCCCGTGCGGCCCGACGACGAGCACAGCGGCGACGCCGAGCTGACCAGCCCGATGCCCGGATCCGTTGTGGCCGTTGGCGTCGAGGACGGTCAACGTGTGGCGGCGGGCACGGTCGTCGTCACCGTGGAAGCCATGAAGATGGAGCACGCACTGTCCGCGCCGGTCGACGGCGCCGTCGAACTACTCGTCGCCGTCGGCGACCAGGTCAAGGTGGGTCAGCCGCTGGCCCGCATCAAAGCAGGAGAAGAGTCATGAGCGATTTTCTGTCCACCGGGATGCTGCCGGATCACTATGACCAGCTGGCGAAGACGGTGCGCGACTTCGCCCAGAGTGTGGTCGCGCCCGTCTCGGCCAAGCATGACGAGGAGCACTCGTTCCCGTACGAAGTGGTGGCGGGGATGGCCGAGATGGGGCTGTTCGGCCTGCCGTTCCCTGAGGAGTACGGCGGCATGGGTGGCGATTACTTCGCACTGTGCCTGGCACTCGAGGAGCTCGGCAAGGTCGACCAGAGTGTGGCGATCACTCTGGAGGCGGGGGTGTCGCTGGGTGCGATGCCGGTGTACCGCTTCGGCAATGAGGAGCAGAAGCAGGAATGGTTGCCGCTCTTGGCAAGTGGCAAGGCGCTCGGTGCGTTCGGATTGACGGAGGCGGGCGGCGGAACCGATGCGGGCGCCACGAGGACCACGGCCAAACTCGACGACGGCCACTGGGTCATCAATGGCTCCAAGCAGTTCATCACCAACTCGGGTACCGACATCACCAAGCTGGTGACCGTCACTGCGGTGACCGGGGATGCCGGTGGCCGCAAGGAGATCTCGTCGATCCTGGTGCCGGTGCCCACCGAGGGGTTCACCGCCGAACCGGCATACAACAAGGTCGGCTGGAATGCGTCGGACACCCACCCGCTGTCGTTCGACGACGTTCGGGTGCCCGCGGAAAATCTGCTCGGCGAGCGTGGCCGCGGCTATGCCAATTTCCTGCGCATCCTGGACGAAGGCCGGATCGCCATCGCCGCGTTGTCGGTCGGCGCTGCACAGGGCTGTGTCGATGAGTGTGTGAAGTACGCCAAGGAGCGCTCGGCGTTCGGCGCGGCGATCGGTACCTATCAGGCCATCGCATTCAAGATCGCGCGCATGGAGGCGCGCGCCCACGCCGCCCGTACCGCGTACTACGACGCCGCCGCACTCATGTTGGCGGGCGCGCCGTTCAAGAAGGCCGCGGCGGTCGCGAAGCTGGTGGCCAGCGAGGCCGCGATGGACAACGCCCGCGACGCCACCCAGGTGTTCGGCGGTTACGGCTTCATGAACGAGTACCCCGTTGCCCGTCATTATCGCGACAGCAAGATCCTCGAGATCGGCGAAGGAACAACGGAAGTGCAGCTGATGCTGATCGCGCGGGAGGCCGGTCTGTGAGCGATGCGAACGCTTCGGCAGAAGTGACCGAGAAGAAAGTCATCGTCCAGCGTGGGCTGTGGTTCGAGGAGTTCGAGCCCGGGGTGGTTTATCAACACCGGCCGGGTCGCACCATCACCGAGGCCGACAACGTGCTGTTCACCACGCTGACCATGAACACGCAGGCGCTGCATCTGGACGCCGCGTTCTCCGATGCGTTGCCGCCGTTCAACCAGCGGTTGGTGAATTCGATGTTCACGCTGTCGACGCTGGTCGGTTTGTCGGTGGCGCAGCTGACGCAGGGCACGATCGTCGGCAACCTCGGATTCGGTGAGGTGGCATTCCCCAAGCCGCTCTTCCACGGCGACACGCTGTACGCGGAGACCGAGGTGACCGACATGCGGGAGTCCAAGAGCCGACCCGGCGAGGGCATCGTGACGTTCGCCCACACGGGACGCAATCAGCACGGTGACGTCGTGGCGACCGCGTCGCGAAAGACCATGGTGCGCAAGCGCCCGGAGGGCAACTGATGACGCTGACGCAGACGGGCCCGGCGTGGTTGTTCTGCCCGGCCGATCGCCCCGAGCGATTCGAAAAGGCAGCGGCGGCAGCCGATGTGGTGATCCTCGACCTGGAGGACGGCGTAGCGGCGAAGGACCGGGAAGCAGCACGAAAGGCGTTGATCGACGCGCCGTTGGACGCGGACCGCACCGTCGTGCGCGTGAATCCCAGCGCGACGCCAGACCACCAA
>DATJIX010000227.1:0-9500 GCA_035492865.1 Mycobacterium sp. | reverse complement strand
GATGCTCGACCTGTACCAGAACGAGGGCATCATCGCCGAACCGGCAGGGGCCCTTTCGGTGGCCGCGCTGATGGAGGCCGACATCGACCCGGATTCGACTGTGGTGTGCCTGATTTCGGGCGGCAACAACGATGTCTCCCGCTACAACGAGGTGCTCGAGCGCTCGCTGGTGCACCTCGGTCTCAAGCATTACTTCCTTGTCGACTTCCCGCAGGAGCCCGGCGCGCTGCGCCGCTTCCTGGACACGGTGCTCGGTCCCAACGACGACATCACGCTGTTCGAATACGTCAAGCGCAACAACCGCGACACCGGTGAGGCGCTGGTCGGCATCGAGCTGGGTTCGGCCGCGGACTTCGAGGGACTGCTGGAACGGATGAAGGCGTCCGACATCCACGTCGAACCGCTGGAGCCGGGCTCGCCTGCGTATCGCTACCTGCTCTAGGAGCGGTTGCGCACGATCGCGAACGAATGGCCCTCGAGGCGTGTCGTTTTCGCCGCTACGCTGGGCTCGCCCCAGGCCAACAGCACCTCACCGGTGACCGGCACGTCGACGGCATCGACGCCGACGTTGCACGCGATCGCCAATGAGCCACGGTGCATGACGATCCATCGGGCATCTTCGTCGTAGTCGACGGCCATATGGTCCAGCCACGGGTCGGCCAGGTCGGTCTCGGTGTGCCGCAACGCGATCAGCTTCCGGTAGACCGTGCGCAGTGTGCCGTGCTCGTCGTCGTCGATCTCGTCCCAATCGAGCTTCGAGCGTTCGAACGTCGCGGGGTCCTGCGGATCGGGGATCTCGTCGGCGTCCCAACCGTGTTCGGCGAACTCGCGCTTGCGGCCCTCTGCGGTCGCCCTCGCCAGCTCCGGTTCGGGGTGGGAGCTGAAGAACTGGAACGGCGACGACGATCCCCATTCCTCACCCATGAAAAGCATTCCGGTATAGGGCGATCCGAGCGCCAGCGCCGCCTTGACGGCCAGCTGGCCGAAGCTCAGATTCTGCGAAGGCCGGTCACCGACCGCCCGGTTGCCGACCTGGTCGTGGGTGAGCGTGTAGGCCAGCAGCCGCGTCGCCGGGATGCTGGTCGTATCCAGCGGGCGGCCGTGGCGGCGGTGCCGAAACGACGAGTACGTGCCCGCGTGAAAGTAGCCGTGCTTCAGCGTCTGCGCGAGCGTCTCCAGCGATCCGAAATCGGCGTAGTAGCCATGGCGTTCACCAGATACCGCCGAGTGGATCGCATGGTGGATGTCGTCGTCCCACTGCGCCGTCATGCCGTACCCGCCGCGGTCGCGGGGCGTGATCAGCCGGGGGTCGTTGAGGTCGCTCTCCGCAATCAACGACAGCGGCCTGCCGAGTTCCTCGGCAAGCGCCTCGGTTTCGGCCGCCAGCTCTTCGAGGATGTGAATGGCCGTGGTATCGACAAGTGCGTGCACGGCGTCGAGTCGCAGCCCGTCGACGTGGAAATCGCGCATCCAGCGCAGTGCGCAGTCGATGATGTAGCGGCGCACTTCGTCGGCGTCGGCGTCGGCGATGTTGATCGATTCGCCCCACGGGTTGCTGCCCGACGAGAGATACGGTGCGAACCGCGGCAAGTAATTGCCCGATGGGCCGAGGTGATTGAACACGGCGTCGATCAGCACGCCGAGGCCGCGCCGGTGGCACGCGTCGATCAGCCGAACCAGCCCGTCGGGCCCGCCATAGGGCTCGTGCACCGCGTACCAGAGCACACCGTCATAACCCCAGCCGTGCGTCCCGCCGAAGGCGTTGACCGGCATCAGCTCGACGAAGTCGACGCCGAGATCGACGAGATAGTCGAGTCGCTCGATCGCCGAGTCGAACGTGCCGCCCGGCGTGAACGTACCGACGTGCAATTCGTAGATGACCCCGCCCTCGATCGAACGGCCAGCCCAACCGTCGTCGCCCCATGCGTCCGCTGCGGGGCGCCACAGCTGCGACCGGTCATGAACGCCGTCGGGCTGCCGGGCGGAACGAGGGTCGGGTAGGACCTTCGGATCGTCGTCGAGGATGAAGCCGTAGCGCGCGTCGGGCCGTGCGTCGACGTCAGTCCGCCACCACCCGTCCTCGGACCGGTCCATCGGATGGACCGCGCCGTCCACGTCGAGACGGACCAGGTCGGGTCGCGGCGCCCACACTGCGAACTCAACCATCGACACGCTCCAGCAGCGCGACCGGCGACTCGGCAAACAGATCGGACGCCAATACCTTGCCGGTGAACCGGCCGCCTGCGATCCGGTCGACCCACACCCCGTCGGGCAACACCAACGACGTATCCCCCCAACCGGTTTCGGCGAGTCGCACGGAATGCCGGGTGGCGGCGGTCACCACATCGTCGCCACGCATGAACGCGACCAGATGATCGGCGGCAGCACCGTCGGCCAGCAGCGGCGTGTACCCGCCGTCGGTGAACGTATCGGGACGGTCCCGCCGCAGCCGCAGTGCGGTGGTCAGCACCCGCATCTTCGGGTGATCGTTCGCTGCGAGCGCCGCACGGCGCGCGCGATAGTCGACGGGACGGCGGTTGTCCGGGTCTACCAGGCTGTCCTCCCACAGCTCAGTGCCCTGATACACGTCTGGCACGCCAGGGGCCGTCAACGCCACCAGCTTCTGACCGAGGCTGTCGCTTCGTGCGTGTTCGTCCAGCCGGGCGACGAGGGAGGTCAGTTCGTTGGCGACCGGCCCGTCGATGACCGCGTCCAGCCACGCGTGCACACCGGATTCGAACGCGGTGTCGGGATCGTTCCATGTGGTGCGCAGTCCGGCCTCCCTGATGGCCTTCTCGGTGTACGCGTGCAGCCGCGCCCGTAGCTGGTCGGTCACCACACCGTCGACGGGCCACACCCCGAAGATGTTTTGCAACAGGAACAGTCCGGTCGTCGCATCCGGCGGTGGCGCCTCCAAGACCCACTTGCCGACGAGCTCTGCCCACAGCGACGGCACCTGCGACAGCACACCGATGCGTGCCCGCACGTCCTCGCCGCGTTTGGTGTCGTGAGTGGTCAACGCCACCATTGCGTGCGGCCACAGCCGTGCTCTGGTTGCGGCCCGCTGGTGAAACTCTGCGACGCTCACCCCGAACCGTTCGGGCTCTCCACCCACCTCGTTCAACGACACCAGCCGGGCATCGCGGTAGAACAGGCAGTCCTCCATCGACTTGGCGGTCGCCGCGCCGCATAGCTGGTTGAACCGGACAGCTGCTTCGCGATTAAGCGACAACGCGGCGGCGACAATGGCCAGTGTTTCGGCCAGTTCCGGCTGAGCCGAGGCGGTTTCGGCGATGGCTGTCGGCAATACCCCCGACAGTGACGGGTAGTCGAACCTGTACACCGGGATGTGGCTGACGAGCGCGGCGACCGCTTCGGGCAGGCGGGCGTCGTTGCTGCCGATGACCCGGCACAGCCGGGCCAACTCGCTGCCGAGCGTGTCGGTGACCGCGTCGGCCTTGAGGCTGCGCGCCAACTGCGGCATCTGCTCATACGTCACGCCAGTGGAATCGAACAGCGCGGTGAGCGGGCCGGCGCCCGCGGGATCGATGAGGATCCCGCCGATTTCGCGTAGCGCGTCATAACCGGTCGTACCCGCGACGGGCAGGCTCGGGTCCAACGGCTCGTCGACAGCGAGGATCTTCTCGATGACCACCCACGCGTCCGGCCCCACGAGTTCACGCAGCCAGCCCAAATAGCCTGCCGGATCGGACAATCCGTCCGGATGGTCAACGCGTAGGCCGTCCACCAAGCCGTCGGTGAACCATCGCTTGACCTCTACATGAGTGGCGTCGAACACCGCGCGGTCCTCCTGGCGCAGACCGGCCAACGAGGTGATCGAGAAGAATCGTCGGTAGCCGCAGATGCCGTTGCGCCAGCCGATCGGCCGGTAATGCGATTGGTCGGCCGGATACCCCGGTGGCGGCGTATCGCCGTCGGATCCCAACACCGGCAGGATGATTCGGCCGTCCGGGTCGAGGTTCCAGTCGATATCGAAATACGGCGCGTACGGCGACGACCGGCCGTGCTCCAGCACATCGCGCCACCACGCGTTCTGCGCTGGATCGTCGACGCCGACGTGGTTGGGCACGATGTCAACGATCAATCCCATCCCGCGTGCCTTCGCCGCGGCGGACAGCCGCTCCAGCCCCGCCGCGCCACCCAGCGCCTCCGACACAGTGGTGGGATCTGTGACGTCGTAGCCGTGGGTGGACCCCTCGGCGGCGGTCAGGATCGGCGACAGGTACAGATGCGACACTCCGAGATCGTCGAGGTAATCCAGCACGCCGATGGCGTCGTCGAAGGTGAAGCAGTCACCGCGCATCTGCAGCCGATACGTCGACAGCACTCGAAAGGTCATGTGTCAGGCGGTCTTACGCAGCACCAGCAGCGAGCGCGCCTGCAACGAGATCTTCTTGCCCGCCGTGACGACCAGTTCGGTGGACCCGGTGGCGTCGGACGTGTCCACCGCTGCGGTCCACTCCTTGGCGTACTTGCCCTTCGGCGTGACGAAATCTTGTGGCTCGTCGTTCGCGTTGAAGCACAACAGGAACGAATCGTCGACGATCCGCTCGCCGCGCGCATTGGGCGTGGGGATGGCTTCACCATTGAGGAACACCGCGACACATTTACCGAGGCCGCTGCCCCAGTCCTCGGGTGTCATCTCCTTACCCGCCGGTGTCAGCCAGGCGATATCGCGGGCCTGATCGCCGGTGCGGATGGGCTTGCCCTCGAAGAATCGGCGTCGCCGGAAGACGGGATGGTCTCGTCGGAGCCTGGTGACCCGTCGGGTGAATTCGAGCAGGTCGGCGTTCGTCTCGCATTTCGACCAGTCCATCCACGAGATGTCTGAGTCCTGGCAGTAGACGTTGTTGTTGCCCCTCTGCGTGCGGCCGATCTCGTCACCGTGCGAGATCATCGGTGTGCCCTGGGAAATCATCAACGTGCCCATGATGTTGCGCATCTGCTTGGCGCGCAGAGCGAGGATCTCCGGGTCGTCCGTCGGACCCTCCACGCCGCAGTTCCACGACCGGTTGTGGCTCTCGCCGTCGCGGTTGTCCTCGCCGTTGGCCTCGTTGTGTTTCTCGTTGTAGGACACCAGATCGGCCAACGGGAAACCGTCGTGACAGGTGACGAAGTTGATGCTGGCGCCAGGCCGGCGGCTGGTGGCCTCGTAGAGGTCCGATGATCCGGTCAGCCGCGAGGCGAACTCGCCGAGGGTTGCGGGCTCGCCCCGCCAGTAATCGCGCACAGTGTCGCGATACTTCCCGTTCCACTCGGTCCACAAACCAGGAAAGTTGCCGACCTGGTAGCCGCCCTCGCCGACGTCCCACGGTTCTGCGATGAGCTTGACCTGGCTGACCACCGGATCCTGCTGCACCAGGTCGAAAAACGCGCTCAGTCGATCGACGTCATAGAACTCGCGGGCCAGCGCGGCGGCCAGGTCGAAGCGGAAGCCGTCGACGTGCATCTCCAGCACCCAGTACCGCAACGAGTCCATGATCAGCTGAAGGGTGTGCGGGTGCCGCGGGTTGAGGCTGTTGCCGGTGCCGGTGAAGTCCTTGTAGAACCTCAGGTCGCCGTCTTGCAGGCGGTAGTAGGCCGCGTTGTCGATGCCTCGGAAGTTGATGGTGGGGCCGAGGTGGTTGCCTTCGGCGGTGTGGTTGTACACCACGTCGAGAATGACCTCGATGCCGGCTTCATGGAAGGACCGCACCATGGTCTTGAACTCGGCCACCGCGCCGCCCGCGTGCTTGTTGGCGGCGTACTGATAGTGCGGCGCGAGGAAGCCGAAAGTGTTGTAGCCCCAGTAGTTTCGCAGCCCGAGGTCGATCAGCCGGTGGTCGTGCAGGAACTGGTGCACCGGCATCAGCTCGATCGCGGTGACGTTCAACGCCTTCAGGTGGTCGATGATCACCGGATGGCCAAGGCCGGCGTATGTGCCGCGCAGTTCCTCGGGAATGCCAGGATGCGTCTGCGTCATGCCCTTGACGTGGGCCTCGTAAATGATGGTCTCGTGATAGGGCGTGCGCGGCGGGCGATCTGACGCCCACTGGAAGAACGGGTTGATCACCACGCTGGTCATGGTGTGGCCCAGCGAGTCGATCTGCGGCGGTGTGCCCCCCGACGCAAGGTCGTCGGCCGTCAGGTCGTAGGAGAACAACGCCTGGCTGAAGTCGAAGTCACCGTGAAACGACTTGCCGTACGGGTCGAGCAGCAGCTTGCTCGGATCGCAGCGGTGACCCGCCGCTGGATCCCACGGGCCGTGCACACGGAAGCCGTAGCGCTGCCCTGGCGTGACGGTCGGCAGATAGCAATGCCACACATAGCCATCTACCTCGTCGAGGTTGACCCGCTCCTCGCTGCCGTCCTTGGCGATCAGGCACAGCTCCACCCGCTCGGCTACCTCGGAGAACAGCGAGAAATTGGTGCCAGCGCCGTCGTAGGTGGCGCCGAGGGGATACGCCTCGCCCGGCCAGACCGTGGGCACCGAAGCCGGCTCTGCGGAGGACATCAGGTCCGCCACCAGCCGGTGGCAAGGCCGATCTGACGCCCGAGCTCATTGACCATCGTGCGCATGTACGTCGTCGAGATGTGGTGGGCGTCGCGGTAGAGCAACACATTCCCCTCCACGGCGCGGCAGATGTCCTTGCGGCACACCGCATCACTCATGTCGAGCGGCTTCAGCAGGGGAAACTGCGCGACGAAGTCCAATGTCTGATTGTGCTCCGACAGTACGTCGGATCGCTTGATGCCGCAGGAGATCGCATTGCCGCCGCTGGCAAGGCAGTCCGCTGGGAAGAAGGGTTTGCCGTCGCGGACGATCCACGGCGTGTCGCGCATCGCGAGGATCGGAATGTTGTTGTCCGACAACGCCTGCCAGATACCGATGTAGTGCGATGGCATCACGTCGCCAGGTTTGATGTTCCACGGCCTGGTAGAGGTGGTGAACACGAAGTCCGGATGATCGGCGATCAGTTTCGGCATCACCCGGTTGTTCCACACCCGGCACCCTGGGTACGGGCGGTTGTCGCCCATCACCAACGGCATCTGCTCGGTGGTCAACGGGCAACCCATTTTCAAGTACGTCACGACCTTGAAGTGGTGCAGTTGGCCGAGCAGGTCCAGCGCGGTGATCCAGTGCTCGGCGTGAGAGCTGCCCGCCAGCGCGATGGTGCGGGTCGCCTCCTTGTCACCGAACGTGCAGTCGATGACATCGCTGTTGTCGAAGTCGCTGATGCACCCGTCGGTGGTGGTCTCGGGGAGGTCGTCCTTGGCCTCGAGCACCGTTGGGCGCATCGGCAACTTGGGCACCTTCGCGTGGTTGAGCAGCGCGGTGGCACCGGGATAGTCGCGGATCGAAAGGTTCGCCAGCTCTTTGCCGTTCGCGCGCTGCACCGTGACGTGCTCGCGCCAGCCGAACGCCGTCGCGGTCAATGCCACACCCAGCAGGCCGACGATCGAGCCCAGCATGATGGTCGGCCGCCGCAGCCGTACCCACAGCGGGACGGAGGGGGTGGTTTTCGGCGCCTTCGCCGACGCGCGATATCGAAGCGGGTTCTCCACGTACCGCAGCGTCAGCCAGGCGAGCACACCCGACAGCAGCAGCACGACGGCGCCCTCGAAGAAGTTGACGCGCGACCGCCCGGTGTAGGACAGCCAGAAGATCAGCAGCGGCCAGTGCCAGAGATACAGCGAGTAGGCCATCGACCCGAGCGTGACGAACGGGGCGGTGGCCAGCAGCCGGTTGGGGGCGGGCAGCCGGTCCGCGGTGTTCGGGTCGGCCTGCCGGTTTGCGGCCGACAGGATGAACAACATGGCGGCGCCGACCGGTACCAGCGCCCACGGCCCCGGGAACTCCTTGACACCGTCGATCAGCGCGCCGCAGGACAGAATCGCCGCCAGCGCGACGACGGCGACCGTGGTGCGCAGCCACATCGGCCAGCGCACGTACGGCACCAGAGCACCGAGCAAGGCGCCAAGCAGCAGCTCCCACGCCCTTGCGAAACTGTTGTAGTAGGCGGTCGCGGCATCGGCGTTGTGAGCAAATACCGCGTAGACGAACGACGCGATGGTGAGCGCGGTGAGCAGCGCGATAAATGAAGCCCGCATGTACGTGCCGAGACGCCTGCGCAACAGATAGGCGAACCCGAAGATCAATGCCAGAAACGCGATATAGAACTGTCCTTGCACCGACATCGACCAGATGTGCTGCAGCGGACTGACCGCCTCACCGGCGCGAAGGTAGTTCGCCGCAGTGCTCGCCAGCTCCCAGTTCTGGAAGTAGCCGAGGCTCGCCAGGCTTTGGTCAGCAAACGTCTCCCAGCGCGTCTCCGGCTGGATGAGGATCGTCAGCACCGCCGATGCGGCGAGCACCACGACGAGAGCGGGTAGCAGCCGGCGAACGAGCCGGGTCACTTCGGGAACGGGCGACAGCGACGTGCCCGGCTTCAGCGCCGTGCGCAGCAGGCGCCCGCCGAAGAAGAAGCCGGACAACGCCAGAAAGACGTCGACACCGCCGGAGACCCGGCCAAACCACACGTGAAACACCGCCACGAGGGCGATGGCGATGCCGCGCAGGCCGTCGAGGTCGTGTCGGTAGAAGCCCGACTCACGGGTCCCCACCGCAGCGCGCGACGTGGCACCCGGGTCGGTGACGGCCGCAGGCCGGGCGGGGGCGAGGGTCTTCATGGTCGACGGTTAATCTACCGAAGATCGCCTGGTGCCTCATGCCGCAGGCGACCCGTCACAGCCAGTGAGCAAAGGATCAGGCTCATGTTGACCCCCGCGGAGATCAGTGCGATCGACGCCGCGCACGTCTGGCATCCCTACAGCACCATCGGGGCCGAGGCGATGCCGCCGGTGGTGGCGGTGGGCGCCAAGGGGGCCTGGCTGACCCTGGTCGACGACGGCAGGCGGATCGAGGTGCTCGACGCGATGGCGTCGTGGTGGACCGCCGTCCACGGCCACGGTCACCCGGTGCTGGACGCGGCGCTCGCGGACCAGCTGGCGACCATGAACCACGTCATGTTCGGGGGCCTGACGCACGAGCCTGCCGCCCGGCTGGCGCAGCTGCTGGTGCAGATCACGCCCGAGGGCCTCGACACCGTGTTCTTCAGCGACTCCGGCTCGGTGTCGGTGGAGGTGGCGGTCAAGATGGCGCTGCAGTACTGGCGCAGCATCGGCCGCGGCGACAAGCACCGGCTGATGACCTGGCGTGGCGGCTACCACGGCGACACGTTCACCCCTATGAGCGTGTGCGACCCCGACGGCGGCATGCACTCGCTCTGGGTGGACGTGCTGGCCCATCAGGAGTTCGCGCCGCAGGTGCCGACCGAATACGACCCCGCTTATGTCGAGTTGTTCGAAAAGCAACTCGCGGAGCACGCCGACGAACTGGCCGCGGTGATCGTCGAGCCCGTCGTGCAGGGCGCGGGCGGTATGCGATTTCACGACCCGCGGTACCTGGTGGACCTGCGGGCGATCTGCGATCGGCACGG
>DATJIX010000226.1:0-6593 GCA_035492865.1 Mycobacterium sp. | reverse complement strand
GCACATCGCGCTGCGTATTCGTCGTGCGTGAGCGCCGCAACGCCCCCGGATCGACTTGATCGACGATCGCATCGATGGCCTGCTCGGTCTTGCGGACCGACAACGGCCCCCACGCCATGACGTGCTCGGCCAGCAGCTCATCGACCCGGGCGATCGCCTCGGCATCGGTGATTAGCGCGGTGCGGTACTCCATCGCGCGCACCGCCTGCTCACCGATCAACCCGGCGGCAAACAGCGCGGCGATCTTGGGCAGCCGATCGGCCAATACCACCCCGCGATGGGCCTGCGCCAACGCCATCCACGGGCTGACGTTTTGCGCCGCCCCCAACTCAGCACCCACCGCGGCCTGCGGATCACACCACCAAAGCTCACGCTCGTCGGCATCCAGGCCGGTGCGGCGTGCGAACAGCTCGGCCATTCCCGCCAATTTGCGCGCACACGCTGCGTTCTCCGTCCGAGCCCAACCGGCGACGGCATCCACCAACGCCGCGTCATCCAACGCGGCGAGGTCACCCACCTCCGCCAACGAGCCATCGAACATATTTTCGACAATATTCGGCCAATTGCTCGAACTGACGTCCAGCGACCATCAGAAGCCCGACCTGTGGATGAATTCGCCTCTGGGGATAAGTTGCTCTGCGTGAGCCAAAGGGTTGCCGAATACCCATAGGCACTGTTCCGTGTACCGACGGAGCGAGAAGGGAGACGAGTGACCGATCGACGAGACAACGTGCTGCTCGTGCATTGGCACGACCTTGGCCGCTACCTCGGCGCCTACGGCCACACCGACGTCTCCAGCCCGCGACTCGATCGCCTCGCCGCAGAGGGCATCCTGTTCACCCGCGCGCACGCCACCGCGCCGCTCTGCTCACCGTCGCGCGGCTCGCTGTTCACCGGTCGCTACCCGCAGAGCAACGGGCTGGTCGGCCTGGCCCATCACGGCTGGGAGTACCGCGCAGGCGTCCGCACACTCCCCCATATTCTTTCTGAATCCGGTTGGTACACAGCGCTATTCGGCATGCAGCACGAAACGTCCTATCCAGCCAAGCTCGGCTACGACGAATTCGACGTGTCCAACTCCTATTGCGAGTACGTCGTCGAACAGGCCACTCGCTGGCTCACCGATGCTCCTGAGCGGCCTTTCCTGCTCACCGCGGGCTTCTTCGAAACGCACAGGCCCTATCCGCACGACCGTTACGACCCCGCGCCTGCCGACGACGTCCTGGTCCCCGACTATCTGCCCGATACCGGCGACATCCGGCAGGATCTCGCCGAGTTCTACGGATCGATTTCGGTCGCCGATGCCGCAGTCGGTCAACTGCTCGACACACTGGACCAAACCGGCCTCGCCGAGTCGACCTGGGTGGTCTTCATCACCGACCACGGTCCTGCGCTGCCACGCGCCAAGTCGACGCTCTACGACGCGGGCACCGGCATCGCATTGATCGTGCGTCCGCCGGGGAAGCCCGGGAACAATCGCATTGAACCCCAGCTCTACGACGAGCTGTTCAGCGGTGTCGACCTGCTCCCAACGCTGCTCAACCTGCTCGGCGTGGATGTTCCTGACGACGTCGAAGGCCTGTCACACGCGCGCAATCTGCGCACCCAGACCAGCGCACCGGTGCGCAGCGAGGTCTACACGACGAAGACCTATCACGATTCCTTTGACCCGATTCGCGCCATCCGTACCAAGGAATACAGCTACATCGAGAACTACGCGACGCGCCCGCTGCTCGACTTGCCATGGGACATCGCGGAAAGCGCACCCGGCCGCGTCATGGAGCCGCTCGTGCACACACCGCGACCCGAACGCGAACTGTACGACCTCGTCGAGGACCCGACCGAATCCCACAACCTGCTCGGGTCCGACGTCACCGACAAGACCGAAGCGATCGCGAACGACCTCGCACTGCTGCTCGACGCGTGGCGCCACAAGACCAATGACGTCATCCCGTCCGAGTTCGCGGGCACCCGAATTGCCGAGCGCTACACCGAAACCTACTTGCGTATTCACGGTCCACAGGTCACCAGCCGATCGGCAATCGCCGCCGAGCGCGGCATCGAAGACGACCACCGATCCGGACAATAGATTTACTCGCGGTGATTGCAATATTCGTCGATGCCAGGCGATTTGATTGCCGTTAGGCTCACCCGCATGTCCCACCCGACTGCCTACCTTGTGCTCGCATCACAGCGCAGTGGCAGCACGCTGCTCGTCGAATCGCTCAGAGCCACAGGCGTGGCCGGGGAACCCGGCGAGTTCTTCCAATACCTGCCGTCGACGAGCCAGTCACCGCAACCGAGGCAGTGGTTCGAGGGCGTGGAGGACGAGTCGATCCTCCGGCTGCTCGACCCACTCGACGAGGGTAAACCGGACTTGGCTCCCCCCGAGATCTGGCGCGATTACATCCGCACTGTGGGCCGCACCCCCAACGGCATCTGGGGCGGCAAGCTGATGTGGAACCAGACACCGCTACTGCTGCACCGGACCGCGGGCCTACCTGAGCGATCGGGAGACGGGCTGCTGTCGGCCATCCGCGACGTCATCGGCAGCGACCCGGTTCTCATCCACGTTTACCGACCCGACGTTGTCTCCCAGGCGGTTTCATTCTGGCGCGCCGTACAGACCCGCGTCTGGCGCGGTCGGCCCGACCCCGTTCGCGACGCCCGCGCCGAATACCACCCGGGCGCCATCGCCCACGTGGTGTCGATGCTGCGCGCGCAGGAGGAGGGCTGGCGCAAGTGGTTCATCGAGGAGAGCGTCGAACCGATGGACGTGCCGTATCCGGTGTTGTGGCGCAACCTCACTCAAATCGTCGGCACTGTTCTCGAGGCCCTCGGCCAGGACCCTCGGCTCGCGCCGGCGCCTGCACTCGAACGCCAGGCCGATCCGCGCTCCGACGCATGGGTGGATCGCTACCGGGCAGATGCCGAGGAACTCGGGCTGCCCACCTGAGCTACGACGAAAATCCGGCGGAACGGGAAGAATGTCTTGCCGTCGGGCCTGGCCGGATACGCGTCATCGAGCATCGGGATCAGCTCCCGCTGAAACTGCTGCCACTGTTCGTCATTGAGCCGGCTCTTCACCGGCGTCAGAGCCGTGCCGGTGATCCATTCCAGCACAGGGTTTTCGCCGCTCAACTCGTGGACATAGGTGGTCTCCCACGCATCGACGGTGCACCCCGCGTCCCCGAGCAGCGCGGCGTAACCCGCTGGGTCG
Source organism: Mycobacterium sp. (assembly GCA_035492865.1). GTDB lineage: Bacteria > Actinomycetota > Actinomycetes > Mycobacteriales > Mycobacteriaceae > Mycobacterium. Next base: position 3,373 of record DATJIX010000226.1, on the reverse strand, counting down.
TCGACTTGGCCCTCGCGAAAGGGAAAGTCCTGCAACGGTTCTGCCCATTGATCACGCCGGGCGAGCTCGCGCACGGCCCGGTGTGACGGTGCGTCGAAGTTGCCAGGCACCTGCATTGCGATCCACGAGCCCGCCTCCAACTGCGCGGCCCACCTGACCAACAACTCGGAGTGTTCCGGCACCCATTGCAGCGTGGCGTTGGTCACCAGCACGTCGGTGTCGGGTTGCGGCGTCCACTCCCGTACATCGCCGACGTGAGCGTCGACCCCGCGTTCACGGGCCGCGTCGACCATCTCCGGTGAGCTGTCCCACGCCTCGACGACCGCGTCCGGCCAGCGCTGCGTGAGCGTGGCCGTCAGGTTGCCCGGTCCGCAGCCCAGATCGACCACTCGGCGCGGTTTGTCGGCGTTGACCCGCGACAGGAGGTCGAAGAACGGGCGACCGCGATGGTCGGCGAAGGCCAGATAGACATCGGGATTCCACATCACGTCAGTGTTGCACCCACACAACTCACAGTGGGTTCGCAGCCGTGGCACAGGGCCGCGGCTGGTAAATACCGGCACGGTATGCGTCGTGACCGCCCTTCTCGACGAACCGGCCCAGCCGGTCTCGGCAGTGCCGAGCGCGCAGGCACACACCCTGCGCTGGCCGCGATGGGTATTGGGCGCACTATTGGCGGCGACGGCCGTGCTGTACCTGTGGCACCTGTCGGCCAGCGGGTACGGCAACACCTTCTACGCCGCTGCCGCGCAGGCCGGTTCGCGGAGCTGGTCGGCTTGGTTCTTCGGATCACTCGACGCCCAGAACTTCATCACCGTCGACAAGCCGCCCGCCTCCCTGTGGGTGACCGGGCTGTCGGTACGCCTCTTCGGGATGAACAGCTGGTCGGTGTTGGCACCGCAGGCACTGATGGGGGTCGCAGCCGTCGCCGTGCTGTATTGCGCCGTGCGACGGGCCTTCCCCGACCCGCGCCACGGGGCGGCCGCGGGATTGCTCGCAGGCGCGGTGTTGGCCGTTACGCCCGCCGCCGCGTTGATGTTCCGCTTCAACAACCCCGATGCGCTGCTGGTGTTGTTGCTGACCGTGGCCGCCTACTGCCTGATGCGCGCGGCGACGGCCGCATCGTGGCGCTGGCTCGCGCTCGTCGGCATCGTCATGGGTACCGCGTTTCTCACCAAGATGCTGCAGGGTTTCCTGGTGCTGCCCGGCCTCGGTCTCGGCTATCTGCTTGTGGCGCCGACATCGTGGGGCAAGCGCGTGCTTCACCTGCTCGGTGCGGTGGCCGCGCTGGTCGTGTCGGCGGGCTGGTGGGTGTTGGCGGTGCAGTTGACACCCGCGGCTGCGCGGCCGTACATCGGCGGGTCGACGGACAACACCGTGCTGGATCTGGCGTTGGGCTACAACGGGATCAACCGCATCCTCGGCCATCATCGGGCGGGACGACCCGCAGGCAATTGGGGTGGTTCGACCCTCCCGATGCTGGGCGGCCGCACCGGCCTGCACCGGTTGTTCACCGGCGAGATGGCCAACGAGATCTCATGGCTGATCGCGGTGGCGTTGTTCGTCGTCGCCTTCGGTGGATATCTGACGCTGCGTCGAGCGTTGAGCCGCGGCGAGGTGTGCGCGCTGCTGATGTGGGGCACGTGGCTGGTGGTGACGGGCGTGGTGTTCAGCTTCATGGGCGGAATGGTGCACCCCTATTACACGGTCGCGTTGGCGCCCGCGATCGCCGCGCTGGTGGGTATCGGAGTGATATGGGCCTGGCGACGACGGTCGAGCTGGGACGGCCGGTGCGCGTTGTTCACGACCATCATGCTGGCCGCGGTTCCGTCGGCTATTCTGCTGCACCGCAATGTCTTTGGCCCACACTGGCTGCCATGGGCAATCGTCGCCGTTGCCGCGGTTGGCGCCGTCGCGGTGCTGTGGCGCCGCCCACCGGTGGTCGCGCTGGTGGCCGGAGGTGTGGCCGGATTAGCCGCTACCACAGCGTTTTCCGTCGCGACCGCGGCGACGCCCCACCACGGAACCATGCCGACCGCGGTGCGGACGTCGCAGGTGGCCGGAGGCTGGATGAACGACGAGGGCACCAACGCGCAACTGGCGGGCATGCTGGCCGCCACGCACACGCAGTGGTCGGCGGCGACCAACGGATCACAGTCCGCCGCCGCGCTCGAAATCGCTTCTGGCACATCCGTGATGGCGGTCGGTGGCTGGAGCGGCGACCCCGTCCCGACTCTGCAGCAATTCATCGACGACGTGCACGCGGGCAGGATCGCCTACTACGTCGAGGCGGGCCGGGGGCCGAATTCGCCCGCTGTGCACGGTGAGGTCATCCGCAGCACGCTGCACACCGCATCGCATACACGCGATATCTCCGATTGGGTGGCGGCGCACTATCCCGGCACCTTCATCGGCGGATCGACGGTGTACCGGTTGTCCTGACCGCTACCATGCGGAGGTGGCCAGTTCGCGGGACTCCGAAACCGCGCCCGTCGATCCGCCGATCCCCGTCCCCGATGTTGCGGGCGCCGACGCCACGGTAGGCGGTCTGCCCCGCCGCGTCGACCTCACGCTGCGTCAACGGCTGATCGTCGACTCATCCGCAGTGGCCGATATCGCGCTGCGCACGGCCATCGCATCGCTGCTGGGCGCCACCATGGTGCCGACGATGCTCGCCAGCGCACTTCGGCGGTCAGAGGCGCAGGCGGAACTCGATCACTTGCGGTTCTACGCCGAACTGGCCAGTGCGCGGGATCCGGAGTTGTCCTTTCCGAAGCCGGCGTCGGAGCCGCGCATCTCGTCGCGCCCTGCCAGCCCGATCGCCGAATGGATGGCCAAGGGCCAGGTGCGCAACATCCGGTTCAACAGCAGCTTCGAGGCCGTCAACCCTGCGCTGCGCGAGCAGTGCCACGGCAATGTGCGCAACAACGTGGTACATGCGCAGCACTGGGTGCACGAGGACGGGCCCCACCCGACGCTCTGTGTGATCCACGGATTCATGGGGTCGCCGTACTTGTTCAACGGACTGTTCTTCTCGCTGCCGTGGTTTTATCGGTCGGGCTACGACGTGCTGTTGTACACGTTGCCGTTCCACGGAGCGCGAGCCGAAAAGGGTTCGCCGTTCAGCGGTTACGGCTACTTCGCGCACGGATTCGCCGGCTTCGCCGAGGCGATGGCGCAGGCCGTGCACGACTTCCGTTCTGTGATCGACTATCTCGAGTTCACCGGTGTGGACCGGGTCGCGCTGACCGGCATGTCGCTTGGCGGGTATACGTCGGCGCTGATCGCCTGCGTCGACGACCGCATCCAGGCCGTGATCCCCAACGTGCCTGTCGTCACGCCGGACCGGACAGTCGACGAGTGGTTTCCCGCC
>DATJIX010000225.1:0-11874 GCA_035492865.1 Mycobacterium sp. | reverse complement strand
CCCATGTCGGTGGCCACTGATTCGCTGTCGACGTCGAGCGTGATCGAGGTCAGCGCGTTCGCGCGGTCGTCGTCGGCACCGCGCTCGCTGACAGGTAGCACCACCGTCACGGTGGCGCCGTCGGGATGCACCCTGCCCATCCGGCGGGCCAGGCGAGCGGCGAACGCCACGAAAAGCGTGTTGCCGCTTCCACTCAACTCACGCGCGCGGGCATCCCACGCCGCCGCATCGGTCTGCATGGTCACGGAGGGCAGCACAGCCTCGTCATCGCCCGCGGCGACCTCGGTGGGCACCGACGCGACGGGCGCAGCCCTTCCCGATACGACTCGCAGCAAGATCAGCAGAGTGGCGACGAGCGCGCGGAGCACGGCGGGCAACGACAGGACGGCATCGGCCAGGTCCTCGGACACCGCCTGCCACCGTCCGCGTGACCGCGGCCGCGGGTAGCCGAAGTCGCGGTGCTCACCCTTGACCGCGTCGGCGATCGCAAGAACCAGCCCAAGCCCGTCTGCGACGCAGTGCGACGCCACCAACGTGACCGCGGTGCCACCGTCGTCCAACGGCAGCACGCCGAGGTGAAAGCTCGGGCCCCACTCCGGGTCGACGCGCACCTGTGCCCGTTCCTCGAGCCACGCGCCGATCTCGGTGCGCGGTCGCCGCGCGGCGGGCGCGACATCGGGCGATCGGCCGTCGACCACCCAGCGATGACGGCCGAACGGCAGCGGTGAGCGTTCGATTCGGCGGCCAAGAAGGCCGGTACCCAGATTGCGGTTGAAGACCCGCAATTCGTCGACGTCGACGTCGCGCTCGTACACCCATGTGCACTGAACCACGCTGCCTTGACCGGTGGCGCGCAACCGCAGAAAGGCGGCCTGGTCGAGCAGTGCCAGCTTCGTCACCGACACCCCGCTTCTGCGGCGGCGCGATAGCCGCGCACCGCCGCAGGCGCGAACACCGCCACGAGTGCGATCGCCCACGCGCCCGCCTGCAGCAGCGGCCACAGCACCGGCCCGCCCTCCGCGAGCCCGCGCATCGCCTCGATCGTCGGCGACATCGGCTGAAGCTGCACCGCGGGCTGCAGCCACGACGGAAAAACCCCGGCGGGCGCGACCCCGGTGTTGAAGAAGAGCAGCACGACACATCCTGCGCCGAGCCACGTCACCATGGCTCGGCCGTCTGCGCGGACCGCAATCGCGATGACAACCGTCGCCACCCCAATCGAAATCATCACCGGCACAAGCACAAAGGCCACCGCTGCGATCCAGCCGTGCGCGAATCGCAGCCCCAGCGCAACGCCGAATGCGGTGAGTACGACGGCCGACACGGTGGTGCGGGCCGCCTCCGCGAAGAGCCGACCGGTCAGCGCACTCGCCCGGTGCACCGGCTGCACCCACAGCCTCGTCAGCAGGCCCGATTCCCGTTCCGCCGGCAACGCCAAGCCCGCGCCGAGAGTGCCGAAGATCGCGCCGACGACCGCGCACATCGGAACCAGTCCGTAGAGGCTGTCGCTTCCGGTGACGGCCAGCACGGCCTTGCCGATCAGCAGCTTGTAGATCACCAGGAGAAACGTCGGGAACAACACCGCCTGGACCGCGACGATCGGATCACGTCGCCAGCGGCGCAGCAGCCGGCCCGCCTCCAACGCACTCTGCCGAATCACCTTGTGCGCCTCTGCATACGCAACGCAAGGCACCCGAACACAACCAACAGCGTCAGGCACCAGGTCATCGTCACCGCAAGACCCAGGCCGGTGACGTGACCGCCCGCGAGCCCGCGCAGCGTCTCGGTCACCTGCGACACCGGCTGGAAGCGCACGAAGGGGTCGAGCCAACCGGGAAACGATTCGGCAGGCGCGATACCGGTGGACAGCAGAACCAGCACCAACTGGGGGAGAAGCAACAGCTGGCTGGATGACTCCACAGAACCGATCCGGGAGCCCAGCGCGTCGGCGCCAAGACACACCGCCATGGCGAACGCCAACACGATGAGCACGAACAGCGCGTCATAGCCCAGCCCACCGACCATCCGGAAACCGAACAGCCACGCGACGGCGGTGCCCGCGGCGAGGGCGATCACCGCACGGATCAGGCAGTAGAGCATCCGCGCCGCCAACGGCACCATCGCCGGAATCGGAAGGGTGCGAAGCCGAACCCCGAAGCCGGACAGCCGGTCCCGGGCCGCGCGGTCGGCGGTCGTCATCGCGCCGAACAACATGGCCTGCACGAGGACGACAGGCAGCACGTACTGCGGATACGTCATCCGCCCGGTGTCGATGAGGTTGCCCAGCGCCAGCGTGAAGCCGAGGAAACACCCCACCGGGGCGAGCACCGCGAAGAGCAGGTCGGCGTCGCGCAGCGTGCCCGACATGGTGCGCAGAGTGAGTGCCACGAGTGCACTCATACAGTGACCGCCTCGGAAGTCAGGCTCAGGAAGGCCTCGTCCAGCGACGGCTTGCGCAACGAGATGTCGGCGAGTTCGATGCCGAGGCCGTCGAGCCTGCGAAAGACCTCACCGAACGTCACGACGCCGTCAGGTGCGGGGACGGACACCGCCGCCGCCTGGTGGTCGATCATTGCTTCGCAATCAGAGACCGCGAAATCGGCTAGCGCCGTTGCGATTACCGGCAAATGAACGGGATCGGCGGGTGTGACCTGACAGTAGCTGACACCGACTCGGCACTTCAGTTCGTCGGCGGTGCCGCTGGCCGCGATCCGGCCGGAGTCCAGCACGACGATCGAATCGCTCAGCACGTCTGCTTCTTCCAGGTACTGCGTGGTCAGCAGCACGGTGACGTCTTGACGCCGCAGTGAGGCCACCAGATCCCAGACGTCACGTCGGCTGCGCGGATCCAGTCCGGTCGTCGGTTCGTCGAGGAAAAGCACCCGGGGCGGGACGACGAGCGCGACGGCAATGTCGATGCGCCTGCGCATTCCGCCGGAATATGTCGACACCCGCCGATCGGCGGCATGCCCCATATCGAACCGTTGGATCAGCTCGTCGGCCCGCTGCCTCGCGGCCCGCTGCCGCAGCCCGCGTAGTTGAGCGAAGAGCAGCAGATTCTCACGGCCGGTGAGTAATTCGTCGAGCGCCGCGTACTGGCCCGTCACACCGATGCTCGCACGGACCTGCGCCGCCTGGCGCGCGACGTCGAAGCCCGCGACGAAAGCCGACCCGGCGCTCGGTCGGACCAACGTGGACAGGATGTTGATCGTCGTGGTCTTTCCGGCGCCGTTGTGACCGAGCAGCGCACACACCGAGGCCCGCGCCACGGCGAAGCTCACGCCCCGCAACGCCTGCGAATTGTTCCCGAACGACTTTGCGAGGTCGTGGCATTCGATGGCCGCGTCAGGCATGGGTGTACTGCTCGACGCCGTCGGCAACGCGGGCGAACTCGGTTCGCATCGCCTCGACGTAGCGCAGGACGGACTGACGGGCGACGTCGGTGCCCGGATAGGCGACCACCAGTTGCGTTCGGTCGCGCATGCGGTTGACCCACATGCACACGGCCTCCGACAACCGGTTGTCGCCCCAGATGCCGATCCGCAGTCCGTCCCAGTAGTCACTGAACGGCAGCTTGCGGATGTCGATGTAGGACAACATCGGAACGGGCCGCTCCGGAACCGCGAGCGGACCCGACGACGGATCCGACATCTCGAGCAGGTGGTAGTAGGGGACCGCACCGAGCGTGGTGTTCAGGTCGAACGACGACTGCGCGGACTTGACCACCTCGTCGAACGACGCACCGGCCGTCGGAATCGCCAATGGCACGAAACTCGCCAACCATCCGACGGTCGTCGCAAACTCGGGGTCGCGCCGGTTGTCGAACGGCGTCAGGCCGAAGTACGTGCCTGCACCCGTCAGCCGGTGCTCGGCCAGCGCGGCGCAGGCGAACACACCGCCGCTGAAGCGGGCTCCTGCCGCACGGCAGGCAGCTTCGAACCGGCCGCCCTGCTCCTCGTCGATCAGGTCGAATACGTCGATCGCACCCGGCGTATCGGGCGTCGCCTCGCCCAGTTCCAGCGGAAACGCAGGCAGCACACCTCCGTTCGCCGCGACGAAGGCTCGCCACGACTGGATCTGAGGCGACTCCTCGTCCAGCGTCGCGGTGTAGGTGCGCTGGTTCGTGCAGTAGTCCCGATGGCTCGCCCCTGGCGTCAGGGCGGCCGGTCCGCTCTGCAGTGTGGTGAAGTACGTGGTCTGGATGTCCAGGAAGATCACACCCGCTGACATGCCGTCGGCACGCAGATGGTCGATCGCGATGTAGACCGTGAACCGATCCTCCGCCTGGATGATCCCGAAGGTGAAGCAGTCCCACTGCAGCGGATCCGGGGTGTCGAGGAGCAACTTGCGGATCTGCGGCGGGGTCATCCTGCCGTGGTCCGTCGGCGCCAGCGTGATGTTCTCCGGCTCGGCAATGGCGTAACGGTGAATCTCGTCGTCGGCACCGAAGGCGAACCAATCGTGGTACGTGTCATGCCTGCGCACGTGGGCGTTGACGGCTTCTGTCATCGCATCGACGTCGCAGACGCCCATGATCTCCCAGACACCGATGCACAACCGCGGAATGTCTCGGCCCAGGCTCGTCTGCCGCCGGTAGTACTGAAGGTGTTGTGACTGCTGGTAGCTCACGGGCGCCGGATGGCGCGCCGCCATTGCGGCGCTTGCGTGGCTGGCAGCTGTGGGGTACCAGGACACCACCGTGCCCTCGGCCGTCCAGTCGTCAACGGTGCCCAAGAACATGCGTTTTCCTTTCGTGTTCGTCAGCTCGTGACGACACTCCCGATGGCGTCGACGTCACCGCAGGTGGTCTGCTGAATTTCGTTGAACGCCAGGGACAGTCATTGTCCGCAAGGCAGTGTGTGCTGATCCGCGCGAGCGATGACCGCTCAGCGATGCCACGCGGTGTCCACAGACCAGGGTCGGCACCGCAATTGGCATGCGCGAGAAAATAGCAGGAATCAATCGCTTTTGTGCAACTAGAGATTTCCGATTGAGCCTTCAAAGATGACCGGCTAATGCGGTGCCGTTTGCTGGTTTTACGCCATTGCTGAGTGGTCAGTTTCCCGTCAAAACTATGCGCACGCTTTGAGCTAATAACACGTCGCCGCGACGCTCGCAACAGCTACGTTTGTGAGCTGTCGCATGTCGTCAAAACCTTGCTGCGCAAGAGGATTTCGGTGGTTTTGTCGAGCTAGCGAAGCTAACCGAGTGCCGGCCGGTATAGCCAACAATGCGGGTCGATACATAGCTGGGCGTGACACGCCCAGTTGTCATATTGCCGCTTGTTTGTAAATGTCGTTATTGACGGAGAACACAATTTATGAAAGGCTACTGACATTCGTTGAATTGCGCGGGTTTGAGTCACGCCTCACCACGACCGAAAGATGCCAGTCGGGTATCTCAGCAAACCGTTAGAGATTTCTCACTGTGTGAGCGAATCCCGGCGTTTCGCCCGCGCGCGGGAGCCGCTGCGCCGCAGTGGGATACGTCCTCAGACCGGTCGGGCGTACCGCTCGGCGAACCTGCGCAAGATCGTCGGCGGGTGGTCCACGCTTCGGTCCAAGGCAGCGGACTTCAGTGACTCAGCGGTCTCGGGTGCGAAGTAGCCGTAGTCCTTGTACACGTCGATGCGCGTGCACATGCCGTCCGCATCGAGCTCAGGGTGAAACTGCGTGGCGTAGACGTTGTCACCCACGCGGAAGGCCTGGATAGGGCAGTCCGCGGAGTATGCGAGGCGGGCCACGTCCGATGGCAATGCGCTCGCGCCTTCCTTGTGGCCGCCATAGGCGTCGAAGACGGGGGGCAGGTCGGCGAACAGCGGGTCCCGCCGTCCTTCGTCGGTGAGCGTGACGGTCAAGGCGGCGACCGGCTCGGGATAGGTGCGGTCGACGGTGGCGCCGACGACAGTACCCAGCGTGCCGACGCCGTAACAGCATCCGAGGAACGGGAAGTCGGCGTCGACGATCCGGCCGATCAGCGACAGAAGCTCGGATTCGGCCCGTCGCTGCGTCTGCGACTTCGACTCCGGGGCGTCGCTGACGTTGTACGGTCCGCCGCCCAGGATGATGCCGGACCAGTCTGCGAGATCGATGTCGCCCAACGGCTGGTGTGTCAACCGGATGCGGCGCATCCCGTCGGCGTCAAGGCCGGCAAAGCGCATCATCGCGCCGTACTCGTCGTCGGCCGCCGCGTCCTCCGCGCGAATCGAGAGCAGCAGGAACGGGGCGTGCCCGGCATCGGTTGCCATGGTCCGCCCAATCTAGCGGTTGACCATCTGCCCGATCCGGCGGAACGGCAACGCAGCCATAGCGACCGAACTAATATTTGCGCTCGTGACAACCCCGTCACATCGCATCCTGTTACACGACCGAGCGCTGACACGCGGCCAGGCACGACGGATGAGTCGTCGCTTCTCCTGCGTCGGCGTCGCCATCCCCGCGGCACGGCTACGGCAGATTTCGGCGGGCGCCCGCGCAGCAGAGGCCGAACTCACCGATGTCAGTTTCGCCATCGCAGCGACCGAGATGCAGCGCGAGGACCGCCACGCCAGGCTGAAGCGCAGCCAACGTCAACTCGTGCGATGGCTCATCGTCGCGGGCCTGGTTCTGCTCCTACTGAACGCGCTGTTGTGCATGGCGTTCGTGTTCTTCAGCATGGCCATGCACGCCTACCCGTACTAGTCCTCTTTGCGGATCAACCGGCCGAGCGCTTCGCGATCGGGAGCAAGAAGCTCGTCGATGCGCGGCTGGTTGACATCGGCGACGATGATCTCGCCGACCTCCTGGTACACATCGCTGAAGATGCCGTGCGATTTCATCTTTTCGGTCTGATAGATGTTGTCCTCGGTCGGCGTGACGTAGTAGACGATCTCGGCCTTGAAGCGATGGATCAGCCACAGGTGGAGGATGTCCATCAGTCGCTTCTGGCGCAGCTTCTCGGCGAAGGTGTTCTGGTCGCGCACCGTCAGGATGCTGCGGCCATGCCGATCCTTGATGGGGTCGACGATCGCGTTGGCCAGCTTCTCCTGCTCGCCGTCGCCGCGCTCACCGAAGATGCCGAGCTCGAGCACGTCGGAGCCCGGCCGCGTCGGCCGCAGCTGGACCCGCAGCGTCTCGCCGAGGTTATAGTGCTCGCTCCACAGGGCCAGCCACTCCTCGAGCAGTTTCTTCGGCACCTCGGTCTGCACGAGATGCTGATGTTGGGTGGAGCCCTTGCCCATCGCCTTGGTGGTCGCGGTGCGTCCGGAGGAGGCCGCCAGCGCCGCGTCGCTGCGCGGGCCGCCGACGAGGGTTTGTGGTGTCCGGTAAGGCGATTCGACCAAGCGCATCTTGCGCTGCAGCCGAGCGAGCGCGAGCATGCCGTCCTGCCGGAGCGCGGTGGCGAACTCCTCGGAGGCGACACCGTCGACCTGGTGGCCGCCGTAGGTGATGAAGTTGAAGACGAAGCCCATCTTGCCGAGTTCTTCTGGGAACGCGCGCATCTCGTCGTCGGTCATGCCGGTGGTGTCCCAGTTGAACGACGGCGAAAGGTTGTAGGCCAGCATCTGATCGGGATACTCGGCGTGGATCGCCTCGGCGAACTCGCGGGCGTCGGCCAGGTCGGCGGTCTTCGTCTCCATCCAGAGGATATCGGCGAACGGCGTGGCGGCCAGTGACTTGGCGATGGCGTATGGGATGCCGCCGCGCACCTGGTAATAGCCCTCGGGCGTCTTGGCCAGCTCGCAGTCCCAGCCGACGGCGGCGCCGAGTTCCCTCGCCTTCTCGCGGGCGGTGTACATCGGTGCGCGCTGAGCGAACTTGCGCCACTCGGCGACGCCCATGTCGAGCGGTTCGCCCTCGCTCTCGCGGAACTCGAGTAGCTCGGCAACCGCCTCGCCGTACGTCATCAACCCGGCGTCCGCCTGCCATGCGTCGACGAACTTCGACTCGACATCGTCGAAGATCGCATCGATCGACTGGTCGGCGCTGTCCTGGTAGGCCGAGGCAGCCTCGGTGACTGCGGCCGCTATCCCGTTGCGCTCCAGCCACGCATCGGCGGTGGCGTATTCCCCGTCGGGGACGGCATAGAGGAGGTGACCGTTGAGCTCGGTGACGCCGGCTTGATAAAAGCGCCGCATCATCGCGAGGTAGGTGGACTTGTACGACGGAATCTTCAAGTTGGTGACGCCAAGCAGGAAGGGCTGGTCGCGTTCGTCGGCACGGCTTTCGACGAGGTTGGCGGCCTCGGCATCGGTGCGGGCGACAATGATGCCGGGCACCTTCATCACGTCGAGCTGGAACCGCGCGGTGTTGAGCCGTTTGATCTGTTCATCCGACGGCACCAACACCTTGCCACCCTGATGACCGCACTTCTTGGTGCCAGGCCGCTGATCCTCGATGTGGTAGCCCGGCACACCGGCCTCCACGAAGCGGCGGATCAGGTTGCGCACGTGGGGATCCCCGCCGTGGCCGGTGTCGGCGTCGGCGATGATGAACGGCCTGAAGTCGGTGGCGGGTGTCGCGGCGCGTTGCTCGTCGGTCATCTGCAGGCGCAGGTACTGCTGATTGCGGTCGGCGGTGAGCAGGGCGCGCACCAGCCCCGCGGCTTCCTCCGGCACCTGGCTGAGCGGATAGCTGGCCAGATCGGGCCCCGGGTCCTCGGTCGTGGAGCCCTTGGCGGACGTGGCCCAGCCTCCGAGATAAATGCCCTCGATGCCAATCCGCTTCATCGCCACGGCCTGGCCGGGGGAGTAGGGGCCGAACGTGGTGATGCTCTTCTTTTGGGCGAACAGCTCACGCAGCCGCGGATAGAAGGCCTCCGCCGCCTCGCGAGCCACGATGTAGTCGGAGGGGATGGTGCCACGCTGCTCGACGACCTGGCGGGCCGAATAAAGGCGAATTATCCCTTCGAATCGCCCGCTGTCGAAGTATCGCTGGGTTTCGGCGACGTCGCGCTCGAACGGCGTCTGGGGCGCTGCATCCGCTTCGATGATGGCCATGGTCAATGCTCCTCTTTGAGCCAAATTCCGACGGCGGCCCACGGGTGGGTCGCTCCATCCCCGACGATACGGCGCGGCTTTGACCGGCGATGCGGTAATCAGCAAGCGCTAACATCCGGCAAGATGGCTGGCATGTCCGGTCCCGCGCTGCGAGAGCGCTAATGCATCGCAGCCAATTGCTAAATCTGCTGCTGACGCGGGTGCTCTCGCTGCGCATCATCGTGATTGTCGCGGCCCTTTCGGTGGTTGCCCTGGTCATCACGCTCGGCTTGTGGGTCTGGATCGGGGTGACCAACGACCAGTACAGCCAGCTGGACCGGCGGCTGGATTCGGTGAGCAGTCTGGGCGACATCAGCACGCTGCTGCGCACCGCCCAGAACCAACCCGCGGGCGAGCTTGTCCCGAACGGCGGCCTGGTCCGCACCGCCCGCGTCGGTCGTGCCACCGTCTCGGTGCCGAGCGACATCGTCTTACCGCAGTTCGACGACGGCTACGCCAACACCACGATCAACGGTGTGGAGTACCGGGTCCGAACGTTCTCCGCGGGGGTCGCCTCGATCGCAGTCGGCGCGCCGCTGGCCGAAACGCAGAACCGCATCGACGAACTGCACCGGCGGGTGCTGTTGATCTGTGGCGGCGTGATCGTCGGCACGGTGCTGGTTGGCTGGGTGATGTGGCTGATCATGATCAACCCGTTCCGGCTGCTGGCCCAGCAGGCGCGCGCGATCAATGCGCAGTCCAAACCGGACGAGGTTCAGGTGCGCGGTGTCCAGGAGGCCGTGGAGATCGCCGAGGCCGTTGAAGGAATGCTCGCCCGTATCGGCGACGAACAACAGCGGACAAGGGCGGCGCTCGAATCGGCCCGCGACTTCGCGGCGGTGGCCTCGCATGAACTTCGCACGCCGTTGACGGCTATGCGCACCAACCTCGAGGTGCTGTCCACGCTCAACCTGCGCGACGAACAACGCAAAGAAGTGGTCGGCGACATCATTCGGACGCAGAGCCGCATCGAGGCGACGCTCACCGCGCTCGAGCGCCTGGCTCAGGGTGAATTGACCACCGTCGACGACTTCGTCCCCGTCGACATCACCGACCTACTGGATCGCGCTGCGCACGACGCGATGCGCAACTACCCGAATCTCCATGTGTCGCTGGCAAGTTCGACCACGGTGTTGATGGTCGGACTACCTGCAGGCCTGCGGCTGGTCATCGACAATGCCATCACCAACGCGATCAAACACGGCGGCGCCACCGAAATCAGGCTCAGTGCAGAGAGTTCGGGCGACGGCGTCGAGATCATCGTGGACGACAACGGCGACGGCGTGCCCGAAGAGGAGCGAGCAGCGGTGTTCGCGCGATTCTCCCGGGGATCAACCGCTGCACGCGCGGGCTCGGGCCTGGGGTTGGCGTTGGTGGCCCAGCAGGCGGAGCTTCACGGCGGCACCGCGGCGCTTGAGGCCAGCCCGATGGGCGGCGCGCGGTTGGTACTGCGGCTACCGGGGCCGAAATAGCCGGCGTCAGGCTGACTTTCGAAGCGCGTCCAGATCACGTTCGGCATACAGCCGGTGCTGCCACTCCTCGTTGAGAACGATGCGCAGGCATTCCTTGAGGGGAAAGTTCTCCATCCGGGGCCAGCCGGGTTCGGAGCGAGTCACGGCAGCTGTGAGTTGGCCATCGGTCAATGACTCGAGGAACTGCCGGACCATCGCCTGGCGTTCGCGTCGGACGGTGAGCACATCGTCGAGCGAGGGTTGCGCCTCACGGTCCCACGGGATGCCGTCCCACCCTGGCGCCTCGTCCCACGGCAGGTCCAGCGGATGCCACGGGGAAGGGTCACCGAGCGCCATCCGGCCCACCCAGGCGGCGCTGGCGAAGTTGAGGTGCCGCAGGGTCTGGATGAACGACCATTCGTCGTCGACGTTGTCGTGAAGTGCTGCGGTGGGAAACGTCATGGCCCGCGCCACGGTGCCCTTCCACAGCTGCTCGATGATCGCCCACGCCTCACGGAAGCCGTCACTGTCATCGGGGCGCATCTTGGCCCGCTCGGGCATCCGACGGTTCAGTTCGGCCTCGACGAGGGGGGCGATGTCGACGCCGTTCACGACGACGTTCTGCAACTCGCCGCTGATGTCGACGTCGACGAGCTCGACGCCGCGCATTCGTGCTCCACGGAGCTCGACCGCTTTCATCTCAGCGGCCCGGAGACAGACGCGTTCGAACCGGGCTCCAGTCAGGTCCTTGTCACGAAACCAGGTCATGGCACCACGCTAGTGTGCGCCAAACCACAACTAGGCGACCAAATTTCGCCGCGCGGTCACGAATCGTCTGCGCCGTGATCACGGTACGACAAAGAATCCGCCGCCCACCTGGGCTGATGTTCCGGGCTGTTGCGGAAGTGAATATAGTGACAGGTGTTAATTAGATAGCTCAGTAGTCGTGGCGCACCCCGCCACGAGACGAAGGAAGTTTGGAATGAAACGCATCTGCGCCCTGATGATCGGTGTGGCGTTGCTGATCGCGACGCCCGGTGTGGCGACGGCGGACGCGACGCACCAACAAGCGATCAATCTCGTGATCCAGCGGGCGCTGTCTCAGCGCGGAGTGCCGTTCGCCTACGGCGGCGGCAACGTGGCAGGCCCCAGCATGGGCACGGTCGCCGTGGAGCCACCTGTTGCCGTGGCGGACCCGGGTCTCGGCACCACCCCGCTAACGTCCACCACCCCGCTGGCGCCCGCTGCCCCTGCCGCCCCTGCCGCGGGCCTGAGCCTCAGCCCAGTCACCCCTCCGACGGCACCAGCCGC
Organism: Mycobacterium sp.; assembly: GCA_035492865.1. Lineage (GTDB taxonomy): Bacteria > Actinomycetota > Actinomycetes > Mycobacteriales > Mycobacteriaceae > Mycobacterium. The sequence goes on along the minus strand of DATJIX010000225.1, from coordinate 96 downwards.
CGAACAGCGGGTCAGCAGGGTCGGATTCGATGCGTCCGGACTCATCGTTTACGCATTCGCCGGTGCCGGGATCAAGATGCCGCGGTCCTCGGGCGA
>DATJIX010000224.1:0-3701 GCA_035492865.1 Mycobacterium sp. | reverse complement strand
GACCGCGCAAGCAGCGCTGCAGGCAACGACATGCGGCCGATCCGCGGACGGGCAGCCGAACTCGAAGCGATCGGCTCGCTGGTGAAGTCACTCGGGCAGGGTCGGGGCGGAGTCCTGGTAGTCGAAGGCCCACCTGGTATCGGCAAGAGCCGTTTGACGACCGAAGCCATGGCACTTGCCGAGAGGGCTGGGACGCGAACATTGTCCGGTCAAGCCTTCGAGTACCAGCAGACGGTGCCGTTCTTCTCGTTGTTCACCGCCACCCTGCACGCCGACCCGCCTGTCGGCGATGCCGAAGCGATACGTCGGCAGGGCACGTCGGCCGATCTGCACTACTGGGTGGTGCACGATCTTCAGCGCGCCATTCGCGTCGCAGCAGCCACGACTCCCCTGCTCGTCCTGCTCGAGGACATCCAGTGGGCCGATACGGGCACTCTGCTGGCCCTGCGGGCGCTGACGGCGTCACACGAGTCACCGGTGCTGTGGGTGCTCAGCACGCGGACCGGTGCAGGCGGCCCTGCGGTGCGGGATCTTCTCAGCGAATTGGAGCGACGGGGGGCGTTGTTCCTGCGGTTGTCCGCCATGCCCCGCAGCGGGGTGATCAACATGGTTGAAGACGCGGTGCGGGCACGCGCCGATGTCTCGTTGCTGAATCTCGCAGGCAAGGCCCATGGCAACCCGTTTCTGGTCACCGAGCTGCTCGGCGGGCTCAGCGAGGAGGGCCGGCTGCGCATCAGCCGCGGATGCGCCGTCGCCACTGGCGACAGCTTGCCCCGCCGACTGGGTGCGAACATGAGGCAGCGGTTGGACGGATTACCCGAGGACACAAAGGAAGTCGTCCAGATCGCCGCCGTGCTGCCGGACCGGTTCACCGTGGCGTTGCTCGCACGCATGCTGGAACGGCGGCCGGCGGTCTTGGTGTCGGCGGTGGACGATGCGGTGCGTGCCGACCTGCTGGTGGAGGACGGCGACCGCTTGAGGTTTCGTCACGACCTGCTTCGCGAGGCGACACGGCAGTCGCTGCCGCAGTCATTGCGCCGGGCGATCGAACGCCAATCGGCAACCGTCATGCTGGAGATGGGCGCAGCACCCGCGGAAGTGGCCACTCAGCTCGCGCGCAGCGCCGACGTCGGCGACCAGGAGGCGATCGATGCACTGCGTCGAGCCGCTCACTTCGTCGCGAAGAGTGATAAGAACGGCGCAGCCGATCTCAGTAGACGAGCACTTGAATTGCTGCCCGAGGACTCTGAGCAGCGCGGAGCGCTGCTGACGGAAACCGTTGGGCTGCTGAACCGCAGCGCGCGGTATCGGGAGGCCGAAGCGCTGGCGGTCGCCATGCTGTCACGGCTGTCGCCCGAGGAGGAAGCGCAAGCTCGGCTGCGCATCCCTGCAGCCGCTGATGCACTGGAAGAACGCGTCGCTGAGAACCGCCGGGCATTGCAGCTGGGCTCCATCACCGACGCCACCCGGGCGCGTCATCACGCGTGGTTGGCGTGCAACCACGCGGTCAGCGGATTGCCTCGCGACGAATCGATCATCACGGCTGCCATAGCAGCCGCCGAGGCGACCGGCGATCCGGAGAGCCGGGTCATCTGCGAAATATCGCTCGCGATTTTCGATTATGTCGACGGTTACGCACTGCGCGCGCTGGACCGAATAGACAGTCTCGGCCTCCCCGTCGACGGAGACGATCCCACCTTCGCCTACACGTTGGCAGGCATCCACCGGACCAACCTGCTCAGTCTCATCGGCCGCTTTGACGAAGCCGCCGCGGTGGTGATGCAGGGGGTGGAAACCACCCGTCGCGAAGGAAGCGATGTGGCGTCCGTCCTTTGGGCATTGAAGAGCGCGATGCTTCACCTTGCCGCTGGTCGCCTGTCGGACGCCCGCGCGGAACTGGAGGCGGTCCCACCCCCGCTGTGGGGCGCAATGAGCGAGATGAGCATGAACCGCCGGCTGATTCTGGCCGAGGTAGCCGCGCACACGGGTGACCGAGAGCTGTTGCAAGAAACGGTAGTAGCGGCACGCGCAGCCACTCCCACCGGCACAACCCTGGTCAACAGAGGGGCGGCGTACGTATTAGCGCTGACCTCGTGGCAGTGCGGCGATATGCATGAGACGGTGCGGTGGTTGAGTTGCGACACCGGGCAGGTGTTCAATCCCCTGTGGCCCAACGCGTTCGACCAGTTGATCCTGAGTGCCCGAGTTGCGGTAGCCGCCGGTGATGCCGGACTCAGAGCACGAGTACTGCGCAGTGTTGAACTGCTCGAGCGCGACAGCAATGCGGTGCCACTGTTCTCCGCAGTGGTTCGTCACATCCTGGGAATACTGGAGCGCGACGCTGCCGCGTTGGTCGACGCGGCGAGCGCGTTGCGTATCACTCGCCCACTTCTATCTGCCTGCGCGGCGGAGGATGCCGGCGCGGAACTGGCGCATCTGGGCCGTAACGCCAGGGCTGTCGATCATTTCAACAACGCTTTCGACATGTATGTCGAATGCGGGGCAACGGCTGACGCCAGGAGGGTGGCCCGCTCGTTACGTCGTCTGGGGGTGAGTCGGCGGATCACCCATGCACGGGAGAAGTCCGGCTGGGACGGCCTCACCGATGCGGAACTGAAAGTTGCCAATCTCATCGCCGACGGTGCGACGAACGCTGCTGTCGCCGAACGCCTTCACCTCTCACCGCACACCGTCAAATCCCATGTCCGCAACGCGTTCACCAAGCTGGGAATCAACTCACGCGCGCAGTTGGCCGCGGCCATGCGCGGCCCCCATGCGGCCGTAGCGATCCCCCGCCCGCAGCCTAAATATCACCCACCGGGTGATGGTGACCCACCCCCGCCGACGCAAAAGTAGAACCCACACACTCTCACGATGGATGGAGATTGACCGATGAGCACCGACCTACTCGAAACCGTCGCGGGCATCAGCGTCCCCGACACACCGCTGACGCGTGACGTCACCGACTTCATCCGAAATGCCGAGGACGACTTGCTGTTCAACCATTCCCGTCGGGTGTTCTTCTTCGGCGCGCTGCAGGGTCAACACCGGAATCTCCGGCCCGATCTCGAGTTGCTCTATGTTGGCGCGATGTTTCACGACATCGGCCTGACCGAGCCATACCGAACATCCTCGACCCTCCGGTTCGAGGTCGACGGCGCCAACGCCGCGCGGGACTTCCTTCTTCAGCACGGCATCGACGAAGACGAGGCACGCAGAGTCTGGCTGAGCATCGCGCTGCACACCACGCCAGGTGTACCCGAATTCCTGGAGCCAGAGATCGCTTTGGTCACGGCCGGTGTCGAGACCGACGTTCTGGGCATCGGCCGTGACGACCTCTCGTCCGAGGCATTGTCGGCCGTCACCGCCGCGCATCCGCGTCCTGACTTCAAACAGTGCATATTGCACGCCTTCACGGAAGGCATGAAGCATCGCCCGCGCACCACCTTCGGCACCATGAACGCCGACGTGCTCGCGCACTTCGATCCGTCATTCGTCCGCGACGACTTCGTGGCAACCATCCTCAGCAACAGCTGGCCCGAATAATGAAACGCGGGAACTGCCATGACTAAGAACCTCGGCACACCGCTGCGTGCCGAAGACAGTAGGGAGAGCCTGCGACACCAGCTACAGGCTGTCCTCGGCCAGCTCTTTGATCTCCACGTCCAGGGTGTGGAAGCACACGCGCACTTCATCGGGAC
>DATJIX010000223.1:0-4350 GCA_035492865.1 Mycobacterium sp. | reverse complement strand
GCAGGGTTGGCGAGCTACGGCGAGCAGCAATGCATCGAGTTCGAGGGCCGCTGGTACACCGGCGCCGACATCACCGAATACGCCGACGCCATCGAGGCCAGGCTCCGCGACGCCGGGGTGCCCGACGGCGCCCCTGTCGGCCTCGTGGTCCGCAACCGGCTGCAGCACGCCGCCGCGATCATCGGCTTCCTCGCCGCCGGTCGCCCCGTCTCGATGATCTACTCGTTTCAGTCGCCAGAAGCGATCGGCCGCGACATCGAGAAGCTGAACCTCGCCGCCGTCGTCGCCGACCGGGAGGACTGGGCCGACGACGTGATCGCCGCCGCCAAGGGCACGGGCAGCGCCGGCATCGCTATCTCGTTGACCCAGCCGCTTGTCGCAGCGGTCGACGGCCTCGAGCATCGGGACCAAACCCGTCAGCACGCACACGTCGAACCCGGTGTGGCCCTGCAGATTCTGACCAGCGGTACGACAGGGCCGCCGAAGCGACAGGACATCAAGACGTCCGTGCTGGAGCGCACCGTGTTCAGCGTCACCAGCGGCGAGAAAGCCCCACCGGACGCCCCACCGGAGTTCGCGTACTGGCAATTCGGCGGTATCGGGGTGTGCCAGCTGGTGGCCGGCGTGCACAACGCCAGACGCATCGTCATGCTCGAGCGGTTCACCGTCGACGGGTTCGTCCACGCCATCAAGACGCACCGCATCAAGCGCTCGGGTGTGCAGCCCGCCGTCATTCGCATGCTGCTCGACGCCGACGTGCCCAAGGACGACCTCGCATCGCTGGAATTCCTGATCAGCGCATCGGGGCCACTCGACCCGGAGACCCGCGACGAGTTCGAGAAACACTTTGATATCCCGATCCGGTTAGCCTACGGGGCAACGGAATTCGCTGGCTCGCTGTGCGCATGGATGCCCGACGACATCGAAAGGTACGGCGAGTCCAAGCGCAACAGCGTGGGCAGGCCGCTGCCCGACACCCAGGTGCGCGTCGTCGAGCCGGACACCGGGGCCGAGTTGCCCGTCGGCCAGCAAGGGCTGCTCGAAGCGAAGGTGGCGCCGATCAGCCCCGACTGGATCCGCACCACCGACATCGCCTCGATCGACGCCGACGGGTTCGTCACTCTGCACGGCAGGGCCGACGGCGCCATCAATCGCGGCGGCTTCAAGATCTTGCCGGAAACCGTTCGGCGCGTACTGATCTCACACCCCGCCGTACGCGACGCCTGCGTGGTCGGCGTGCCCGACAAGCGGCTGGGGCAGGTGCCGTTCGCCGCGATCGAAGCCACGCCGGGAATGCCGGTGCCATCCGTCGACGAACTCAAGGACCTTGTGCGCCACTCATTGCCGGTGTACAACGTGCCGGTCGACTTCGCCGTCGTCGACGAGCTTCCGCGCAACCCCGCGCTGAAAGTCAGCCTGCCCGCCGTCGCGGCGCTCTACGACGCGCGCTGAAAAAGGTAGTGACGCGCGGGATTCTTGCCATTGTGGTCCAGCGCAGGCTCATCCCCTGAAGACAGCAGCGTCCAGCCCGCGGCGAACCGTCGCTGTATTTCGGCGGGCTCGATACCCGGCACGCCGTAGGACGCACCGGGCACGAACTCCACCAATAGCAGCCGCGCGTCCGGCGCCGCCACCGCAGTGACCTCGCGGACGTAGGCGTCGCGATCGTCGGCGCTCATCCCATGCAGGCAGCCGTTGTCCACGATCAGGTCGAAGTCCGACCCGACGCCCTCGGACGACAGCCGCGTCACGTCGGCCCTCGCGAAGGTGACCGCAACCTTGTTGGCGGCCGCCTTCGCTTGGGCCTTGCCGACGGCCTTGGCAACGAAGTCCACGCCGGTGACCTGCCAGCCGTGCTTGGCCAGATAGATGGAGTTGTCGCCGGTGCCGCAGCCGAGGTCCAACGCGGTGCCGCGCGCCAGGGCATCGTCACCTTCGATCAGGCCGCGCAGGCTCTGCGCCAACGGATGGCCGTCCCACGGCACAAAGCCCAGCCGATAGAACGTCCTGAACAGAAGTTGCCGGGACGGCACTACATCGAGCCCAGGTCCGCCGAAAGCCAATGCTCGGGCTTCATATAGATGGCCACGCCGGCGCCGTGCTCGCGGCGGGCGAACTCGAGGTAGGCGTCGACCTTGTCGGGCGGCATGTACCGCTTCACCATCTCAACGAGTTGTTCGTCAGTGGCAGGTTCGATGCGGCTCACCGGGCCGTCGACCGCGACATAGCGGACCGTCGGCTCCAGGCGCTCGGCCATCAGCGTGAATTCGCCCTGGGTCTCGATGAGGCGGTGCTTGCGTGAGCCGCTCCCGGTATGCACCCACGGCTCACCACCCGGGCTGTACTGGTACCAGATCGGGACTGTCAGCGGCCCGCGTTTGTCGCCTGCGCTCACCGATAGCGCCGCGATATGCGGCTCGGCCAGAAATTGTTCGCGTTCGTCTTTGGAAAGGGCCATGCGCCCCAGGTTAGTCGGGCCTCAGCACCCGACTCGGGAGAAGAATGCCAGCGAGAAGATGCCGATGATCAGCGCGGCCTGCGTCTGTCCCATCGCAGCGGTGCTGACGATGCCTGCGAGCGCGCATATCGCGATTACTGCCAAGAGCAAGCCCTTGACCCAGTGGACGCCGTCGACCGAACCCCCGGCGGTCGCCGGCCTGATCTTGCGCGGGGTTACCGGACCACCCTCTTTGCCGAGCATGGGACCGCCTCCTCTGTGTTCCAGCTCACATTCTAGCGCTGGTGTGAGGCACACCATATCTCATGATCGGCGTTCGCTGGTTAATTCGCGATGTCGGTTGGGCCCCGCTTGTCTACAGCGCGATGAACCGCTTGAGTTTGCCGCTGCCCTGATTGCGCGGGATGCGATTGACGATTCGGATGGCAACTGCCGGGTCCGGCAGACCGCAGCGACGCAACGCGGTGACCATCGACGTCGTCAGCGTGCCGACATCGGGCCGACCCACTGTGAGGATGTCGGCCCCCCTGGCGGTCTGAATGACCTGGTATTCGGAAACCCGCGGATCGGCCCCGAGCACATGGCGGAAAGTGATTGCGGGCACCGTGATCGAGCCATAGCGGAAGTCGTCGTCGCGCCGACCGCCGATGTCGGCCACCCGGGCGAACGCGCTGCCGCATTCGCACTGACCGGGTAGCAGCGTCACCTCGTCGCCGAGGTCATACCGGATGAACGGGAAGGTCTGGTTGGCCAGCCCGGTGGCCAGCGTGCGGGCCGCGGGCTCGTCCGGGCCCACCGGCGTGCCGTTCTCGTCGACGCGTTCGAGCACCACCTCGTCCTCGCAGATGTGCAACCCCTCGCCGACCCCGCAACCGACCGCCTGAACGCCGATCTCGGTGGATCCCCACAGGTTGTGGACCGGGGCCTGCCATGCCTCGGCGATCGCCCGGCGGTCCTCGTCGAGCAGGGGCTCGGAGTTTGTGCTGACCCGGACCGGATGGCAGTCCAGCTCGCCCGCCAGCGTCGCGCGGGCAAGACGCCCGATGACAGACGGATAGCCGACCAGATGTGTGGGCCGGGCCGCCGTCACCGCTGCCAGCACCTCGTCGAATGGCGCCCCCGCCGCGATGACGACGGTCTCCATGCCCGGCGCGGTGGGCACGTCGAACAGTGGGGTGCTGGCGTGCGGCGGCATGCCCGCCTCCAGGACCGCCAGCCGCGTCGGACGCTGTGGTTCGCTTCGCTCCGCCCGCGCCTGCGTTCGCCATGCCAGGCACGCGGCCGACACGAAGAACTGCCAACTCCAGACGTACACCCCGCGGACACCGCTGGAGCCGCCAGAGCTGAACACCTGATAGCCGTCAGGCGTGTAGGAATACCACTCCTGTTGGGTCAGAATGCGTTCCGCGCGTTCCCGATTGAGCCTGCGGTCGGTGACGATGTCGTCCCAGCAGTTCTGTGCCTCCGCCTTCGTCATCATCGGCACCGACGCCAGATCGGTCACGGAGACCGACGACAGATCGAGGGCGCGCAGGCGGCGGGCGTGAAACGGCGACCGCTGGCGTGCGAATGCCAGCAACTCGCGCAGTCGGTGCTCGCGATAGCACTGGATTTGTTCCGGGGTCCAGGCCAGCCGCGCAGCATGGTCGACCAGCGCGGCCTGCACCGCGTTCAGGTGCACGGCGCGCATGCGCTCGTACTTGGCTAGGGCCGTCATGACGTCCTACATTTTATTTGACGTGTCCGTAAATGGGAGCATAGGGCGACCATGCCCGATGTTTGCCAATTACCGGCACACGAACTTGTGCGTGTCATGTCCAGCGGAGCCGCGATGTGATCGAAGCGCACCTGGCACGCATCGACGCGGACGGTCGGGCTGCGCGGGGTGGACC
>DATJIX010000222.1:0-10800 GCA_035492865.1 Mycobacterium sp. | reverse complement strand
GCCGACGAGCTGTTGGTGGCAGGCACCGTCGGCGAGGTGGGTGCCGAAATCGAGTCGCGACGGGCCGAGGCCCGCGCCCGGCACGGCTGGATCATGGACACCTACCTGCTGCGCCCGGCAGACTAGCGGGCATGGGGAGTTTCCTGCTGCGCGCTGCGCTCACCGGGGTCGCGCTGTGGGTGGTCACCCTCGTCGTCCCCGGGATCAGCTTCATCGGCGGGGACACCACGGCGACGAGGGTGGGCATCATTTTCGTCGTCGCGGTGATCTTCGGTCTGGTCAACGCGATCATCAAGCCAATCGTGCAGCTGATTTCGATCCCGCTGTACATCCTGACGCTGGGCCTGATCCACGTCGTGATCAACGCGTTGATGCTCTGGATCACCTCGCGAATCACCGAGCACACCACCCACTGGGGGCTGTACATCGAGGATTTCTGGTGGACGGCGATCTGGGCCGCGATCGTGCTGTCGATCGTGAGCTGGGTGCTGTCGTTGGTGACACGCGACGCCGGGCGCCGCGTCCGGAATTGATCGCACACTGGACCCATGCCGGAATTACCTGAGATCGAAGCGCTTGCCGATCATCTGCGCCGTCACGCCGTCGGGCTCACGGTCGGGCGCATCGACGTGTCGGCGCTGTCGGTGCTCAAGACCTTCGATCCGCCCATCAATGTGCTGCATGGTCAGATGGTCACCGGGGCAAACCGGTGGGGCAAGTACCTCGGCCTGCAGGCGGGCGAGCTACACCTGATCACCCACCTGTCGCGAGCGGGCTGGCTGCGCTGGTCGGACAAGCTGGCCGCGGCACCGCTCAAGCCAGGCAAGGGGCCGATCGCGTTGCGCGTTCATCTCGGAACACCGGGCGAGGCACCGGGTTTCGACCTCACCGAGGCCGGCACGCAGAAGCGGTTGGCGGTGTGGCTGGTCGACGATCCGGCCAAGGTGCCCGGCATCGCGGCGCTGGGGCCGGACGCGCTGTCGCTGAGCCCCGACGATTTGGCGGCCGTGCTGGCGGGCAACAGCGGGCGGATCAAGACAGTCATCACCGACCAGAAGGTGATCGCAGGCATCGGCAACGCCTACAGCGACGAGATCCTGCACGTGGCCAAGTTGTCGCCGTTCGCAACCGCGGGCAAGCTGACCGACGCGCAACTGTCGGCGTTGCACGACGCGATGATCTCGGTGTTGACCGACGCGGTCTCCCGATCGGTCGGCCAGGGTGCCGCGACGCTGAAGGGGGAGAAGCGTTCGGGGCTGCGGGTGCACGCGCGGACCGGTCTGCCGTGCCCGATATGTGGCGACACCGTGCGGGAGGTGTCCTTCGCGGACAAATCGTTCCAGTACTGCCCGACCTGCCAGACCGGCGGGAAGGTGTTGGCCGACCGGCGGATGTCGCGGCTGCTCAAATGATTACGGCCTGAGGCCCTCGATCACGATCTCCATGATTCGGGCGGCTTGCTTCCTGCCGTCGGCACCGGCGTCAACGCGCCACATGAACCCCATGAGCAGGAGGACGTCGTCGGGGTCCAGATTTGACCGCATGCTGCCGTCCGCAACGCAGGCGTCGATGAGCTGTCCGACCGCCGCGAGGACCGGCATATACGTCTCACTGATCGCGTCCTGGACGGCGGCGGAGCGCAGGGCCTCGCCAAGTCCGTGCTTGAGGCGGACGTAGTCGGCAAGGGTCTGAAACCAGACGCGAAACGCTTGCAGCGGTGGATTTTTGGCGAGCACGTCCGAAACCGAGTCGACGAGGCGCTGCACGTCGTGCCTGTACACGGCAAGGATCAGGGCTTCTCGCGTCGGAAAGTGGCGATAGAGCGTCCCGGCGCCGATCCCTGCGCGCTTGGCGATGGAATTGAGGGAAACCGCACCGTCTTCGGCGAACGCCTCGTGCGCGATCCGCAGGATGTGTTCGCGGTTCTGTTGCGCGTCCGCGCGCTGCGCCACCGGTCCTCCCGACGTTGCTAACCGGAGAGTTCTCCGCTACGTTGTGTCGATAAGCGGAGAGCTCTCCGATACCGTCACTGTAGGAGCAGGCATGGAATACATCAAGCTCGGCAACACTGGCCTCGACGTCTCGCCGATCGCGATCGGCGCAATGACCTACGGCGAACCGGACCGGGGGCATCCGGTGTGGTCCCTCGACGAGGACAGCAGCCGGCCGCTGATCAAGCGCGCCCTCGAGGCCGGCATCAACTTCTTCGACACCGCCAACATGTATTCACTGGGCTCAAGCGAGGAGATCCTCGGCCGCGCGCTGCATGATTTCGCTGAACGCGACGATGTCGTCATCGCCACGAAGGTTCGTCACGCAATGCGGCCTGGCCCCAACGGGAAAGGGTTGTCGCGCAAGGTCATCATGTCCGAGATCGACCACAGCCTTCGCCGACTCGGCACCGACTACGTCGACCTCTATCAAATTCACCGGCTGGACCCCGGCACGCCGATGGAGGAAACTCTCGAGGCGCTGCACGACGTCGTCAAGGCCGGCAAGGCCCGCTATCTCGGTGCTTCGTCTATGCATACGTGGGAGTTCGCCAAGGCACTTCACCTGCAAGAGCGCCACGGTTGGTCGCGGTTCGTGTCGATGCAGGACCACTACAACCTGCTGGCCCGCGAAGAGGAGCGGGAGATGTTGCCTCTGTGTGCCGATGAAGGCATCGGCGCGATCGTCTGGAGCCCGTTGGCGCGTGGCCGGCTGGCCCGGCCCGATCAGGCGGGCACCGTTCGGTCGCAGGCCGATCCATTCGCCGACATGCTGTATACGCCACTGACTGCGGACAGTGATCGCGCGATCATCGATGCCGTCGGCGAGGTCGCCTCCGCGCGCGGTGTGAGCCGAGCGCAGGTCGCGCTGGCATGGTTGCGGACCAATCCCGTTGTGGCGGCGCCGATTATGGGTGCCAGCAAGGCGTCACAGATCGACGAGGCTGTCGCGTCGCTGGACATCTCGCTGACCGGCGACGAGATCCACCGGCTCGAAGCGCCGTACACGCCGCGCTACGACTTTCAGGGATTTTCGAACGATGCTGCGATCCGCGAGATTGCAGACCGGATACCACAGCTCAGTCCGGCGTCGTGACCGTTACGCTAACCGCGTGACTCGGCAGAAGATCCTGATCACCGGCGCGTCATCGGGCCTCGGGGCGGGCATGGCAAGAGCGTTCGCCGCGAAGGGCCGTGACCTGGCGCTGTGCGCCCGTCGCACCGACCGGCTCGACGAACTGCGCGCCGAGCTGCTCGAGCGCCATCCAGGCATCACTGTCGCGGTCGCCGCGCTGGACGTCAACGACCACGAGCAGGTGCCGAAGGTATTCGCCGAACTGTCGGACGAACTCGGCGGCATCGACCGCATCATCGTCAACGCCGGTATCGGCAAGGGCGCGCCACTCGGCTCGGGCAAGCTGTGGGCCAACAAAGCCACCATCGAGACCAATCTCGTTGCGGCGCTTGTGCAGATCGAAACCGCCATCGAGATGTTCAAGGCGGCGGGTGGTGGGCATCTGGTGTTGATTTCGTCGGTGCTCGCCAATAAAGGCGTGCCCGGCGTGCGGGCAGCGTATGCAGCCAGCAAGGCGGGCGTGTCGTCGCTCGGCGAGTCGCTGCGGGCCGAATATGCCAGGGGCCCAATCAAGGTCACCGTTATCGAGCCGGGCTACATCGAGTCCGAGATGACCGCCAAGGCCGACACGACGTCGATGATGGTCGACAACGTAACCGGCACCAAAGCCATGGTCGACGCGATCGAACGCGAACCGGGCAGGGCCGCGGTGCCGACGTGGCCATGGGCACCGCTGGTGCAGGTGCTGCGGCTGCTGCCGCCGCAGATCGCCGCGAAGTTCGCCTAGCCCTGCTGGACGGCGTCGCTTCGCGCGTTTAGACGACGGCGAGGCGTGGGTAGTCGTTTTTTATGATCGTAAAACTGACGAAGATGACGCCTATCTTGTTCGCGGGCGCCGCGGCAGCCGCGATCGCCGCAGCACCGGCCGCGATAGCCGACGACCCCGTGCCACCGCCCCCGCCGCCATGCTTCAACCCCGACGGCACCCCGTGCACTCCCTCAGCAGGCCCTGAGGGTGCGGGCGCCGAGGTTCCGGGTGGACCCGGTGCGCAGGCAGGCTCGAACGGTCAAGTCTCAGCCGGTGTTCCCGGTGGGCCGTGGGCGCAGGCTGGGCCCGGCGGCGGAATCGCGTGTATCCCGGGCGGTCCGTGCCGGACCATCGACCTGCCGGGCTGAAATCGCTCAGGCGGTGCGGCCGCGCTCGGTGCGGTAGCGGCGCACCAGCGCATCGGTTGAGGAGTCGGTCTGCTCGGCAGGCGACGCGTCGCTGGTGATCACCGGCAGCAGCGCCTTGGCTTGCGTCTTGCCCAACTCCACACCCCACTGGTCGAACGAGTCGATGCCCCAGATGACGCCCTCGGTGAAGACCTGGTGTTCGTACAGCGCGATCAACTGTCCGACGACCGAGGGCGTCAGCTTGGTGCCCAGGATCGATGTCGAGGGCCGGTTGCCCGGCATCACCTTGTGCGGCACCACTTCTGGCGGCGTGCCCTCGGCGGCGATCTCCTCGGCCGTTTTACCGAACGCCAGCACCTGGGTCTGGGCGAAGAAGTTGCTCATCAACAGGTCGTGCATGCTGCCGGTGCCGTCGGCGGTCGCCAGGTCGTCGGTCGGCTGGGAGAACCCGATGAAATCGGCGGGGATCAACCGCGTGCCCTGGTGGATCAGCTGATAGAACGCGTGCTGGCCGTTGGTTCCCGGTTCGCCCCAGAAGATCTCGCCGGTGCTGGTGGTCACCGGGGTGCCGTCCGCGCGCACCGACTTGCCGTTGGACTCCATCGTCAGCTGCTGCAGATACGCCGCGAACCGCGACAAGTCGTTGGAGTACGGCAGCACCGCGCGCGTCTGGGCATCGAAGAAGTTGTTGTACCACAAGCCAATTAGGCCAAGCAGCGCAGGAGCGTTGGCCTCAAGCGGCGTGTACTTGAAGTGCTCGTCGATGAGATGGAACCCTGCCAGGAAGTCGGCGAACCGCTCGCGGCCGATAGCGGCCATCACCGAAAGGCCGATCGCACTGTCCACCGAATAGCGTCCGCCGACCCAGTCCCAGAAGCCGAACATGTTGTCGGTGTTGATGCCGAATTCGTCGACCAGTTTCTTGTTCGTCGAGACGGCGACGAAATGCTTGGCCACGGCGGCGTCGCCGAGCTTGTCGGTCAGCCAGCGGCGCGCCGCGGTCGCGTTGGTCAGCGTCTCGAGGGTGGAGAACGTCTTCGAGGCAACGATGAAAAGCGTTGTGGCAGGCTCGAGTCCATCGAGCTTGGCCACCAGGTCGGCGGGGTCGACGTTGGAGACGAACCGCGCCGAGATGCCCGCGTCGGCGTAATGGCGCAGCGCGTTGTACACCATCACCGGGCCGAGGTCCGAGCCGCCGATGCCGATGTTGACGACGGTCTTGATGCGCTCACCGGTGGCCCCCGTCCACTCGCCGCTGCGCAGCCGGTCTGTGAAGTCGCCCATCTTGTCCAGCACCGCGTGCACGTCCTCGACGACGTTCTGGCCGTCAACGACCAGCTCCTCGCCGCGCGGCAGCCGCAGCGCGATGTGCAGCACCGCGCGGTTCTCCGAGGTGTTGATGTGCACGCCGGAGAACATCGCGTCCCTGCGCCGCTCCAGTCCCGCGGCGCGGGCCAGGTCGATGAGCAGCTTGAGCGTCTCCCGCGTGACCCGGTGCTTGCTGTAGTCGATGTACAGGTCTCCCACAGAAAGTGCCAGCTCGGTGCCCCGGTCGGGATCCTCTGCGAAGAACTCGCGCAGGCTTTTGCCACCGATTTCGTCGTGATGGCGCTGCAGGGCCTGCCAGGCGGGAGTTGCTGCGATATCGGGGATCTGCTGCGTATCGGCCGTCATGTTTTCGACCCTAGTGCGGCGGATTGAACAAAGGAGTAAATGATGGAGGTATGGACACCACCGCACTGCTGAAGTCAGTACCTACCGGTCTGTGGATCGGTGGCGAGGAACGCCAAGGCAAGTCGACATTCAACGTTTTGGACCCGTCGGACGACCAGGTCCTGACCGCCGTCGCCGACGGCACGCCCGAGGACGCGATCGCCGCACTGGATGCCGCCTGCGCTGTGCAGGCGGACTGGGCGGCGACCGCACCCCGCGAGCGCGGCGAGATCCTGCGCGCGGTCTTCGAGAAGATCACCGAGCGGGCCGAGGACCTCGCCACCCTGATGACCCTCGAAATGGGCAAGGTGCTGCCCGAGAGCATGGGTGAGGTCAAGTACGGCTCGGAGTTCTTCCGCTGGTTCGCAGAGGAGGCGGTGCGCATCGGCGGCCGCTACACGCCGAAACCCGCGGGCGACGGCCGCATCATCGTCACCAAGGGCCCGGTCGGCCCGTGCTACGCGATCACGCCGTGGAACTTCCCGCTGGCCATGGGCACTCGCAAGATCGGCCCGGCGGTCGCCGCGGGCTGCACGATGATCGTCAAGCCTGCCCAGGAGACTCCGCTGACCATGCTGCTGCTGGCCAAGCTGATGGACGAGGCCGGCCTGCCCAAGGGCGTGCTGTCGGTGCTGCCGACCAGCAAGCCGGGCGATGTGACCACCGCGCTGATCGATGACGGCCGGCTGCGCAAGCTGACCTTCACCGGCTCCACCGGTGTGGGCAAGGCGCTGGCCAAACAGGGTTCGGACAAGCTGCTGCGGCTGTCGATGGAGCTCGGCGGAAACGCGCCGTTCGTGGTGTTCGACGACGCCGACGTGGACGCCGCGGTCGACGGCGCGATCCTGGCCAAGATGCGCAACGGCGGCGAGGCCTGCACCGCGGCCAACCGCTTCCACGTCGCCAACTCGGTGCGCGAGGAGTTCACCGAGAAGCTGGTCAAGCGGATGAGCGAGTTCACCCTCGGCAAGGGCACCGACTCGTCGTCGACGCTGGGCCCGCTGATCAACGCCAAGCAGGTCTCCACCGTCGAGGATCTGGTGTCCGACGCGGTGTCGCGCGGTGCGACGGTCGCGGTCGGCGGCGTCGCCCCCGGCGGACCCGGCAACTTCTACCCGGCGACGGTGCTGGCCGACGTGCCTGCCGACGCCCGCATCCTCAAGGAGGAGGTGTTCGGCCCCGTCGCGCCGATCACCGGCTTCGACACCGAGGAAGAGGGCATCAACGCGGCCAACGACACCGAATACGGGCTGGCGGCCTACATCTACACGCAGTCGCTGGACCGCGCGCTGCGGGTGGCCGAGAGCGTCGAAGCCGGCATGGTCGGCGTGAACCGCGGCGTGATCTCCGACCCGGCGGCGCCGTTCGGCGGCGTCAAGCAGTCCGGGTTCGGTCGCGAGGGCGGCACCGAGGGCATCGAGGAATACCTCGACACCAAATACATCGCGCTCACAAGCTGACCAGAAGTCGTAAAAGTCCCCGGCACCTCGGCGTGTCGGGGACTTTTGCGTCTGCTCGCGCGGGAAAGATCAAGGCAGTGACAGCGGTTCGCGGCCACTCGATTCCCGCACTGGATGGCATCCGTGCGGTCGCTGTCGCACTCGTGCTCGCCGAGCACGGCGGTATCCCCGGCGTGTCCGGCGGGTTCCTCGGCGTCGACGTCTTCTTCGTGCTCAGCGGATTCCTGATCACCTCGCTGCTGCTCGACGAATTCAGGACCACTGGGCGAATCGCGCTGGCCGACTTCTGGATTCGCCGTGCCCGACGGTTGTTGCCCGCGCTGCTTGTGGTGGTGCTCGCCGTGGTGGCGGTGCGTGAGCTCTTTCCGACCGAGGCCACCGCGTCGCTGCGCGACGATGCCGTCGCCTCGTTCTTCTGGATGTCCAATTGGGCGTTCGTCGCGCAGAAGACCGACTACTTCTCGCAGGGCGCCCCGCCGTCGCCGTTGCAGCACACGTGGTCGCTAGGCGTCGAGGAGCAGTACTACCTGATCTGGCCACTGCTGGTGATCGCCGTCGCCGCGCTGTTCTGGAAGCGGCTCCGATTGGCCGTCTTCGTGCTGGCAGCCGCAGGCGTCGTCGCATCCGCCGCCGCCGCGATCGCGGTCGCGTCCGCAACGTCGGTGAACCGGATCTACTTCGGCACCGACACCCGCGCGCAGGCGCTGCTGATCGGCGCCGCGGCGGCTGCGCTGCTGGTCCGGGATTGGTCGGTGCTCACCGACGGAGGGTCGCTGATCCGCACCCGGTATCGGCGGTGGGCCGCCACCGCGCTGTCGCTCGTCGGGCTGGCCGGATTGGCGGTGCTGGCGCACTACGCGACCGGCAGCGCCCGCGAGTTCCGCTACGGCCTGCTGATCGCGGTGGCGGTGGCCGCGGTCCTCGTCATCGCGCCGGTGGCAATGGACCAGACGTCACCCGTCGCGCGCGTGCTGGCGTGGCGGCCGCTGGTGTGGCTTGGCGCGATCTCCTACGGCGTCTACCTGTGGCACTGGCCGATCTTCCTGGCGCTGAACGGGGAGCGCACCGGGTGGTCCGGTTGGCGTTTGTTCGCGGTGCGGTGCGCGGCGACGGTCGCGCTGGCGGCGGCCTCGTGGTGGCTGCTCGAGCAGCCCATCCGCAGGTGGCGGCCGGTGATCGTGCCGATGCTGCCGCTGGCCGCCGCAACGGCCGCGACCGCAGCCGTCGTCACGATGACCGTGCTGCCCGTTGGCGTTCGGCCCGCCGACGTGCCCGTCGGCCCAGGCATCGACTCGGCGGCGCTGATCTCCCCTGAGGTGCCTGTTGAGGTGAAATCGCCGTCGGGTCCCCTCGCGCCGGGGACCAAACGCGTCGCGGTGTTCGGTGACTCGGTGGCGTGGACGCTGATGCGCTACCTGCCGCCGACGCCGGGGCTGAGCTTCGCCAACTACACGACGATCGGATGCGGGGTGGCCCGCGGCGGGCCCTACCGGTATGCGGGCGAGACGTTGCCCCAGAAACCCGAATGCGACGACTGGCCAGCGCGGTGGTCGCAGCGGATCAATCACGACAGGCCCGACGTCGTGCTGCTGATCGTCGGCCGGTGGGAGGTCGTGGACCGGGTCAGCGAGGGCAACTGGACGCATATCGGGGAGGACGCATACGACGCGTATCTGCGCGGCGAGCTGACCCGCGCCCTGGACATCCTCGGCTCGACCGGCGCCCGCGTCGTGGTGACGACCGAGCCGTACAACCATCGCGGCGAGCGGCCCGACGGGAGCCTGTATCCCGAGGATCAGCCGGCCCGCGCAGATCGGTGGAACACGTTGTTGCGCAGCGCAATCGGCAAGCGGCCGAATGTCACGGTGCTCGACCTCAACAAGAAGCTGGGCCCGAACGGCTACTACACCAACAAGGTCGACGGCATCAAGATGCGCATGGACGGCGTGCACCCCACGCCGGAGGCGGTCAAGTGGTTGACGCCCTGGCTGGCTGACGCGCTGAAGCGTTAGTGGCCGAGGCGGCCGCGGCCCAGACGAAGCAGCAGCATCGCCAGGTCCTTGCCCTCGGGGCCGAGCTCGCTGTAGCGCTCGATGACCTTCATCTCGCGGCTGTGCACCAGGCGGGTGCCGCCGGAAGCCATCCGGGCCTTGCCGATGAGCTTGGACACCTCGGTGCGCCGCTTGACGGCCGCCAGGATCGCCGCATCGAGCTCGTCGATTTCGCGGCGCAGGTCGTCGATCTCAGCCACGGGTTCCGTTTCGATAGTCATTTCGGGCTCCTCGTTGTGTGGGTTCTGGTCTCATCCGGTTTCGGGCCTCACACAAGAGACGAGCCCCGGATCCGGAAGCGGACCGCGGGGCTCTGGGAAGCAGCTAGACCACGGGCACCGCTGGCCGGTACCCGTAGAAAAATCGACGCTGCTTAATGAGCACGTCTATGAGTGTGCCATTTGAGGCCGTGGGAGCGCAAAGAGTGTCCCTTCCCAGCGGTAAGTTGGGTCAGACATGAGTTTGCACGTGACCGACCTGAATTCCGACGCAGAAGCCCTGCTCGACGGCCTGAACCCGCAACAGCGCGAGGCGGTGCTGCACGAGGGCACACCCCTGCTGATCGTCGCCGGCGCCGGCTCCGGCAAGACCGCGGTGCTGACGCGGCGAATCGCCTATCTGCTGGCGGCCCGCGAGGTCGGCGTCGGCCAGGTGCTGGCCATCACGTTCACCAACAAGGCCGCCGCCGAGATGCGCGAACGCGTGGTGCAGCTGGTCGGGCCGCGGGCGCGGTCGATGTGGGTGTCGACGTTCCACTCCACCTGTGTGCGGATCCTGCGCAACCAGGCGTCGCTGCTGCCGGGGCTGAACTCCAACTTCTCGATCTACGACGCCGACGACTCGCGGCGGCTGTTGCTGATGATCGGTAAGGACATGGGGCTGGACACCAAGCGGTACTCGCCGCGGCTGCTGGCCAACGGCATCTCCAACCTCAAGAACGAACTGATCGGTCCCGAGCAGGCGGCCTACGACGCATCGAATGCGATGGAGGATCTGCCGCGGATCATCGCCGAGGTGTTCGCCGAATACCAGCGCAGGCTGCGGGCGGCCAACGCGTTGGATTTCGACGACCTGATCGGCGAGACAGTCGCTGTGCTGCAAGCCTTTCCGCAGATCGCCCAGTACTACCGCAGGCGGTTCCGGCACATCCTGGTCGACGAGTATCAGGACACCAACCATGCGCAGTACGTGTTGGTGCGCGAGCTCGTCGGCCGGGAGACCGAAGACGGTGTCGCGCCCGCCGAGCTGTGTGTGGTGGGCGACGCCGACCAGTCGATCTACGCGTTCCGCGGCGCGACCATCCGCAACATCGAGGACTTCGAGCGCGACTTCCC
>DATJIX010000221.1:0-14215 GCA_035492865.1 Mycobacterium sp. | reverse complement strand
CAAGAAGACCGTGTGGGAGGTCGTGTCCGACAAGCTGGACTACATCGAGGTCGGCCAGAACGAGATCCCGTCGCGGGCGTACGTCTCCGCATTCGGGTTCAAGGGCCCGGACCAGCAGAAGCCGGCGGGCGTGCTGTCCGGTGGTGAACGCAACCGGCTCAACATGGCGCTCACCCTCAAGGAGGGCGGCAACCTGATCCTGCTTGATGAGCCGACCAACGACCTCGACGTGGAAACGCTGAGTTCACTGGAGAACGCGCTCGAGAAGTTCCCCGGCTGCGCCGTGGTGATCTCCCACGACCGGTGGTTCCTCGACCGCACCTGCACGCACATCTTGGCGTGGGAGGGCGACGACGACAACGAGGCCAAATGGTTCTGGTTCGAGGGCAACTTCGCCGCGTACGAGGAAAACAAAGTGGAACGACTTGGAATCGATGCGGCCCGTCCGCACAGGGTGACCCACCGCCGCCTGACGCGAGACTAATGTCGATTTGCGTACCAGCGCGGGTACGCGGGCGTAGCTAGGAGCGGCGATGACGGTCAACCCTGGGACGGGCACAGGCGTCGGCGGATCGACCGACTCACCGCCGCTGAGCCAGGACACCATCGCCAGGCTCGCGCGCGCCTACATGGCGACCTACCGTGGGCCCCACGGCGACGCCCCCGGCGCCGATTCGGCCGTGACCGCGCCGCTGGATCGGGCGGTGACGGGTCTGATGTCGCCGGCCCTGGTGCAGGCGCACCTGCGGCTCGGCCAGCACCGCGCCTTCGGCGACACCCGCGTTGCCGTGTACCCCGATCGCAGCACGGCGGGCTTCGGTCCCGCACTTCAGATCGTCACCGACAACGCGGCGATGCTGATGGACTCCGTCACCGTGCTGCTGCACAGGCTCGGGGTGGCGTATACGGCGATCATGAATCCGGTGTTCCGGGCGAGGCGGGGACACAACGGCGAACTGCTCGCCATCGAGCCCGCGTCCGACGCGCCGTTCGGGGACGGCATCGACGAGACGTGGATCCACGTGCAGCTCGCCGACTCCTGCGACCCCAAGACGCTCGACGAGGTCAAGCGCCTGCTGCCCAGCGTGCTGGCCGACGCCCGCCAGGTGGGGTTGGACTCCACGTCGATGGCGGCCATGTTGGTCAGCCTGGCAGCCGAACTCGACTCCGACACCGCGGGCCGGTTTCCCGGCACCGATCGCAGGGACGTCGCCGCGTTGCTGCGCTGGCTCGCCGACGGCCACTTCGTGCTGCTCGGTTACCAGCGCTGCCAGGTCAGCAACGGCCAATCCGCGGTGGATCCGGGCAGTCGGCTTGGCGTGCTGCGGCTGCGCCAGGACGTGCTGCCGCAGCTGACCTCCGGCGACGATCTGCTGGTGCTGGCACAGGCCACCATGCCGAGCTACCTGCGCTATGGCGCGTACCCGTACATCGTGGTGGTTCGCGAAAACGCCGGCGGCGCTTCGATCGAGCACCGTTTTGTCGGGCTGTTCACCGTCGCCGCCATGAACGCCAATGTGCTTGAGATTCCACTGATTTCCCGGCGCGTCAATGATGCGATCGCGATGGCGCACCGCGACCCCAGCCATCCAGGGCAGTTGGTGCTCGACATCATCCAGACCATTCCTCGTTCCGAGCTGTTCGCGCTGTCCGCCAGGGAAATGCTGGACATGGCGATGGCGGTGGTCGACCTCGGTTCCCGGCGGCGCACGTTGCTGTTCATGCGCGCCGATCAACTCGCCCACTTCGTGTCGTGCCTGGTGTACCTGCCGCGCGACCGGTACACCACCGCTGTGCGCCTGACGATGCAGGACATCCTGGTCCGCGAACTGGGCGGCGTCAGCATCGACTACGCCGCCCGTGTCAGCGAATCGCCATGGGCGGTCGTGCATTTCACGGTGAAGATGCCCGAGGGGCGTCGTCCGCAAGACATCGACGTTTCGCTGGAAAACGAATCCCGACTCCAGGATCTCCTCACCGAGGCCGCCAGGACCTGGGCCGACCGGCTGATGGGTGCGGTCAAGACCCGCTCGATCACTCAGGCCATTGCCGAGCACTACGCGTCGGCGTTCCCTGAGGTCTACAAGCAGGCGGTCGCACCGCTGGATGCGATCAAAGACATCGCGATCATCGAAGAGCTGCAAGACAACACGGTCAAACTGGTGCTGGGCGACCGCGGCGCCGACGGGGTCGCTCAGCTCACCTGGTTCTTGGGCGGGCGCTCGGCGTCGCTGAGTCAGCTGCTGCCGATGCTTCAGTCCATGGGCGTGGTGGTGCTCGAGGAGCGCCCGTTCACGGTGACCCGTGCCGACGGACTGCCGGTGTGGATCTACCAGCTCAAGATTTCGCCGTATCCCGATATCCCTACTCCGCCTGCGGGTCCGGACCGGGTGGCGATGGCCGAACGATTCGCCGATGCGGTAACCGCCATCTGGCACGGCCGCGCCGAGATCGACAGGTTCAACGAGCTCGTGTTGCGGGCAGCGCTGACCTGGCAGCAGGTGACCGTGTTGCGCACCTACGCGAAATACCTTCGGCAGGCTGGTTTTCCCTACAGTCAGGCCCACATCGAAGGGGTCATCAACGGCAACGCCCACACCGCGCGGTCGCTGGTGTTGTTGTTCGAGGCGCTGTTCGACCCGAAGCCGTCGGATGAGACGCGTCGCACGGATGCGCAGGCGGCGGCCGCCGCGGTGGCGGCCGATATCGACGCGCTGGTCAGCCTCGACACCGACCGGGTGTTGCGGGCATTCGCGTCGATGATCCAGGCCACGCTGCGGACCAATTACTTTGTCTCTAAATCGGATTCGGCGCGCGCCCAGAATGTGCTGTCGATCAAGCTCAACCCCGGCCTGATCGATGAACTGCCGCTGCCGCGGCCGAGGTTCGAGATCTTCGTGTACTCCCCGCGCGTCGAGGGTGTGCATCTGCGGTTCGGCTTCGTGGCACGCGGCGGCCTGCGCTGGTCGGATCGCAAGGAGGACTTCCGCACCGAAATCCTGGGCCTTGTCAAGGCGCAGGCGGTGAAGAACGCCGTCATCGTCCCGGTTGGGGCCAAGGGCGGCTTCGTGGTCAAGCAGCCGCCGACCGCCACCGGTGACCCCGCCGTCGACCGTGACGCGCAGCGCAACGAGGGGGTGGCCTGCTACAAGCTGTTCATCGCGGGACTGCTCGACGTCACCGACAACGTCGACAAGGCCACCGGCGACGTCGTCACTCCTGCCGACGTGGTGCGCCGCGACGCCGACGACGCCTACCTCGTGGTGGCCGCCGACAAGGGCACTGCGACGTTCTCGGACATCGCGAACGAGGTGGCCGCGTCGTACGGCTTCTGGCTCGGCGACGCGTTCGCGTCCGGCGGTTCGGTCGGCTACGACCACAAGGCCATGGGCATCACCGCCAAGGGGGCATGGGAGGCCGTCAAGAGGCACTTCCGCGAGATGGGCGTCGACACCCAGACCGAGGACTTCACCGTCGTCGGCGTCGGCGATATGAGCGGCGACGTGTTCGGCAACGGCATGCTGCTGTCCAAGCACATTCGGTTGTTGGCCGCATTCGACCATCGGCACATCTTCCTCGACCCCGATCCCGACGCCGCGACGTCGTGGGAGGAACGCCGGCGGCTCTTCAACCTGCCGCGGTCCAGCTGGGACGACTACGACAAGTCGCTGATCAGCAAGGGCGGTGGTGTCTACAGCCGCGAGCAGAAGTCCATCCCGATCAGCCCGCAGGCCCGCGCTGCGCTGGGCATCGCCGAGGGCATCGAAGAACTGACGCCGCCCGCGCTGATGAAGGCGATCTTGAAGGCGCCTGCCGACCTGTTGTTCAACGGCGGAATCGGCACCTACATCAAGGCGGAGACCGAGTCGGACGCCGACGTGGGGGATCGCGCCAACGATCCGGTGCGCGTGAACGGAAACCAGGTGCGCGCCAAGGTGATTGGCGAGGGCGGCAACCTCGGCGTGACCTCGCTCGGCCGGATCGAATTCTGCCTGGCCGGTGGCCGCTGCAACACCGATGCGCTGGACAACTCGGCGGGCGTCGATTGCTCCGACCATGAGGTCAACATCAAGATCCTGGTCGACTCGCTGGTGACCGCGGGCAAGATTCGCGCCGAGGACCGCACGCAGCTGCTGGTGTCGATGACCGACGAGGTCGGCAGGCTGGTGCTGGTCGACAACGAGGATCAAAACGATCTGATGGGCACCAGCCGCGCCAACGCCGCCAGCCTGCTACCCGTGCACGCGCGGATGATCAAGGACTTCGTCGCCGAGCACGGGCTCAACCGTGAGCTCGAGGCGCTGCCGTCGGAGAAGGAGATCCGGCGCCGGACCGAAGCCGGAATCGGGCTCACGTCACCGGAACTCGCGACGCTGATGGCCCACGTGAAGCTGGTCTTGAAGGACGAGCTGCTCGCCACAGACCTGCCGGATCAGGAGGTGTTCGCCTCGCGGCTGCCGTTGTACTTCCCGACCAACCTGCGAGACCAGTTCGCAGGCGACATCCGTCAGCATCAGCTGCGTCGCGAGATCGTCACCACCATGCTGGTCAACGACCTCGTCGACACCAGCGGGATCAGCTACGCCTACCGGGTTTCCGAGGACGTCGGCACCGGGCCCGTCGACGCGGTGCGCAGCTATGTCGCCACGAATGCGATCTTCCGGGTCGGCGAGGTGTGGCGGCAGATCCGGGCGGCCGGCGACAACGGGGTGTCGGTGGCTGTCACAGACAGGATGACGTTGGATCTCCGGCGGCTCATCGACCGCGCGGGACGCTGGCTGCTCAACTATCGGCCGCAGCCGTTGGCGGTGGGCGCCGAGATCAACCGGTTCGCCGAGAAGGTCCGCCTGCTGACCCCGCGGATGTCGGAGTGGCTGCGCGGCGCCGACAAGGCCATCGTCGAGAAGGAAGCCAACGAGTTCGGTGCGCAGGGCGTCCCTGCGGAGCTGGGCTACATGGTGGCGACCGGGCTGTACCAGTACAGCCTGCTCGACGTGATCGACATCGCCGACATCGTCGACCGGGACCCGGCCGAGGTCGCCGACACCTACTTCGCGCTGATGGACCGGCTCGGCACCGACGGCCTGCTGACCGCGGTGTCCCGGCTGGTGCGTGACGATCGTTGGCATTCGTTGGCCCGCTTGGCGATTCGCGACGACATCTACGGGTCGATCAGGGCGCTGTGCTTCGACGTGCTGGCGGTCGGGGAGCCGGACGAGAGCGGCGAGGAGAAGATCGCCGAGTGGGAGACGACGAACAGCTCCCGCGTGAGCCGGGCCCAGCGCACGCTGACCGAGATCTACGGAAGCGGCGAACTCGACCTGGCGACGTTGTCCGTCGCGGCGCGACAGCTGCGCAGCATGACGCGAACGAGTGGAACGGGGACAACTGGGTGACGGGCTTTGTAGCGCCGGTGCACGTGCGGTGGTCGGACATCGACATGTATCAGCACATCAATCACGCCACCATGGTCACCATTCTCGAAGAGGCCCGAATCCCGTTCCTGCGTGAGCCGTTCGAGGCGGTGATCGAGGAGATCGGTCTGCTGATCCACGAGGTGAAGATCCTGTACAAAGGCCAGTTGCGCCTTCGCGATTCACCGCTGCAGGTGACGATGTGGTCCAAGCGGGTGCGCGCCGTCGATTTCACGATCGGATACGAGGTGCGGTCGGTTCGGCGCCCGGATGCCAAGCCGGCGGTGATCGCCGAGACACAGCTCGCCGCTGTTCACATCAAGGAGCAACGGCTGGAACGGCTTTCGTCGGTGCAACGCGAATATCTGCAGCGCTATCTTCGATGACTCAACCCGAACGCGGTATCTGGCTCGATGACGCCACACACCGCGAGGACTTGACGACCTTCACCGAGCGGGCGATGCGGCTGGATGAGGCCGCGGTCATCCGACTGCGGGAGCGCGCGGGTGGGCTCGTGGTCGCCTGGGTGGCAACGGGTTTCGAGGTGTTGGCCAGTCGGGTGGTGGGTGGGCGCGTCAAGCCGGCCGATCTGAGCGCAGGCGCCGACGCCCTGTCCACCGGGCTGACGGCGATGGACCGCAGCGGCTACGTGAACCCCGGCTTCCCGATGGACTCCGCGTGGCGCGGTGCGCTGCCGCCCGAGACCGGCTTCGTCCACCTCGACGACGTGCCCGCCCGCGCAGTGCTGGACCTCGCCCAGCGCGGCGTGACCCTGGCGAAGGAACACTCGAGCGCGCACGGGCCGCCGGCGTCGCTGCTGGATCAGGAAGTGGTCGCGGTCAGCTCCGGCGACGAGAGTGTCGGCATCCCGATGCGTTGCGTATTCGCCTTGACTGCAATGGGTTTCCTGCCGCAGTCGTCCGAGCAGTTGGATCCAGGCACCGTCGCCGTCGACGAGATCGTCAGGGTGCGCGTGATGCCGACGTGGTTGCGCATCGATGCCCGCTTCGGCTCGGTGTACCGCCGCCGCGGCGACCCGGGCCTGGTCCTGCGCTAACCCCCACTACGCCGAGCGTGCGTGTCTGTACAGCGACACTCCGTGTATAGCGGGCATTTTGCGGTCGCTCGCGCAGAGAATTAGACCAGCCAGGCGGCGGTATTCGGCGGCAGCTCGCCGTCCGCCAGGGCGCCGCTGGTGAACAACAGCTCACCAGCGGGTAGCGGTATCGCGCCCCGACCCGCATTCAGCGCGCACACCAGGCCGCTGTCGACCCGGAACACCACGCCGTCGGCGGGGGAGTCCAGCCATTCGACCGTTGTCCCGCCGAATTCCGCTCGGCTGTGTCGCAATTCGATCGCCCGCCGGTAAAACGACAACGTGGAATCGGGATCGCCGAGTTGCTTCTCGACCGTCAACGCTGCCCACTCCGGTGGCAGCGGAAGCCAGCTGTCGGCATTGGCGGAGAAGCCGTACGGGGGAGCATCGCCCTCCCACGGCACCGGAACGCGCGACGCGTCGCGGCCACGCCGCGTGTGTCCGGACCGCTCCCACACCGGGTCGCGCAGCGCCTCGTCGGGCAGCTCGACGTTCGGCAGGCCGAGTTCCTCGCCGTTGTAGACGAACACGGCGCCGGGCAGCGCGAGCATCAGCAGCGCCATCGCCCTAGCGCGGGCTAGGCCAACGGGCCCGTCGCCGTACCGCGTCGGCTCACGGTCGACGTCGTGATTGGCCAGCGTCCAGGTCGGCACTGCATCCACCAGCGCCGCGGCCGTCATCGAATTCTCGACGGCTCCGTGAATGTCGGCCGCATCCCACTTCGCCCGCAGCAGCCGGAAATTGAAGCCGAGGTGCAGCTCGTCGTCGCGCACGTACCGGGAAAACTGCTCGTTGTCGTACACCCACACCTCGCCGATGGCGACGGCGTCGGGGTAGTCGTTGAACACCCGCCGGATCTGGCGGTGGATCTCGTGCACGCCCTCGTTGTTGAACCGCGGGTCGTCGTCCATATCGGCCAGCAGCACCTCGGCCTTGATGACCTCCATGTCGGGCAGGCCCGGCGGCTTGGCCATGCCGTGCGCGACGTCGATGCGGAAGCCGTCGATGCCCCGCTCCAGCCAGAACCGCAGCGTCTTCTCCAGATCGTCGAAGACCTCCGGATTCTCCCAGTTCAAGTCGGGTTGCTCGCGGTCGAAGAGATGCAGGTACCACTGGCCGGGACTGCCGTCGGCCTCGATGACCCGGGTCCAGGCGGGGCCGCCGAAGATCGACACCCAGTTGTTCGGCGGGTGGATGCCGCCCGGGCCGGTGCCGTCGCGGAAGATGTAGCGCTCGCGTTGGTCGCTGCCGGGGCTGGCGGCCAGGGCCGCCTGGAACCACGGATGCTGGGAGCTGGTGTGGTTGGGCACCAGGTCCATCGTCACCTTGATGCCCAATCGGTGAGCCGCGTCCGTCAGCCGATCCAGCGCCTCGATGCCGCCGAACAGCGGGTCGACATCGCGGGGGTCCGCCACGTCGTAGCCGTTGTCGGCCATGGGCGAGACCATCACCGGGTTGAGCCAGATCGCGTCGACCCCGAGCGCCTTGAGGTAATCGAGCTCGGCGGTCACGCCGTCGAGGTCACCGACGCCGTCACCGTCGCTGTCCTTGAAGGACCGGGGATAGACCTGATAGAACAGTGCGTGCGACCACCAGGCTGTTGTCATCAGAACGGCGAGTTCACCATCGAGTGCGCGGCCATTTCCAAGTAGCTGAGAAGTTCCTGCCGATGCTCGTCGTCGAGCGTCTGTGAATCGATCTCCGCGACGGCCGTGTGCATGCAGCGCAGCCACGCGTCGCGCTCAATGTAGCCGATCTTGAACGGGGCGTGCCGCATCCGAAGTCGGGGATGGCCGCGCCGATCGGAGTAGGTCCGC
Source organism: Mycobacterium sp. (assembly GCA_035492865.1). Lineage (GTDB taxonomy): Bacteria > Actinomycetota > Actinomycetes > Mycobacteriales > Mycobacteriaceae > Mycobacterium. The sequence continues at coordinate 5,888 of DATJIX010000221.1, read as the reverse complement.
GGGCCGCCCCAATATTGCTCGAGGAACATCCGCAACCGCTCCTCGGCCCCGTCGAAGTCGTCCTCCGGGTAGATCGGTCGGAGGATCTCGTCCTCGCGGACCAGCTGATAAAACCGCGACACGATGGCGTGGAATGTGTCGTGGCCACCGACTTCGTCGTAGAACGAGCGCTGCGCCTGGGTCACGCGCTCCATTGTCCATGGGGCCGGTGACCGGTGGCGTCACCAGGTGTTCACTGGACTGACCAGGGAACACAGCCAGAATTGTCGTGCGTTTGTCCTCAATCCGTGGTGAACTGTCGATCGGAGGACGTATGGCGCAACGCAAGAAGAGCCTGTCTACCCGGGCTGGCCACCGCCACCACGGGGCCGCGGCGGGCTTATCTGGGCCCGCGGTAACGCATGCGCAGTCGCGCGTCTTGCACAGCGTCACCACCCATCCGCCAAGTACGAACGAGGCCTCGATCTGGGGCCGCCGGCGAGTGCTTCTACTGAATTCCACCTACGAACCGTTGACCGCTCTGCCCATGCGGCGAGCGGTCATCATGCTGATGTGTGGCAAAGCGAGCGTCGTGCACGACGACCCGAACGGGCCGGTCATCCATTCGGCCACCAGGTCGATCATGGTGCCGTCGGTGATTCGGCTGCACTCCTACGTGCGGGTGCCGTACCGGGCGCGCATCCCGATGACGCGGGCGGCGCTGATGCACCGTGACCGGTTTCGCTGTGCGTACTGCGGATCCAAGGCCGACACCGTCGACCACGTGGTGCCGCGCAGCCGCGGCGGCGACCACTCCTGGGAGAACTGCGTGGCGGCGTGCTCGACCTGCAATCACCGCAAGGCCGACCGGCTGCTCGCCGAACTCGGCTGGACGCTGCGCGCGGTGCCCGTCCCGCCGAAGGGACAGCATTGGCGGTTGCTGTCGTCGGTCAAGGAACTCGACCCGGCGTGGGTGCGATACCTGGGTGAGGGCGCGGCGTAGCCGCGGGCTGTTATACGGTTTGCGTCGTGAGCACCGCATTGACTCATTCCCTCCTCGGAGGCGTGCCACTGGCCCTGACGCTGGTGTTGATCGCACTCATCTGGGGCGTTGGCAAGAACCGCAAGGGTCCGCACCCGGAGACATACAAGTTGACCGACAAGTGGACGCATGAGCCGATTCTGTGGGCGGCCGACGAGCCCGCCGACCACGGCCACGGCGGCCATGGCTCGCACGTGACGGTAGGAGGCGGCGCAAGTGGCAAGTGGTGAAGTCGCGGTCGTCGATTCCGGACTGCCTGCAGAACTGCCGCGCGGCTCTGTCGTAACCACCAGCGGCCGGGTCTCGGGTGTCACCGAGCCGGGCGAGGTGTCGGTGACCTACCCGTTCCCGGTCAAGGACCTCGTCGTTCTGGACGACGCGCTGAAGTACGGCTCCCGCTACGCCGGGGCGCGCTTCGCGGTGTACCTGGGCGACCTGGGCGCCGACACCGCGGCGCGGGCCCGCGAGATTCTCGCGAAAGTGCCGACGCCGGATAACGCTGTGCTGCTTGCGGTTTCGCCGAACCAGCGGGCGATCGAGGTGGTCTACGGCGCCGATGTCCAGGGTCGCGGGATCGAAGAGTCCGCGCCGCTCGGTGTCTCGGCGGCTGCCGCGTCGTTTAAAGAGGGCAACCTGATGGACGGCCTGATCAGCGCCGTCCGTGTGCTGAGCGCAGGCGTCTCACCCCGCTGAGCCAACCAGCGCCGCGCGGATTTCCACATAGCGCGTCAGGAATGCCCGCTCGTCGAGGCGCTTCCTGCGCAGCCACGTCGTGACCTCTTCATTGCACTTGCTCGTGTTGCACGACGCGCAGGCGGGCACGACGTTGTCGATCGTGTACCGCCCGCCTCGCGAGATCGCCATGACGCAGTCCCGTTGCAGCGGCTTGTCGGACGCGCCGCAGTAGGAGCATCCGTTCCACGCGGCCTTGATGGCGGCCCATTGGTCGGCGGTGAGGTCGTTGACGACGGCGCTGATCCGACGCTTGCGCTTACGGGCAGCCCGCGCTCTGCGAGTTCGACTGACCGCCATGTGCAAAAGGGTATGGCGCAGGCGCTAGCTGACGTCGAAGGCGCGCGCTCGCAACGCGCGTTCGACGCCGGCGCGACCCTCGAGCACCAGCCTGCGCAGCGCGGGCGGCACGTCGGGGTCGGCCAGGAACGCATCGGCTGCGTCCAGGCCGGCCTGGCTGACGTCCCACGAGGGATACAGCCCGATCACGACGGTCTGTGCCACCTCGCTCGAGCGTCGCTCCCACACCCCGGAGATGGCACCGAAGTACTTGTCCCGGAACGGCTTCAGCAGCTCATGCTGACCTGGGCGGACGAAACCGACGATGATCGACCGTGCGGTGACGTTGGCCAGCGTGTCGTCCTCGATGACCTCCTGCCAGTCCGCTTCCTTGACCGCCAGTTGCGGGCGCGCTGCGGCAGACTCCGCAGCGTGGCGCCCGCCCGCGGCCGTCGGATCGTTTTCCGCCTCCGCATCAATGAATGGGGTCTCCGGCCCGTCGGCGTCGATGACGCCCGCGGCGGCCAGCGCCATGACGATCCGCCAGCGCAGGTCCTTGTCCACCTCGAGGCCGGGCATGTTCACGGCCGCGGGCTCGTTGTCCAGCAGCGTCGACAGCACGGCGATGTGGTTGGGCGCAAGCACCGATGCGCACAGCGCATTGACGAACGCCAGCTGATGATCTGAGCCCGGCGCCGCTTCGCGCGCCAGGTCCAGCAGCGCGTCTCCGAACGCCGGCCAACCGTTTTCGGCCGCCCACTCGGGATCTGCGTAGGAGCTCAGCGCCGTCTGCGCCTGTAGCAGCAGGCGCTGGGCCACGCCCACTTCGGATTCGGCGTGCACACCGCTGATCACCAGCGCGACGAAGTCGCGGGCCTTCAGCTCCGCTTCGCGGGTCATCTCCCAGGCCGCCGACCATGCCAGCGTGCGGGGCAGCGGTTCGGCGATGTCGGCGATGCGCGTCAGCGCGGTCTGCAACGATGCGGGGTCCAGCCGCAGCGAGCAGTACGTCAGGTCGTCGTCGTTGACCAGGATCAGCTTGCCGCGCGAGACCCCTTGCAGCGCCGCGACATCCGTGCTGGAGCCTTCGACGTCGAGCTCCTCGCGGTGGGTGCGGACCAGCTTGCCGCTGCCGTCGTCGTCGTAGATGCCGACCGCCAGCCGGTGCACGCGCGTCTCACCGGCTCCCGGCTGCGCTCCGCTCTGGGTGATGGCGAAGCGGGTGAACTTTCCGTCGGCGTCTAGGTCGAAGTCCGGCCGAAGGGTGTTGAGTCCGGTGGTCTTGAGCCACTGCCGGCCCCAGCCGGACAGGTCGCGGCCCGACGCCTTCTCCAGCGCGCCGAGCAGATCGCCGAATGTCGCGTTGGCGAACGCGTGGTCGCGGAAGTAGTCCCGCAGACCGGACAGGAACTCCTCCAGGCCGACGTACGCGACCAGCTGTTTGAGGACGCTCGCGCCCTTGGCGTAGGTGATGCCGTCGAAGTTCACCTCGACCGCGGCGAGGTCGGGGATGTCGGCGGCCACCGGATGCGTCGACGGCAGCTGGTCCTGCCGGTAGGCCCACGACTTCTCCACGTTCGCGAATGTCGTCCACGCCTCTTTGAATTCGGTGGCTTCGGCCTGGCACAACACCGAGGCGAACGTCGCGAACGATTCGTTGAGCCACAGGTCGTCCCACCACTGCATGGTGACCAGGTCGCCGAACCACATGTGCGCCATCTCGTGCAGCACCGTCTCGGCGCGCCGTTCGTAGGACGCCCGGGTGACCTTGCTCCGGAAGACGTAGTCCTCAAGGAACGTCACCGCGCCCGCGTTCTCCATTGCCCCGGCGTTGAATTCGGGCACGAACAGCTGGTCGTACTTGCCGAACGCGTAGGGCGCACCGAAGTTGTTGTGGTAGAAGCCGAATCCCTGCTTGGTTTGGGTGAACAGCCGCTCGGCGTCCATGAATTCGGCAAGAGAGTTCCGGCAGAACAGGCCGAGCGGAATGTCGCCGTGGTCGTCGGAGTAGATGTCGTCCCAACGGGCGTAGGGGCCGGCGATCAGCGCCACCAGGTAGGTACTCATCCGCGGCGTGGCGGCAAAGATGTGCCGTTTGGCGGCTCCATCGTCCTCGACGCTGAACGTCGCGCCGTTGGAGATCACCTCCCAGTGCGAAGGGGCGGTGACGGTGACGTCGAACGCCGCCTTCAGATCCGGCTGGTCGAAACAGGCGAACATCCGCTTGGCGTCGGCGGTTTCGAACTGTGAGTACAGATAGACCTCGTCGTCGACCGGGTCGACGAACCGGTGCAGCCCCTCGCCGGTGTTGGAGTAGCTGCAGTCGGCGTCGACGACGAGGACGTTGTGGCCCTCGAGCCCGTGCAACGGGATGCCGGTGGACTCGTCGTATCCCGACACGTCGATGTCGCGGCCGTTGAGCACCGCGCTGCGGATCGTGTTGGCGGCGATGTCGATGTAGGTGTCGGCGCCGGCCAGCGCGTCGAACTCGACCGTCGTTAGCGAGCGGAACGTGGTCTCACTGGGTTTACCCTCGCCGTCGGTGAGGTCGAGGACGATGCGATAACTGTCGACGGTGACGAGTGCGGCGCGTTCGACGGCCTGCTCGCGGGTCAGATTGGGAAGTGCCACCCGACCAACTTATCGGCCCTACCCGCCAGCGGCCCGCTAGAACCCGGGTATTCCCATCCCGGTCAGCCCGCCCAGTCCATTCAGTCCGCTCAGTTGGTTCAGGAACGTGCCGTTTCCGATCGAGGACATCATCGACGGGCAGTACATCGAGATCGCGATGCCGGTGAAGAACGCCGCCATTTGGGGATTGATGCCGTTGTTGGAGACGGTCGAGTAGATCGACGCCATGTTCTTGCCCGGCTCGACGAGCATCGGGCAGATCGACTGGCCGAGCTGTTCGGTGTTCGTCGGATCGCCGTAGCCGATGCCGGCGTTGCTCAGCGCGCCGAGGAAGTTGTTGTCAGTGAGCGGATCGGCGGATGCCGGTGCCGCGAGGGCCAATGCCGTCGCGGTGCCGACCAGAGTCGCGGTAATAATGGATTTCGCTTTTATCACAGGAGAAACACTGATTGACAACAGTCACATCGACAACACGCTTAGGTCACCGTTTGCACACTATGCGTGTCCTATGCCGCTGCTATTCGGATCGCGTGGCAGTGGGAACACGTTGAACAGGTATGAGGTTGTGCTGAACGGATTTCTGACCTAACTACGAGAGGACCTGCAGGAATGGCCGAAAAGTCTGTTGCGGATTTCTGGTTCGACCCGCTGTGCCCGTGGTGCTGGATCACGTCGCGTTGGATCCTCGAGGTGGAGAAGGTCCGGGATATCGAGATCAACTTCCACGTCATGAGCCTGGCCGTGCTCAATGAGAACCGGGACGACCTGCCCGAGGAGTACCGCGAAGGCCTCAAGCAGGCCTGGAAGCCCGTGCGAGTTGCCATCGCCGCCGAGCAGGCCAAGGGCCCCGAGATCCTGGCTCCGCTGTACACGGCGATGGGCACCCGGATCCACAACCAGGGCAACAAGGACTTCGACGTCGTCATCAAGGAGGCGCTCGAGGAGGTCGGGCTGCCTGCCGAGCTTGCCGAGGCGGCCGGCACCGACAAGTACGACGAGGCCCTGCGCAAGAGCCACCACGAGGGCATGGACCCGGTGGGCGAGGACGTCGGCACGCCGACCATCCACGTCAACGGTGTCGCGTTCTTCGGCCCGGTGCTCTCGCGCATCCCGCGCGGTGAGGAAGCAGGCAAGCTGTGGGACGCCTCGGTGACGTTCGCGTCCTATCCGCACTTCTGGGAGCTCAAGCGCACCCGCACCGAGGCGCCTGAGTTCGACTGACTTT
>DATJIX010000220.1:0-4272 GCA_035492865.1 Mycobacterium sp. | reverse complement strand
GACGACGCGGCGGTCGGGCGCGCGGTGCGTTACGCGTTCGAGCGAAATGTGGTGGTGGTCGCGGCCGCAGGCAACTTCAATGCACAAAGCATGTGCAATACCCAAAACGTGATGGCGGATCCGAACCAGCCCCTCAGCAAGGGCTGGGACACCGTCGGCACCATCGCCAGCCCGGCATGGTTCGACGACTACGTCCTGACGGTCGGTGCGGTGACGATGTCCTCGGCGCCTGCCGAATTCAGCTTGCACGGCCCATGGGTCGCGCTCGCGGCGCCGGGGGAGCGGATCACCTCACTGGATCCCAACGGCCCCGGGTTGATCAACGCGCAGCTGGGTCAGCAGGGGCTTTCGCCACTGAACGGGACCAGCTTCGCAACGCCGTTCGTCGCCGGGGTGGTGGCGCTGGTCCGATCCCGATTCCCCGAGCTAACCGCCGGGCAGGTGATGGACCTGATCAAGAGGACGGCGCACACCCCGGGCGAAGGTCCCAACCCGGCTACCGGATACGGCGTGGTGGATCCCGTTGCCGCGCTGACCTATCAACTGGCGCCGGCCAAGGCTGGCCCGCGATCGGATGCCGGGACCCCGATAAGCGGTCCGCCGCAACCGGATCCCGGCAACGTGCGGGCGCGCAGGATCGTCCTCTGCGTCACCGCGCTCAGTGTGGTGCTGATGGCGGGGGCGGCCGCACTTGCGGCAGTCCGTCGACGCGGTCACTGACGTCTACGTACGATCGGAGACAACATGATGCCGGAACCGACGCCGCCGAACGATCTCGACGAGATCGAGTCGAGGGCCGCGGCGTTGCAGCAGCGAATGACGGCACGACGAAGCCGGCAGGACGACGAGCCCGAGCCGACGGAGCCCGCTGAGCAGTCGGCGCCGCGACGTTTGCCATTGCCGCCGTGGCAAGTCTCGAATGCCTCGAACACCCCTGCACCCAGAGACATCGGCCACCCGGTCGACCGCGACGACAGCCCGGTGCGGCAACCGCGGCGCGCCGGCGATGACCACGTTGAGCTGGCGGAGGACGACGAGCGTGCTGAATCAGCTCGGCCGCAACAGAACTGGCCGCCAGAACAGGAGGCGGGCACATACGCTGCGCCGTGGCCACCAGCTCCGCCGTTGCCGCCGCCTCCGCCGCCAGGCTGGTTGCTGCCGCCACCCCCACCGGGTTGGGTGCCGCCCCCGCCACCCGAAGCGCCTGCGGGGATGTACGGAGCGCAGCAGGGTTTTCGCGTCCCGCCGCCGTCACTGGATCAGGCCCAGATAGTCGATCGGCCGCGCAGTGTGCCGCGGTCAGGCTGGCGCCGCGCCTTGCACCGCGCCAGTGGCGGACGCATCAACCCCGGTGAATCGCGCAGGGAACGGGAAAAGGAAGACCTGCTCGCACTGATCCGCCAGCCGATTGCGGGTGATTTCCGGATCGCCGTGCTGTCGATCAAGGGCGGCGTCGGAAAGACCACCACCACACTGGGTCTGGGATCGGCCATGGCCATGGCCCGCTCCGACCGGGTCATCGCGGTCGATGCCAACCCGGACCGGGGCACCCTCGGCGAGCGCGTCAGCGATACGTCGACCGAATCCACCGTGCGTGACCTGCTATCCGATCCGAACATCAACCGGTATGCGGACGTGCGAAGCCACACCCGGATGGCGGGCAGCCGGCTGGAGGTGCTGGCCAGCGAGCAGGAGCCCGCGGTTTCGGAAGTCTTCGGCGAGGCCGACTATCGGCGCACCATCGACATTCTGCGGCACTACTACAACATCATCCTGACCGATTGCGGCACCGGCATCATGCATTCCGCGATGTCGGGCGTGCTCGACCTGGCCCACGCGATCGTGCTGGTCAGCTCTCCGGCGATGGACGCGGCGCGCAGCGCGTCGGCGACGCTGGACTGGTTGATGCAGCATGGTCATTCCGCGCTGGTGCGCGAAGCGCATGTGGTGCTGAGTTCGTCGCGGCCCGGCTCCGCGGCAATGAAACTCGACAAAGTCTACGAACACTTCGAGGCCCGCTGCCGCTCCATCCATCACATCCCGTTCGACCCGCATCTCGCCGAGGGTGCAGACATCGACTTCAGTTTGCTGAATCCGCAGACGTATCAAGCTTATTTGGAGTTGGCAGGCGCGGTCGCTCAGAAGTTCCCCCGCTTGCGCAGCGGTCGCCATCGTCAGTGACGCGGGCGTCAGCGCATGCGGCGCAACGCAGACAGTGTTGCCACGCCGTTTGCGGGCAAACATGGCAGCGTGACACCCTGGCCGTCGATTGACACGTCGAGGTTCGCGAGAGTCTGAAAACCTTGTGGCTCAACAACATCAGCGCCCCTAACATTGGATGAACCAATCGTTGACCTGCAGCAAGCGCGCGTGCGAAGGTTGAACAGTTGGAAGTGCAACTATGTCGGCGCGCGCTTATTGGCGGAGACGTAAAGGCGCCGTGGAACTTTCGCGGTTGATTCGGAGCAATGGACGGAGGACCGGTGACTTTGCGAACCGAATCCGGGCCAGTGCGGTGGGGTCGGCCCATTGAACAATAACGAATTGCGCCATGAGGTGACCGAGGTGCTGGCGCTCGTCCAGGAGCAGATGGCCGATATCGCCGTCATGCAGAAGAAGCGGGCAGAGCTGACAGTGACCGGGACGGCCGCCGACGGCATGGTCGAGGTAACCGTCAACGCGCAGGGTCACCTGATCAAGACCGGCATCGATGAGGCCTACCTCGACCAGCACGAGTTCGAGGAACTGTCCGATCACATCACCGAGGCCGCACAGGATGCCGCAGGCGCCGCGGTCCGACAGGTCGCCGAGATGATGGTCCCCATCGGTGAGCGCCGCAAACGGTTCCCCTCGCTGTCCGACATCGTCGACGGCGCCCCCGATCTGCGGGAGCTGGTGCCTCCGTGGCTCCACCCCGTCGCCGCGCCGGGTCCGCGGCACGATCACGACGATGACGATGGCAGGGAAGAGAGCGCATTTCCCACGGTGAAGGGATGATTCGATGGCCGAATTCCTCGGGGTGACACCGAACGACCTGCGCGGGACGTCTGACCACCTCTACGACGTCAGTGCCAGGATGAAGGAGATCCTGGCGACATTGCAGGAACGGCTCAGGGCTGAAGGTGTCGCCTGGGGTGACGACGAGATGGGTGAGCAGTTCGCAGGCGGCGGCGGCGGGTACCTGGCCCAGCTGAAATGGGTCGACGGGTCAGTCGGCGCCAAAACCGATCTGCTCGATTACTATTCGCGCGCCCTGAAAGGTGCCGCGGACTCCTTCGAGCGTAACGACCAGGCCTAGGTTCGACACCTCGGTGCGGCACACCGCCGCACCCGGTATTCCATGGGCGACATTCCGTTTCCACCGGAACTGCAATGGGTGTCATATCTGGCAGGGGGGGCCTGGCCGCAGGGCAGCGAAACCCGCATGGGTCGCATCGGCGAGCACTTCGCCACCGCTGCCGGTGATCTTGAAGACCTCGTACCCGACCTGAACAGGGTCCGCAACGAGACGTTGTCGGTTCTGTTCGGGGATACCGCGACGGCGGCGGGCGATCAGTTCGCCATGTTGTTCGACGGCGACTACTCCGTCGACAAACTTTCGCAGGGCGCGACAGCCCTTGGCGGTGGGGCGCAGGACCTCAGCGTCCAGATTGAGTACAGCAAGCTGTCGATCATCGTGGGCCTGGCACTCGCAGCGGTGGAGATCGCTTGGTGCTTGGCGAACTCGCCGGAAACGGGCGGCGCCTCGCTGGGGTGGATCCCGCCCATCGAGTGGACGACGATGACCTCGATACGTCGGCTCGTGACGACGGTGTTGGAGAACATCGGCAAGAAGCTCGTGCAGATGCTCAAAGACACGACGATCAAAGACCTTATCCATCACGGAACCAGGGAAGCGTTCCAGGAACTGGCGCAGGGGCTGGCGCAAGAGGGCATCACCCAGGGCATCCAGGTCGGACAGGGGCGGGCAGGGTGGCGCCCAGACCTGTTCCGCCAGAACGCGATCGCATCGTTCGCCGGTGGTGCGGCGGGCGGCGGAACCGCCCTCCCCACAGGGCACTTCCTTGGCAGAGCCGAGAGCAAGCTCGGGCGCGCGGCCAAGGGCATGACGACGATGTTCACGGCAGGCATTTCGGGAAACGTGGCGGGCACCACGGTCGTCGGCGGCGACTTCGACACCCTGGCGGTGATCGCCGGTTCGGCCGGTTCGAGCGTCGGCGGTGTCAAGGGCCTCGGTCACGGCGCGCACGGCGACAACGAGTCGAATACGGG
>DATJIX010000219.1:0-10136 GCA_035492865.1 Mycobacterium sp. | reverse complement strand
TCAGCGGGCACCCGCTCCAACGCCATCACGGCCACGGCGCCTGCGCCCTCGGCGATGCGCGCCTGCTCAGGTGTGACGACGTCCATGATCACGCCGCCCTTGAGCATCTCGGCCATGCCGCGCTTGACCCGCGCGGTGCCGATAGTCGTTATCGGTTCATCAGCAGTCATGGCTATCCTTTGATGCGGGTCCAGTTGGAGTCAGCGGTCATTCCCAGATCTCGCCGCATTGCGTCCGGTCCACCAGTGCCTATGTGCCCGTCGGCATGTCGTCGCTCGCAGGGGTTCGATGCCGTCGAAGCCGACGCGCACCATCGCAGCCTCGGTGAAATCCTGATCGGCCGTGTAGCCGTTGCTCACAACGATCGCTGCCAGCCCCGCAGCTGCCGCCGCCTGTAAGCCGGCCTCCGAATCCTCCACTGCCAAAGCACTTTCCGGCGGCAGATCGAGGCGGTCCAGTGCGATCTCGTAGACCTCCGGGTCGGGCTTCAAATGAGTGACGTCGTCGCCGGTAACCATCGTCTCCACGACATCGCTACCGAAGACCTGCGTCACAAGTGGTTCCACCCATGCCCTTCGGCCGGTGGTGGCGACCGCGATCCGAATCCCCTCATCGGCCAGGCTCACAAACAGTTCGACCACCCCAGGACGGGGCATTAAATCGCCGGCAAGGACCCGCTCGCGAAACAGCTTGGTCTTGGTTGCATGGATATCGGCGGCCAAGTTATCCGCGTCGTCACCGAAACCACGCGCGCGCAAGTCAGCGGCAATCCGTCGACGACCGCCGGTGATCTGAAGCAGTCGACCGTATTCCTTGGCATTCCAACAGATGTCGAAGTTGTGGATGGCAAACGCTTCATTGAACGCGGGGCGGTGACCGTCGCGCTCAGTGTCGGCCAGCGTGCCGTCCACGTCGAAGATCACCGCCGACAGCACAAGGGCAGCGTCCCTGGGGGATTGTTCGTCCCACCACTGAGGCATGTGAACCTTTCGCTCTAAGCCGCGTGTAACAGGTGAAACAGCAGGACCATCTGAGTTATCGGCAGCGGTGTTTACTGAGCCCATCGGGCAGCATGGCCGAGTGCGGTAAATGCCGCGTTGGCAACCGCGGTCGGCGTGAGGCCGAGATGTGCAGCCACCTGCGGGCCCGGGCCGCTTTCGCCAAACCGGTTCACACCCACCACGTGGTCGCGATCACGTGCGATCGCCTGCCAACCCGTCGAAACACCCGCTTCTGCCCACACCACCGGAACATCGGGCAGCAAGCTGGGGTTATGAGCGATACTGTCCCGCAGCCGTTCTCGCCACATCACCGAGATGATCGCAGCGTGTATGCCGCGTGTGGCGAGCATGTCAGCCGCCTCAAGCGCCAGCGACACCTCCGATCCGCTAGCGGCTAGGACGACATCGGTGTCGCCCGACCTTTCCCGAACCATCCGGAAACCGAACTCGGCGATGTCGTCGAGCCCATCGACACCCATCGGCGGTAGGTTTTGACGGGTCAGCACCAACGCAGTCGGACCGCTCATGTTCTCGGCGGCGATCTTCCAGGCTAGGGCTGTCTCTGCGGCATCGGCTGGCCGCAACACTGTCAGGCCCGGAATCACGCGCAGCGCTTCGACATGTTCGATCGGCTGATGTGTCGGGCCGTCCTCGCCGACATAGATGGAATCGTGGGTGAAGACATAGACAACCGGCTGACGCATGAGCGCAGACAGCCGCAGAGCCGGGCGCAGGTAATCGGAGAAGACCAAAAACGTACTGCCGAACGGGCGTAGGCCGCCGTGCAGTGAGATCCCGTTCATGACGGCGGCCATGGCATGTTCGCGGATGCCGAAGTGGATCGTTCGGCCGGCATACTCGCCGGAACTCACGTCGCCTCCGGGCATTGCCGTATTGGTCGAACCTGCCAAGTCCGCCGACCCGCCCACCAGTGCGCGGTATTCGGGAGCAAGAGCGTTGAGCGCCGCACCCGAAGCCTGCCTTGTCGCCATCCGCGCCGATGCCGCGGGATCGATCAACAGCGATAGGGCCTCGGTGTTGGGCGGAGCTGGCACACGGTCCAGCGGAAAGTCGACAGCCAGCTGCGGGTTATCGGCCGCCCAATTGGCATACGCGGCAGTCCAATCCGCACGCACCGCCGCACCGTCAGCGGCGAGGGCCGCCGTCGCGGACCGAAGATGGTCCGGTACATAAAAACCGGTCGTCGGCCAGTCGAAGTTGGCGCGCATCGCGGCGATGGTCTCGTCACCCAACGGGCTGCCGTGCGCCTGTGATGTGCCCTCGACCCCGGGTGCCCCATAACCGATGGTGGTGCGCAACTTGATGAACGTCGGAGCCGACTCGACAGCGCGCGCATCAGCCAACGCCTCATCGATGGCGGCAAGGTCGTTCCCGTCCTCCACCGACAGAGTGTGCCAGCCGTAAGCCGCAAATCTGGCGAGCGCATCGTCGCCGCAGCTGAGCTCCGCGGCACCGTCGATCGTGATGTTGTTGTCATCGAAGATGACCGTCAGTCGTCCCAGCCCTAGCCGCCCAGCTAGCGAAGCGGCCTCGTGGCTGATGCCCTCCATGAGGTCGCCATCGCCGGCGAGCACCCAGGTGCGGTGATCGACGACGGAATGCTCACTGTCATTGCAGCGTGCTGCAAGCATCCGTTCGGCCAGCGCCATTCCGACGGCATTGGCGAGTCCTTGACCGAGAGGTCCGGTCGTGGTCTCGACACCGGGTGTCATCCCGAATTCCGGATGCCCGGGGGTGCGTGACCCTAGCTGGCGGAACTGCCTCAACTCGTCCAGGGTGAGGTCGTAGCCGAATACGTGCAGCAGCGCGTACAGCAGCGCCGAGCCATGACCGGCCGACAAGACGAACCGGTCGCGGTCAGGCCAGTGCGGATCCGCCGGGTCGTGGCGTAGGTGTCGCGACCACAGCATCCAGGCCGCGGGTGCCATACCGAGCGGAAGACCGGGATGTCCGCTATTGGCTGATTGCACTGCGTCGGCGGCCAAGAAGCGCAACGTGGTGACCGCTAGCCTGTCCACTTCCTCAGTGAGAACCTCGCTGAGCGTCGTGCTTGCCGCGAGGCTCATCGCGACTCGATTCCGGCGCGGGCGGCGCCGCGCAGGGCGAGCACGCGGTCTTCCAGTCCGCCCGGCCCGCTGAACAGCGCCGAGCCCGCGCAAAACACGTCGGCGCCTGCGCGTGCAGCCGATCCGATCGTTGCGCCGGCAATCCCGCCATCCACCTCCAGCTCGATATCAAAACCCCTCGCGTCAATCTCGAGGCGTGCTGCGGCGATCTTGTCCTCCATCGCCGCCAAATACTGTTGACCGCCAAACCCCGGGTTGACAGTCATCACAAGCAAGAGGTCGATTCGGTGAAGAACGTTGGTAACGACTGACAATGGCGTCGACGGATTCAGCGCGACGCCCGCACGAGCGCCCAAATCCTTTATGACACACAGCGTTCTGTCCAGATGCTTGACGGTCTCAGCATGCACGATGATGATCTCACAGCCGGCGTCGACCCAGCGCGGCAGCATCGGGTCGGGGTCTTCCACCATCAGGTGAGCCTCGAAACCCATTGACACGTGGCCGCGGTTGGCTGCGATCACATCGGGCCCGAAGGTGAGGTTCGGCACGAATCGGCCATCCATCACATCCCACTGAATCCGGTCGACTCCCGCTTTCTCCAATCGCCTGACCTCTTGGCCCAGCTCTGAAAAGTCTGCGGGCAGAACTGAGGCGACCAGTTTCGGCGCACGCGTTTCCATTCAACCTCCTTTGTTGCCAGCGATGCTAAGAACCCGATAAGCACGCCGGTTCCCCCTGGGCGGGGGATTGAGCGGGTTAACTGCGGCGTTATCGGCCAAAGTCGCGTGACTGCGCGAACCACCGCCCCTATCGTGTGGCCATGGTGACTACGGTCACAAGCCCCGTGCGGCTTGTGTTAGTCGATGACCACGAGATGGTCATCGAGGGTTTGAAGGCAATGCTGGCCGGCTTCGGCAGCAAGGTGCGCGTGGTGGGGCAAGCCGTCGGGGCCAACCGTGCTGTCGACGTCGTCGACAGCCTCGACCCCGACGTGGTGTTATGCGACGTGCGGATGCAAGGTTCCAGCGGACTGGATCTGTGTTTGGCGTTGCGCCAACGCAATCCGGACCGCAAGGTCGTCATGTTGTCTGTGTACGACGATGAGCAGTACCTGTTTCAAGCGATGCGTGTAGGCGCAGCTGGCTACCTGCTGAAGAGCATTAGCAGCGACGACCTGGTGCGGCAGCTGGAATTGGTTCGCAGCGGTGAGAGCGCAATCGACTCCAGTCTGGCCGCACGTGCGGTTGATACCGCGTCGCGGATGCAGCGCGACGAATTCTGGCCCGGCGCTCGGCAAGGATTGACCCAGCGCGAAAGCGAGATCCTGTCCTATATGGTGACCGGCCTGTCAAACCGCGGTATAGCGAATCGACTGGTGATCGGCGATGAAACGGTCAAAAGCCATCTGCGGTCGATATATCGCAAGCTCACCGTCAGCGACCGAACCGCTGCCGTTGCAACAGCACTGCGAGAAGGGATCTACCAATGAGTAGCCCGACGCCGGTAACCGCGGACACAATCGAACGCACAGATGCCGTACGGGATCTCGTCGAAGCTGATCGCGAGTTGGCTCTGCTTCGCGAGTTGATACAAGCCGCCTCGAGCGGTCCCGGAGTGGAGCCGCTCGCCGCCGCGGCAGCGCGGATGATCACCGATGCCACCGGAACCGACGTTTGTTTCGTCCATGTTCTCGATGACAGCGATCGATCGTTGACACTCGCCGGCGCCACGCCGCCGTTCGACCGACAGGTGGGTCGCGTCCGGCTTCCCTTGGGGTCAGGTATTTCCGGCTGGGTTGCCAGCCACCGGCGCCCCGTTGTGATCATCGACGGAAAGGAGTCCGACGCGCGCTACGTCCCCATCGAGACACTGCCTGATACGGAATTCACGTCGATGGTGTCGGTGCCAATGGAGACAGGCCCTGGCGGACTCGTCGGCGAGCTGACCGTGCACACGATACAGCGTCGCGAGTTCACCCAGGCCGACGTAGATCTGCTGTCGGTCATTGGTCGCCTGATTGCCGGGGCACTGCATCAGGCGCGGCTGCATCGCCAACTCGTCGGACGAGAACGCGCGCACGAGAGCTTCGTCGAGCAGGTTATCGAGGCTCAGGAAATCGAACGACGACGCCTTGCCGGCGACATACACGACGGGATCTCGCAACGTCTTGTCACCTTGTCTTACCGGCTTGACGCCGCGGCGCGAGCGGTCGGTGATGATCCAGGGGAAGCATCGGTGCAGCTCAATGCCGCACGGGAGCTGGTTGACCTGACCCTGCAAGAAGCGCGGGCCGCGATCGGTGGACTGCGTCCGCCGGTGCTTGACGACCTCGGTCTGGCCGGCGGGTTGGCCAGCCTGGCCCGGTCGATCCCTCAGGTCCATATCGACGTCAACCTAGCCGAAACCCGCTTACCGGAACACATCGAACTCGCGCTCTACCGTATTGCTCAAGAATGTCTGCAAAATGTGGTCAAACATTCCGACGCCACCACGGCCGAACTCGTGTTCTGCGTTGACAGCAACAGCGCGCGACTCGAAATCGGCGATGACGGAATCGGTTTCGACATACTGGATCATCCGCTCGGCGGCGACGAGTCACGCGGCTATGGTCTGCTGTCGATGTCGGAGCGCGCAGAGCTTGTGGGTGGACGACTCAACATCCGCTCCCGCCCGGGGTCGGGTACGCGGGTTGTGGCGATCATTCCGCTTGCGGCACAAGCGGGTTAGGAGCTGCGTTTTTGCACTCCGCATCCACGAGCGCCCGCTGCAACGTATGTAGGTCCTCGCTCCCAACCCTGTCGACGAAATGTACAAGCGCGGCCGACCGGTCCTTCGCGTCGACGGCCTGTGCCAAAGCCGTGACCATGAGGCCGGCTACCAGCTCGTCGCGCGTGTGCTCAGCCGCGTAGCGGTATGCCCGATCGCTTCGGTGCTTCGCCACCAAGCCCTTCTCCGCCAACCGCCGCAACACGGTAAGAACAGTGGTGTAGGCGAGATTGCGACGTGTCGACATCGCAGCATGCACTTCACGGACGGTCTGCGGCTCCAAAGAACTCCACAGGTGCTCCATGACGGGACGCTCGAGCTCTCCCAACAGCTTCCACGTGGCCATCGCTGAACTCCTGCACCATGAGACACATGTCGATAGCGCGAAGTTAGCCGCGACGGTGCCATGGCGGCGTCACCCAGACGGTGGAGCCACCGGGTGATTTGATTAA
This sequence comes from Mycobacterium sp., assembly GCA_035492865.1. Taxonomy (GTDB): domain Bacteria; phylum Actinomycetota; class Actinomycetes; order Mycobacteriales; family Mycobacteriaceae; genus Mycobacterium. The sequence continues at coordinate 3,827 of DATJIX010000219.1, read as the reverse complement.
GCAATAGGTTGATTATTGCTCTTCTATTCTCAATAGACAACTTGATCATGGCGTGGGAGCATTTCAGCCATGACAACATCAGTCGGCGCTATAGGGAGCGCACGGCAATGAGCCAGCCGGTGACCGAAACTGCGCGGCGTTCTTTTGGTTTCAGACCGGGCGAGCAATCCGACCCTCGGTTGCAGGCAGCGGCGGGCGACAGCGAAACCGTGTTGGCGCCGGATGTCCGGGTGGATCTCGCGGCGGCACGACGCGATGCCGGCGTAGACGAAGTGCTGGCAGACCTTGAGACCGAACTTGTCGGCTTGGCGCCAGTCAAGACCCGCATCGCCGAGATCGCGGCACTGCTACTCGTTGATCGAATGCGTGCCCGCTACGGCATCACCGCCCCTCAACCCACTTTGCACATGAGCTTCACCGGCAATCCGGGCACCGGGAAGACCACTGTCGCGCTGCGGATGGCTGATCTGCTGCACAAGCTCGGATACCTGCGCCGCGGGCATCTCGTCAGCGTCACCCGCGACGATCTCGTCGGAGAGTACATCGGGCACACCGCGCCGAAGACCAAGGAAGTCATCAAAAGGGCCATGGGCGGTGTGCTGTTCATTGACGAGGCGTACTACCTGTACAAGGTCGAGAACGAACGCGATTACGGCGCAGAGGCGATCGAGATCCTGCTGCAGGTGATGGAGAACAATCGGGACGACCTGGTCGTGATCTTTGCCGGTTATGCCGACAAAATGGACCAGTTCTTTTCGGCCAACCCGGGGATGCAAAGCCGTGTCGCTCACCACATCACGTTTCCCGATTACACCGTCGATGAACTCGAACAGATCGCCGTGCTCATGACCACTCAACTGGGCTACAGGTTATCGGCGGCAGGCCGGGATGCATTGCGCGGCTATCTTCACCGCCGGATCGACCAACCGTGGTTCGCAAACGCACGCAGTGTGCGAAATGCTATGGAGCGCGCCAGACTTCGTCATGCGCGCAGATTGGTCACCGCCGACGATCCGGTGGTCAGTTTGGCTGCTCTGAGCACTATCGAGGCGCCAGATCTACTGGCTAGTCGGGTTTTCGCCGCTCAGCCGATGGCTGAAGCGCCATGACTACAAACGCTCGGCTGCGGGCATTGGTCGAGCTCGCCGATACCGGGTCGGTGCGCGGGGCAGCCGAGCGGCTCGTGGTTACAGAGTCAGCGATCTCCTCAGCGCTGGGCAGCCTTAGCGCCGAAGTCGGTGTGCCGCTAGTCGATCGCCATGGCCGCGGCGTGCGCCTGACACCTGCCGGGCAGCGTTACGTCGGATACGCCCGCAAGATACTTGGACTGCATCTGGAAGCCATACTGGCCGCACGCGGTGAAGTTGATCCTGACCACGGCGCAATTCGCCTGGCCGCGGTGACCACCGCCGGAGAGTTGCTGCTCCCGGCTCTGCTGGCATCCTTTACGGCGAAGTATCCGGGGGTCGACTGCAAGCTGGAAGTAGCTTCGCGAAATGCGATTTGGCCACTTCTCGCCAGCCACGAAGCCGACGTCATCGTGGCGGGCCGCCCTCCGACGGACCTTGAGCAGGTACAGGTACGCGCCGTGAGCCCGAACACGCTGGTGGTCGTCGCTCCACGCGACTACGCCGAAGGCTTCGACCCTGCGCAAGCGACATGGCTTCTGCGCGAGTCGGGTTCGGGTACCCGCGCCACGACATCAGCGCTGCTAGAAGAACTCGAAATCACCCCTCGACAGATGGTGCTGGGCTCACATGGCGCAGTGGTGGCTGCTGCGGTAGCCGGCCTGGGTGTCACTCTCGTCTCCCGCCAGGCGGTACAGCGTGAGTTGGATTCAGGAACGTTGGTTGAACTGGATGTTCCTGGCACACCGTTGAATCGGCCATGGCACATCGTCACGCAATCACCTTGCACTGGGTCTACAGAGCTTTTGATCGGCCATCTGCTCGCACACCGTGAATTGGGTTGGCAGTCGGCCGGCTAAGCCACCCCGGCCGCCACCCAGTCGGGGGATGGCCCGCGATGTGAACCGGATTAGCTCTTCAGTAGGTCTACTGAGGAGGAAACATGGCAGACACACAGGATCCGACCGACCATTTCCGCACCACGCATCCGCATGCCGGTGAATCTTTCATCGATATCTACTGCTGGCCGGGGCTGTTGTCGATCGTATTGGGTGTCCTATCCCTGATCGGCTGCATAGCGGCAGTTGCCTACCAACACCATGAGTGGGTACTTACGACGGGTGTCGTTGGGGCGCTGGCGATCACCGGCGGAGTTGGCTGGCTTGTGGTCGAACACCACCGGGTGCTGCGCATCGAACAGATTTGGCAGGCCGAGCATCCCCGCGGCTAACAGTGCCGCTACAGCTGCGCGGTCCCGCGCTAAACGATAAGCCGACCGCGTAGCAGGGGAATGGCGACAGTCCTGGTGGTGACGGGATCGAGTGATCGCGGCAACACGGCGTCCGCGCCTGACCAGTCGGCCAGCCACGAGTCGTCTTTCCGGGCGGTAAGGACGATAATTGGCGGGCATTGCAACAGTTCATCTTTGAGCTGGCGCGCTAGGCCGAGCCCACCCGATGGTGTCGTTTCGGCATCCAGCATGGCCAGATCTATTCGACCCAAACCCATTTCACGGACAACGACGGCGTGTGTAGCGGTATCGACGAAATCCAATGGAGCGCCGCACTTATCGGGTAGTCGGCCCAGCGCCTGCCGAATCAACAGCCTGATGCGCGCATCGCTGCTGTAGACCAGCACGCGAAGGGGCGCGTATCGACTCCTCACGCCTTGTCGTATCACAGCTCTGGATGGTACCGATCTGCCGTTTCGTCGTGAATCCCCTTGTGGCTCCCCCAAGGTGGGGTGCTGCACTGGCAGGGCGATTCGTCAGCGTGAATACATGAACGCGTACACGCCAATCTTGGTTCTTGGCGCGATTGCGGCTGCGTTTGCAGTCGGTTCGGTCGGCATTGCTCTGCTGGTCGGACCAAGGCGCTACAACCAGTCGAAATTAGAGGCCTACGAGTGCGGTATCGAACCGGTGCCGGAACTCGCATCGGCTCACTCGTCAGGCCAGCGATTTCCGATCAAGTACTACCTGACCGCGATGTTGTTCATCATCTTCGACATCGAGATCGTGTTCCTGTATCCGTGGGCGGTCGCGTTCGACAGCCTCGGGCTGTTTGCCCTGGTAGAGATGCTGCTTTTCATGGTCGTGGTGTTTGTGGCCTACGCGTATGTATGGCGGCGGGGAGGCCTGACATGGGACTAGAAGAGAAGCTGCCCGGCGGCATCTTGCTGTCGACGGTGGAGAAGGTGGCCGGATATATCCGCAAAGGCTCGCTGTGGCCGGCGACGTTCGGGTTGGCGTGCTGTGCCATCGAGATGATGGCCACCGCGGGGCCGCGCTTCGATATTTCGCGCTTCGGCATGGAACGGTTCTCCGCGACGCCTCGACAGGCTGACCTGATGATCGTGGCGGGCCGGGTCAGCCAGAAGATGGCGCCGGTGCTGCGCCAGATCTATGACCAGATGGCCGAGCCCAAGTGGGTGCTGGCGATGGGCGTGTGCGCCTCTTCTGGCGGGATGTTCAATAACTACGCGATCGTGCAGGGCGTCGACCATGTGGTGCCCGTCGACATCTATCTGCCAGGGTGCCCGCCGCGGCCGGAGATGCTGCTGCACGCAATCCTCAAGCTGCACGACAAGATTCAGGAGATGCCGCTTGGCGTGCACCGCGAGGAGGCGATCCGAGAAGCCGAGGCCGCAGCGCTGGCGGTCACGCCGACCATCGAACTCAAAGGTTTGCTGCGGTGAGCG
>DATJIX010000218.1:0-13684 GCA_035492865.1 Mycobacterium sp. | reverse complement strand
GCCGGGTGTGACGACGGACGAACTGGACCGCATCGCCCACGAGTACATGGTCGACCACGGGGCATACCCGTCGACGCTCGGCTACAAGGGCTTCCCGAAGTCGTGCTGCACGTCGCTCAACGAGATCATCTGCCACGGCATCCCCGACTCGACGGTCGTCGAGGACGGCGACATCGTCAACATCGACGTCACCGCCTATCTGGACGGTGTGCACGGCGACACCAACGCCACCTTCCTGGCAGGCGACGTGTCCGAGGAACACCGGCTGCTCGTCGAGCGCACCCACGAAGCGACCATGCGCGCGATCAAGGCGGTCAAACCCGGCAGACAGCTCTCCGCCGTCGGCAGGGTGATCGAGTCCTATGCAAACCGGTTCGGCTACAACGTTGTTCGTGATTTCACCGGCCACGGCATCGGCACCACGTTCCACAACGGGTTGGTGGTGCTGCATTACGACCAGCCCGCCGTGGAGACGGTGCTGGAGCCGGGCATGACGTTCACCATCGAGCCGATGATCAACCTCGGCGCGCTGGACTACGAGATCTGGGACGACGGCTGGACCGTCGCCACCAAGGACAAGAAGTGGACCGCGCAGTTCGAGCACACGCTGGTGGTCACCGATGACGGCGCGGAGATCCTGACCCAGCTGTGAGCGGCGCGCTGCTGGTGGCAGGCAACACGTCCGACGCCGGAAAGTCGATGGTCGTCGCCGGACTGTGTCGGCTGTTGGCGCGCAAGGGTATTCAAGTGGCGCCGTTCAAGGCGCAGAACATGTCCAACAATTCGGCGGTCGCCGTCGAGGGCGGTGAGATCGGCCGCGCGCAGGCCATGCAGGCACGCGCCGCGGGCTTGGCGCCCAGCGTCCGGTTCAACCCCATCCTGCTCAAGCCGGGCAGCGACCGCACGTCGCAGCTGGTGCTGCGCGGTCAGGTCGCCGACACCGTCAGCGCGGCCGATTACTTCACCCACCGTGAGCGGCTCTCCGCGGTCGTCGCCGACGAATTGCAGTCACTACGAAGCGAATTCGACGCGGTGATCTGCGAAGGTGCTGGCTCGCCCGCCGAGATCAACCTGCGCGCAACGGATCTGGCCAACATGGGTCTGGCCCGCGCCGCAGGCCTGCCCGTGATCCTCGTCGGCGACATCGACCGCGGCGGACTGCTGGCCCACCTGTACGGCACGGTCGCCGTTCTCGAGCCCGAGGACCAACGACTCATCTCGGGGTTCGTGGTCAACAAGTTCCGCGGCGACGCGGCGTTGCTCGCACCGGGGCTGGCGCAGCTGCAGGAGCTCACCGGCAGGCCCACCTACGGCGTCATTCCCTACGCCGATGGGCTGTGGCTGGACACCGAGGATTCTCTGTCGGTGCACGGCTCTCTCGGTGTTCCCCAGCCTCCGCGCGGGCCGGACTGGCTGCGGGTGGCCGCGATCCGGTTGCCGCGCATCTCCAACTCCACCGATGTCGAGGCGCTGGCGTGTGAGCCTGGTGTGCTGGTGCGGTGGGTGACCGATCCCGCCGACCTCGCAGACGCCGACGTGGTGGTGCTCCCCGGAAGCAAGGCGACGGTCTCCGATCTGGCGTGGCTGCGTGAGCGCGGCCTCGCAGACGGCGTCACCGCACACGCCGCGATGGGCAAGCCGGTGCTCGGCATCTGCGGCGGCTTCCAGATGCTCTGCATGCGCATCGACGATCCGGTGGAATCCAAAGCCGGCTCCGTTGACGGCCTCGGCCTGCTCGACGCCGACATCGTCTTCGCACCCGACAAGACCCTGCGGCGTCACGACGGCCCGCTACACGGTTACGAGATCCACCACGGGCAACTGGAGCGCCACACCGAAGACGACTGGTTCGATGTCGGCATCCGGCGTGCCCACGTCTACGGCACCCACTGGCACGGACTGTTGGACAACAACGACTTCCGCCGCCAGTGGCTGGCAGCGGTCGGAAAGCCCGGGTTCGTCGTCGCCGACGACGTCGACGTGTCCGCCCGCCGCGACGGGCAACTCGATCTGATGGCCGATCTGCTGACGGCGCACCTCGATGTCGACGCCGTCATGGCCTTGTTGGAAAACGGCCCGCCGCAACGGCCGTCGATCGTCACGAGGCTGCAGGGCTGACGACGTCGCCGTGTCCGGCGCGCACCTTCTCGCCAGGCATCGCGCACGACGCGCGTGTCACCAGAGACACCGGCAGCACAGTCCGTCTGCGCAGCCGCCGTGTCGGCTGATCCAGCCGCGTGAAAAGCCGGTCGACGGCGAAGCGCCCCATCTCGTCGCCGTCCTGGTGGATCACCGTGACCGCAGGCTGCAACGCGGCAGCGGTCGGGAAGTCGCCGAAGCCGACAAGCCCAACATCCTTGCGGCGCAGCGCCTGTAGCGATGACACCAGGGCGATGGTGATGCGCGCGTTCGAGGAGAACACGGCGCTCGGCGGGTCCGGTGCGGCGAGCATGCGACGCAGCTCCGCCGTCAGTGTGGCTTCGTCGATGTCGCCCACATGGGTCAGATCGCTGCGCTGCGGCAGCCCCGCCTCAGCCAGCCCGTCCTGCAAACCCTTCAGCCGCAACAGCCCGGTGACCGTGTCGTCGCCCATGAATGCGATGGTGCGATGTCCGTGCGAAATCAGATGCCGGGCCGCCTCATAGCCGCCCCCGACGTCGTCCTGCAGCACGACATCTGCGATCAGCCTGCCGGGTTCTCGGTCGGCGAACACCAGGGGAGTGCGCTTCAGCCACGGCCGCAGGTAGGACATGTCGCGCCCGACCGGGCAGATGATCATGCCCGCGACCTGACGCTTCAACAGGGCTTCGATCGACTGGCGTTCGTGCGACGGCTCCCAGCCGACACCGGTCACGATGACGGCCACACCCCGCCTGCTCGCTTCGCGCTCGATCGCACCGATGATGCTGGCGAAGAACGGGTCGGACACGCCGGGCACGGCAACCCCGATCGCCGCGTCGCGGCCGGACCGGAAGGTGACAGCGAGCATGTTGGGCACGTACTGCAGCTCGTCGATCGCCCGCTCGACCCGTTCCCGGACGTCGGCGGACACATACCGGTCGTTGTTGACCACGCGCGACACCGTCTTGGCGCTCACCCCCGCTCGCAGAGCAACGTCGCGCATGGTCGCCATCGAGTGTCCTTTCGCGGTCGGTCAGCGGCCAGTATGTCACCGATGTCAGAACCAACGGGCGGATTCTTCTGACACCGGTGACATAGCCGGTGATGTGGCGTACTGTCCCAGACACCGCCAACGGAGGAGGGCAGAGCGACCGTGCAGCCACAGTGCTTGCCCCCCAACGTGGTACCGCACTGGTACGCAGGCGGCCGGGCGTTAGCTGCGTGGCGAGGGATACCGCCCGTCGGCGATCGCTCACCGGAGGAATGGGTGGGCGCGACGGTCGCCCGCTTCGGCGCGCCGGACCTCGGTCCGGCCGGACTCGCCGACGGCACGCTGCTCCGTGACGCGGTTTGCGCCGATCCTCGGGGCTGGCTCGGCCGCGACGACGCGGACCCCGGCGACACCGGTGTGTTGGTCAAGCTGCTGGACGCAGGCCAGCGCCTGCCCGTGCATGTGCATCCCACCCGTGAGTTCGCCTCGCAGCACCTCGGCTGCGCCTACGGCAAGACCGAGGCCTGGTATGTGCTGGAGGCCGAAGACGACGCCGCGGTGTGGGTCGGGTGGCGCGAGGAGGTCGGCGAAGACCGACTCAATCAGCTGGTAGACGCCCAGGATGCCGAGGAGATGCTGGCGTTGATGCACCGCGTTCCGGTGCGACCGGGTGACGGTGTGCTGGTGCCGGGCGGAACCCCGCACGCCATCGGCGCGGGCATCCTGCTCGTCGAGGCCCAGGAGCCCACCGATCAGTCAATTCTGTTGGAGCGCACCAACACCACGGCATCCGACGACGAGATCTTCCTCGGCCTCACCCGCGACGTGGCACTGTCGGTCGTCGAGACCGCCGCACTGCCCGACATCGGTGCGCTGACCCGGCACACCGGCGCACACGTCGCGGGCCTGGTGGAGGTCCTGCCTGAGGAGGCGGCTCCGTTCTTCCGGATGGAGTTGCTGGCATCGGGTCCCGACCTGCCAGCCGGATTCGCTGTCGCCGTGGTGCTTTCCGGCGAAGGCAGGCTTGCTGCGTCGCACAGCGAACCGGTCGACATCGAACGCGGCCAGACCCTCGTGGTGCCTGCGGCCGCCGGGGACTGGCACGTCGACGGTGACGTCCGGCTACTGGTCTGCAGGGCGGGCACCACCTGGCCGCCGAACATCAAGGAAGGCAACGGATGACCGCCCTGCTTGAGGCGCGCGCCGTGTCGCGCAGCTTCGGCCACGTGCGCGCGTTGGACCGCGCCGACTTCGACATCGATGCCGGCGAGGTGGTCGGCCTCATCGGTGACAACGGCGCGGGGAAATCGACACTCATCAAGGCGCTGTCGGGCAGCCTCGAGCTGGACGAGGGCGAGATTTACTTCGACGGCAAGCCGGTGCGCCTGGCATCCCCGCGACACGCGAACGACCTCGGCATCGAGGTGGTGTACCAGGACCTGGCACTGGCCCCGCATCTCAACCCCGTCCAAAACGTGTTCTTGGGCAGGGAGATCCTGCGCAAGGGCGTGCTCGGCCGCCTCGGCTTCATGGACGAGAAGGAGATGCACCGCAAGGCGGCCGCGTCCTTCAGGGAGCTGGGCGCCACGGTGCGCTCGCTGAACTCGCCCGTCGGGTCGATGTCCGGTGGACAGCGTCAGGGCATCGCCATCGCCAGGGCCATTTCATGGGCGGACAAGGTCGTCATCCTCGACGAGCCGACCGCCGCGTTGGGCGTCGTGCAGACCAAGAATGTTCTCGAGTCGGTGAAGCGGGTGCGCGACAAGGGAATTGCGGTGGTGTTCATCAGCCACTCGATGCCGCACGTGCTCGAGGTGTGCGACCGGATCCAGGTGCTGCGACTGGGCCGACGGGTCGCCACCTATCCGGGCCGTACCACGACGGTCGAGACGCTGGTGGGCGCGATGACCGGGGCGCTGGACAAGGAGGGCGCGGCATGAGCACCGTGGCCAACCAGCAGGCGGCCGTCGCAGGCAAGGCAGACGACCTCGACGGGAACCAATCGCTGCTGAAAAGGATTGTCGGACTTCAGGCGTTCTGGATTCTCGGTGTGCTGATCGTCATTTGCCTGTTCTTCACCGCCATCGCGGGGGACCGGTTCCTTTCGACCGGAAACTTCTCGCTGATCTCACAGAACGTCGCGGTGTGGGCGGTGCTCGGCGTCGGGATGACGTTCGTGATCATCACCTCGGGCATCGATCTGTCCGTCGGGTCGGTGTTGGTGTTCGCTTCGGTCGTCTCGGCCAAGGTGATGGAAGCCATGGGCGGCAGTGGAATTGGGGTGGCCGCTGTCGGGATCGTCGCCGCGATTCTGTCCGGTATGGCGTGGGGTGTCGTCAACGGCGTGCTCGTCGCGATGGCCAAGGTGCCCGCACTGATCGTCACGCTGGGCACGCTGTCGGTGGCGCTGGGACTGGCGCAGGTCCTCACCGGCGGCATCGACATCCGCTCGGTACCCAGCGAGCTGACCGATTTCAGTGCCTACACAAAGGTATTGGGCATCCCCGGGCTGCCCTTCGTCGCGCTGATAGTGATCGTCCTTGGCGGCATCCTGCTGCACAAGACAAGATTCGGCCGCTACACGTTTGCCGTCGGCAGCAACGAGGAGGCCGCCCGCCGGACGGGCATCAAGGTGACCCGGCATCTGGTCCTGGTCTACGGGTTGGCCGGCACGCTGGCCGGACTTGGTGCGCTGCTCTCGCTCGCGCAGTACGGCACCACCACGATCGCAGGCCAGTCGTTGACCAACCTCAACGTGATCGCCGCGGTGGTCATCGGCGGCACATCGATTTTCGGCGGCTTCGGCACGATCTTCGGCACCGTCGTCGGCCTGTTCATCCCCGCCGTGCTGCAGTCCGGCTTCGTCATCATCGGTGTCCAACCGTTCTGGCAGGGTGTCGCGGTCGGCTCGGTGCTGATCGCCGCCGTCTACGTCGACCAGAGCCGGCGCGCGGCGGCGATGCGCGGCGCGCGGTCCCGAGGTCTCTTCAAACGAAAAGGATCGACATGAAAGGAAAGCCAGTGAACCGTAAGCGCGCAATGGCGGGTGCTGCCCTGGGAGCCGTCGTGCTCACGATGTCGATGACGGGTTGCACGTCCTCCAAACCGCAGTCGAGTGGTTCGGGCGAAACGTCAGGCGGCACAACGCCTGCAGCCGCGGCGACCACCGTCACCGCGCCATCGAAGGCCAGCAAGAACTACAACATTCAGCTCTTGCAGGGTGTGGTCGGCGACCAGTTCTACATCACCATGCAGTGCGGCGCGCAGGACGAGGCGGCCAAGCTCGGCGTCACGGTCAACACACAGGGCCCGCAGAAGTTTGATCCGACGCTGCAGAAGCCCATCGTGGACTCCATCGTCGCGAGCAAGCCGGACGCGCTGCTGGTCGCGCCCACCGACGTGCAGGCCATGCAGAAGCCCCTCGAGCAGGCGGCCGCGGCGGGCATCAAGGTGGTGCTCGTCGACACCACGACCAACGACCCGTCGTACGCGGTGTCGTCGATCGCCAGCGACAACGAGGGCGGCGGCAAGGCGGCCTTCGACGCCATCAAGCAGCTGCATCCCGAGGGCGGCAAGGTCATGGTGATGAACGTCGATCCCGGTATCTCGACCACCGACGCGCGCGCGAAGGGTTTCGAGGACGCGGTCAAGGCCGACGGCAAGTTCACCTACGTCGGCGTGCAGTACAGCCACGACGACCCGGCCACTGCGGCGCAACTCATCGGCGCGCAACTGCAGAAGGACCCCGACCTCGTCGGCGTCTTCGCGACCAACATCTTCTCCGCCGAGGGCTCCGCCACCGGTGTCAAACAAGCGGGCAAGAGCGGCCAAGTGAAGATCGTCGGTTTCGACGCGGGCCCGAACCAGATCCAGGCGCTGAAGGACGGCACCGTGCAGGCGCTGGTCGCACAGGAGCCGGGCATCATCGGCAAGTACGGCGTCGACGAGGCGGTGACCGCGCTCGAAGGCGGTCAGAACACCAAGAAGGTGCAGACCGGCTTCACCATCATCACGCAGGAGAACCTGGCCGGCGACGGCGGTGCGGCGGCGTACAAGTCGAACTGCTGAACGTCGTGGCTGATCTCGCGGGGCGTGGCGTCCTGGTGACAGGCGCGACCGGCGGCATCGGAGCGGCAACCGTCCGCCGGCTTGTCGGCCAGGGTGCGACGGTCTACGCGGGTGGGCGAAACGTCGAGCAACTTAACCAGCTGTGCGGTGAAACGGGCGCCGAGCCAGTCGCATTCGACCTCACCTCCGACGACGAGATCCGTGGGGCCGTGTCCGGCCTCGAGCTGTGGGGCGTGGTGAACTGCGGCGGTTTCGGCGGGGAGATCGCGACACCCCAAGACACCGATATCGCGATATTCGACAAGGTGATCAGCATCAACGCCCGGGGCAGCCTGCTGGTCATCAAACACGTGGCACCCGGGATGATCGCCAGAGGCGTAGGCGGATCGATCGTGAACGTGTCCAGCCAGGCCGGCCTGGTGGCGTTGCCGGGCCACATCTCCTACGGGTCGTCCAAGGCGGCCCTCGACAACATCACCCGCGTCGCCGCGCTCGAGCTCGGTAAGCACAACATCCGGGTCAACAGCGTCAACCCCACCGTGGTGATGACCGACATGTCGGCCTCGTACTGGGGACGCCCGGATGTCGGTCCGCCGTTCCTGGAGCAGATGCCATTGGGTCGGTGGGCCACCGAGGACGAGATCGCCGCTCCGATCTGTTTCCTGCTCGGCGACGACGCGTCGATGATCACCGGCGTATCGCTGCCGATCGACGGCGGATACACCTGCCGCTAGCGTCCGACGGAATGTGCGCTTCCGTCGGTAGCCTGGTCATATGACCAGGCGGCGTGCGCGCGCAGCGGTGATGGCTGCGCTGCTCGCCGTCGTCCTCACCGGCTGTGCGCACGCGGTCTCCGGCACCCCGACGTGGCCGGGCGCCCGGCTGGACAAGGTGGTGCTGACCGCGGCGGACTTCCCACCCGGTGTGCAATACGACCGCATCACCCGATCGCCTGGCCAGCCCGACGGTGCGGGCGGTCCGCCGGCCATGCTCTCCAACCCGGAGGGTTGCTCGGACGGCCTCACCCGCGCCATCGCCGACTCGGCCGAGCGGGGGCCCGGCAGCGCGGCGGAGTACGTGGTGGCCTACGACGGCGCGCGGATCGTGATGACGGTGTTGACGTGGCCGCTTGACCTCGAGCGGCTGGCCGCCACCGCCGAGCGCTGCGCGGCGTTCCAGACGTTCTTCGACCAGTCGACACCGGGCATTCCGATGACCACGATCCGGCTAAAGACGTCGCGCCCTGACGCGCTGGTGTATGAGCAGACGATGCGTCTTGGCAACGAAAGCAGCAGCGCGTACTTCACTTTCGAGAACATCGGCACGACGGGCGTGTTCGGCATCGCGTTCCCAACGCCGAACCCGTCGATCACTGTCAAAGCCGCGCTGCCGCAGACGTTTCTGGACATCGCGGCCAAGCAGGCCGAGCGGGCGCAAACGGCCTGACAGAAGGGTTAACAGCACGAAAATCGGCCCACCGAATGGGCCGGTCGCTGTAGCGTGGCCAAATGCCTTCCACCATGGTCACCGTCGACGGCTTTCCTGTGCCGGTCGACGTCGCGGGCCCCGACAAGGGGTCCGTTGTGGTGGTGCTCGGCGCTGCGCATCACGCGCCCGCCGCCTATGAGGCGGTGTGTCAGCGGCTGCACACCGCCTCGCTGCGGACCATCGTGATCGGGCCTGATCCGCGGCTGACCGCCAAGTCCGTCGTCGGGATTCTCGATTCGCTCGATGTGCGCTGGGCGCTGCTGGTCGGTGACCGCATCGGCGGTGAACTGGCGTGGGAGCTGGCCGCCACCCGGCTGGACCGGTTCATCGGGCTGGTGGTGATCGACCGAGGGCATCCGCGCGTCGCCGACCTCACCGGGGTGATCCGCGACGAACACTGCCCGCCGGTGGAGATGAACACGACCGCGCTGGTCAGCACTCCCGCCGCGCGGGCGGTCGCCAAAGCCAGCCAGCGCTACGTGTACGGCGATTTCCGGCTGGTCGACCTGCTCGGCAGGCGCAACGCGCAGGAGTCCACCGCTCAACTGGCCGCCGAGATCGTGATGCGCACCAGCACCTGGTGAATCACTGCGGCGGCTGATCCGGCGTCCACGCCTGCGGCAGCCCCGGATTCTGCGGGAACAGGAAGTCGACGAAGGCCTGTGCGGTGGGCTGCGGCTCATGGTTGGCCAGGCCCGGCCGCTCGTTGGCCTCGATGAACACGTAGTCGGCCGCGGTGACATCGGGCACCAGGAGGTCGATGCCCGTGACCGGGATGCCGATCGCTTCGGCCGACGTCACTGCCACCGCGCACAGTTCCGGGTTCACTTCGGCGGTGACGTCGTGAATGGTGCCGCCCTGATGCAGGTTCGCGGTCCGGCGCACCCGCAACCGGGTGCCTTCTGGCAGCACATCGGAAAACGTCCAGCCGGCTTCCTTGACGGTGGCTTCGGTGACGTCGTCCACCGGAATCCTTGACTCGCCGCCGGTCGCCGCCGCGCGCCGCCTGCTCTGTGCGTCGATCAGCTCGCGCACGGTGTGATGCCCGGTGCCGATGACCTCCGCGGGCCTTCGCAATGCGGCGGCCACCACCTTGTGGTCGATCACGACCAGGCGGAGGTCGTCGCCGGGGGCGCGCTGCTCGATCAGCACATCGGGATGTTGTTCGCGGGCCCGCGCCAACGCCGCGTCAAGATCGTCGGGGTTGTCGACGCCGACCGTGATGCCCTTGCCCTGCTCGCCGCGGGTCGGCTTGACCACGACGTCGCCGACCTCGGCGAGGAAGGAGTAGTCCTCGTCGTCGAAGGTGGCCAGCCTGCCCTTCGGCACCGCGATCCCGGCTTCTGCCACGAGCCGACGGGTCAGCCGTTTGTCGTCGCAACGCGCCATCGCAACCGCGGATGTGAACTCCGACAACGATTCTCGGGTCACGACGCTGCGGCCGCCGTGTGACAGCCGCATCTCACCGGCCTCGGCGTCGAGCACCTCCACCCAGATGCCACGCCGCATCGCTTCGTCGGCGATGATTCGCGCGTACGGATTGAGGTCGTCAACGGTCTCCGGCGGATGGGTGAACAGCGGCTCGTTGATCGCGTTCTTGCGCTTGACCGCCATCACGGGAACGCGGCCGAAGCCGAGCTTCTCGTACAACGCGATCGCGGCGGTGTTGTCATGTGCCACCGACAGATCCAGGTAGGCCCGACCCCGGTCCCGGTAGATCGCGGTGAGCGCCCGGGTCAGCGCCGCGCCGACGCCGGGCAGGCTCGAGGCCGGGTCGACAGCCAGCGTCCACAGGCTCGAGCCGTCCTCGGGATCGGAGAACAACCGCTTGTGGTCGACACCGGTGACAGTGCCCACGATGGTGCCGTCGTCGTCGCGCACCGCGACCAGGTAATCGATCGAATCGGCGTGAAGGTGGTTGTCCCAGATGACTTCGACGGGAGCGGACACCATTCCGCAGCGCAGGTACACCCGGTTCATCGCATCGGCATCGTCGGCGCTTTGCAGTGTGCGAACCGTGAACCCGGTAGGCGGCGCACCCGGCGCCTCGTCGGAGAACCGCAGCCGATAGGTATGGCTCGGGTCGATGAACAGCTCGGCGGGTGCCAGCGCGACGAGGACCTGCGGCTCGCGCGCGTAGATGCAGATGTCGCGCCTGCCGTGGCCTTCCTGGCGCAGCACCTCCGCGAGCTTGTGCGGATCGGCGAACGTCTGACCGAAAATCAGTCGGCCCCAACCGAGTTCGACAACCACGTCATCGGCCATGGCGTCGACCATGTGCTGCGGAGACGCGTCGTGCAGCCCGAGGGTGATGGCCTCGGAATGATCCGGATCCAGTGCGGTCATGCGGCGCTACCGGTGATGCCGTGTCGCTGCAACCACAGCTCGAGCAACGCGATCTGCCACAGCTCGTTGCCGCGCAGGGGGGTCAGCCTGCCGTTGGGGTCGGCAAGCAACCGGTCGACGGCCTCCGGCCGGAACAGGCCACGCTCCTTGGCGGCGGGTGCGTAGAGCGCATCACGGACGAGGTCCAGATACGGGCCCTCCAGATGCGTCAGCGCGGGCACCGGGAAATACCCCTTCGGGCGGTCGATCACGTCTGCGGGGATCACCTTGCGCGCGGCCTGCTTGAGCACGCCCTTGCCGTCGTGCGCGGTCTTCAGCTCCGGCGGGCAGGTGGCCGCGAGCTCGACGAGCTCGTGGTCGAGGAACGGCACCCTGCCCTCGAGTCCCCACGCCATCGTCATGTTGTCGACGCGCTTGACCGGGTCGTCCACCAGCATCACCGTCGAGTCCAGCCGCAACGCCCGGTCGACACCGGTCGCGGCGCCCGCCCTGGCGAAATGCTCCGTGACGAAGTCGCCGCTGGGGTCACCGTCCACCAGGTAGCCGGGCGCGACGAGTGCCCGGTATCCGGACGGATCCCTGTCGAAGAACGCGTTGCGGTAGCTGGCCACCGAGCCCTCGACCGACGTGGCGTCGGCCATCGGGGGATACCAGTGGTAGCCGGCGAACACCTCGTCGGCACCCTGCCCGGACTGGACGACCTTGACGTGTTTGGCGACTTCCTGACTGAGCAGGTAGAAGGCGACGCAGTCATGGCTGACCATCGGCTCGCTCATCGCGCCGATGGCGCCGTCGAGTGCGGGCAGCATGCGGTCGGTGCCGATGCGGATCTGGTGGTGGTCGGTGCCGAAACGCTCGGCGATGATGTCGGAGTAGCGGAACTCGTCGCCCTTGACGCCGCCGACCGATTCGAAGCCGATCGAGAACGTCGCAAGCCCGTGCTGGCCCGCCTCGGCCAACAGCCCGACGATCAGGCTGGAGTCCACACCGCCCGACAGCAGGCAGCCGACCGGCACGTCGGCCACCAGACGGCGGTCGACCGCAACCCGCAGTGACTCCAGAACCGCGTCCTCCCAATCACGTTCGGACCAGTCGGCACGGTCCTCTCTCCTGGTGAAGTCGGGTTCCCAGTAGGTGGTGGTGACGCAGCGGCCGTCGGGCTCGATCGCGACGAGCGTCGCGGGCGGCACCTTGGTGACACCGCGCAGGATCGTGCGCGGCGCAGGCACCACCGAATGGAAGGTCATGTAGTGGTGCAGCGCGACCGGATCGATGCCGGTGTCGATGTCGCCACCTGCGAGCAGAGCGGGTAGCGACGACGCGAACCGGATGCGCGCTGCGCTCTGCGTCAGATACAGCGGCTTGATGCCAAGCCGGTCACGGCCGAGCAGCACCCGGCCGCTGTCGCGCTCGACGATGGCGAACGCGAACATGCCGTAGAGCCGGTCGACGAACCGGTCGCCCCAGTGGTGGTAGGCCTTCAGCAGCACCTCGGTGTCGCTGTGGGAGAAGAACCGGTAGCCGGCCTCGCTCAGCTCGCGCCGCAGCTGCTTGTAGTTGTAGATGCAGCCGTTCCAGCAGACCGCGAGCCCAAGGTCGGAATCGATCATGGGCTGCGCGCCCGCCTCGGACAGATCGATGATCTTCAGGCGTCGATGGCCGAGGGCCACCCTGCCTTGCGACCACACACCCGCCGCGTCGGGACCCCGGGGCGTCATCGCTTCGGCCATCGCCGAAACCGCGTTGACGTCCGGTGTCAGGCCATCAAGACGCACTTCGCCAGCGGCACCGCACACAGCATCCTCAATACCCAGGCTGACGCGCGGCGAAACGGCAGGGGAGTGTGACCTGGCCGACGTTCGGCGCTAGGCGTTCTCGAGCTGTTCGCCGGTGGCGTCGACCTGCTTGATCGGCCCCTTGAACCACTTCTTCACCGAAGCGTGCCAGTAGATCCAGAGCAGAATCAGCACCCCGCCCACCAGCAGTGGGGTGTAGTTGACGAACTTCCACTCGAAGCTGCCGCCGAACGGCACCCCGCCGATCGACGTCGGGAACAGCGCGATCAGCGAGGTGACGGCGATCTCGATGAGCGCCACCGGGGCCATCCACTTGTGGTGGCCGCGGAGATTCCAGCTGCCCACCTTGAACGCGTCGCCCGCCTTCCAGCGGTAGTAGATCGGCACCGCGAAGCACAGGTACAGCCCGACCACACCGATGGACACCACCGCGTAGAACGCGATCGGCGCGGGAGCGCCGTTGATGTCGACGGGCACGATTGCCGGCAACGTGATGAGGGCGGCCAGCGCCGCGGTGATCATCACGCCGTTGGCGGGGATCTTGCTGGAACTCAACTTCGACCACAGCTGGTGGCCCGGCACCGCGCGGTCGCGACTGAACGCGAACAGCATGCGGGACGCGCTCGTCTGGCATGCCGTCGTGCAGAAGAACTGGCCCGCGCTGGAAATCAGCAACACGATGCCGACCCACTGCGAATCCATCGCCTGGGCGAAGATCACCTGCACCAGGCCGCCGCCCTTGGTCACCGCGTCCACGTCCTGGACCGCGAACAGGAACGACAGCAGCAGGATCCAGCCACCGATGGCCGAATAGAAGATGGAACGCCAGATGCCCTTGGCTGCACCGTCGGCCGCGCTCTTGGTCTCCTCGGAC
>DATJIX010000217.1:0-2643 GCA_035492865.1 Mycobacterium sp. | reverse complement strand
AGGCATTGTGGCTGCGCGAGACCCTGCTGCTGCCCACGGAGGGTGATCCGGTGGCCGACGTGTGGGTGATGGTGTTCGATCCCGAGGACCAGGGCAATCGGGCACTCAAGCAGCCGTACCCGATCGACGCCGCCGAGTACGAATACGACCACTGGACCGCGCGCATCGGCGCGACGCACATCGACGATCGGTCCGCCCACGGCGTCGTCACGGGCGGAAACCGCTCGGCGCGATGGGATCTGCGGATCACGCCGGGCGCAGAGGACATGGTCAAGCTCCTGACCGACCGTGCGTACAAGGCGCGGGTACCGACCGCGAAGACGACGGTGCGCCACCCGCTGGCGCAGTTCGACGGGCAGGTCGAACTCGACGCGACCCGGCTGGTGCTGGACGGCTGGACCGGCAGCGTCAACCACAACTGGGGCACGCGGCACACGCCGGCGTACGCGTTCGGGCAGGTGTGCGGTTTCGACGACGCGCCGGACTCGAGCCTTGAGATCGTGACGGCCCGCGCCGCGATCGGACCGGTGTTGACGCCCGCCGCCACGCTGTTCGTGTTTCGGCACGCGGGTCAGGAGTTCGCGGTCCGCTCGATCCTGGGCAGCCTCCAGACCCACGGCAAGTACCGGCCGTTCTCATGGGCGTTCGGCGGGCGGGTCGGCGACCAGATGATCGAGGGCGAAATCGTCGCCGAGCCTGCCGACTTCATTGGCCTGACTTATACCGACACCGACGGCGGCTCGAAGTACTGCTACAACTCGGCGATCGCAACCTGTCGAGTTCAGGTGGCGGGCAAGGCTTTCGAACGCGGCGAGCTGAAAGCTACCCGCCGCGCGATGTTCGAGATCCTCACCGATCAGCAGCACGACGAGGTGCCGCTGCTGGCTTAGGCGAATGCGCTGGTGACGGTCGCCAAGTCGAAGTAGTCGCGCCACTTCGCGATCTTGCCGTCGACGACCTCGAAGACACCCATCACCGGCAGCGGTATCTCACCGCCGTCCTTGCGGCGCATCGTGTCGGTCCGTTCGTTCATCACCACGTTGCCGTCGCTGACTTGCCGGTGAATCTGGAAGTCGATCCCGTCGAATGCGGCAGTGAAACCGGCGATGAACACCTTGATGGCCTCGCGGCCCTGCACCGCTTCCATCGGGATGTTGTGGTAGACGGCGTCTTCGGTGAAGTACCCGGCCAGTTCGTCGGGGTCGGGCGACGCCCACTTCTTGCAGAACTCGGTCACCACATCATCGGGGGAAAGTGTCATGCCTTGATAGAACTCAGCGACGCAAGGTAAATCAACCCCGCCAGGGCTGCCGATCCCACCGTGCTCACGTCGATCCCGCTCGCGATGTCGGCCAGCGGGCCGACGTACAGCGTCGTGTTGACCGCCAGCAGGCCGAACACCGCGCCGACGGTCCACGCCGCCACCGCGGGCATATTCCAACCGCCGGTGAACCAGTAGCGGCCGCCGTGCCGTCCATGCGCGAACGCCTGCAGATCCGTTGGGTCATAGGTTTTCGTGCGCAACGCGCCGATCGCCAGGATCGCCACCCACGGCGTGATCACGGCGTTCAGTGCGACCGTCATCGCCGTGACCGACTCGACCGCGTCGAACACGAACACGCCCAGATACAGCAGCGCGATGGCGACGGCGGCGGTGATGATCGTGGTCTGGGTCCGCTTCAGCCGTGGCGCAAGGCCTTCCAGGTCCAGGCCGCTGGCGTAGACGCACAGCACGCCCTGGCTCAGGCCACCCAGCAGTGAGATGACAACGATCGGCAGCACATACCAACCGGGTGACGCCGCCACCAGATCGTTGAGATACGAATCGGTCGGGTTGGTGAACGTCATCGCGGTGAATGCGCCGAACAGGCTGGGCAGCAGCACGCCGACGAACATCCCGATCCCCAACGCGCCGCAGATCCGCCGATTGCTGAAGCGCCGCGCGGAGATTCGCCGGGTGTAGTCACCGATCGTCGGTCCGTAGGAGATGGGCGCGGCCGCGAACAGCACGGCCGACAGCGCCCATGTCTGCCAGAAGCCGCCCAGCGTGTACTGGCCGCTTGATGCGTTGGGATCGAATCCGCCTGCGAACGCGAACACGCCGAGCACCATCAGCGCCCCGACGACCGGCACCACCACCTTCTGCATCGCGACGATGGTCGCGTGGCCGTACAGCGCGACGGTCACCATCAGTGCGGCCACCGCGGCGTAGGCGATCGCGTGCACGGCGTCGTTCTCCGGCGTGCCGAGCAATCGGTGCCCGGCGGCGACGATCGCGTCACCGCTCGTCCACACCGTGACCGCGGCGAAGCCGAACGCGATCAGCAGTGCGATGCCCGACCCGATGAACCGGCCGCGGATGCCGAAAAACGCGCCGCTCGACACGGTCATGTTCGTACCCGTGCGCGGGCCGATGATCGCGGTGGGCAGGACGGCCAGGGTGCCCAGCGCGATGCCGACGGCCATCGAGGTGAGCGTCTGCCAGAAGCTCAATCCGAAGAGGATCGCGAACGCGCCGAACACGACGTTCGTCCACGTGAAGTTGGCGCCGAGGAAGACCGCGCCGAGGTTGCGCGGCCGCGAGTCGCGGGCGTCCTCGGGCAGGTACTCGACGCCGGCGTTCTCGACGGCACCGATCCGGTC
>DATJIX010000216.1:0-4275 GCA_035492865.1 Mycobacterium sp. | reverse complement strand
ACTCCGTTGCCGATGAGCAGGCCGCCCGGACCGACCAGGCCGAGGAACGCTCCGGTGGGGCTGAACAGCCCGGGGATCCCCACGCCGCCAACGGGTGCAACGGTCACCGAGGACCGCGAATCCGACGGCGCCAGCGCCGTGCGCGCAAAGGTGCTTGGCGCGAAGAACAGTGACGTGGGTGTGGCGTCTGATGTAACGCCTGCGCTCGTCGGATGAACCGATGATGAAGGCGTAGCCACCGGAGTGGGCACACCGGCCGCCAGCAGCCTGTTCGGGGTCGCGACTGGACTGAGAGTTGGTGCAATCACGTTGACGGCGTTGAGTTTTGGTGCCGCAATGACTGCCGGTGCAGGATGGGGTACACCGGCGGCCGGTGGTGTCGTGACCGCGGCCTCCCCTGGGGATGTCGCGCAGGCCGTGGCCAGCGCACCGACCGCCACCGCCGCCGTGGCAAATGCCCTCGGCGCGTTCACTTTTGATCACCTGCTTCGGGGCCGAATTCGTTGGCGATGACGGACACCGCGTTCGCGGGGAAGCCGCCACGGCGCGCGTGTTCGCGTATCACGTCTTCGTCGTCGGCCTCGTGGATGCAGTAGACCTTGTCGCCCGCGACGTAACTGGTGACCCACCGATACGGCACGCCGAGTGAGGCCACTGTGATGTTGGACTTCTTCGAGATTTCGGCGAGCTCGGCTTCGCTGAGCGCACTGGCTCCGGGAATCTCGCGCTCGATGATGTACCGCTTCATGGCTATCGCTCCTGTTGTGAGTTGCATCCGCCTTGTTCGGCGGTCTGCATTCACGGTCGGGCAGCGAGGCGATACCTACATGGGGAGTGACTCCCTATCTTGCTGACAGGGTCCCTAAGTCAGTGCGGCTGCGAGTCGGCGCCATTGATCGAGCGGGAAGCCCAGCGGTTCAGCGGTCAGCGCCTGCACACAGACATGGTCTGCGCCGGCTTGTTTGTGTTCATCGACGCGCCGCACGATGGCGTCTTCGTCCCCCCACGCGATGATTGCGTCGAACAGCCGGTCGCTGACCGTGTCCAGGTCGTCCTGGGTGAAGCCGGAGCGCAGCAGGTTGTTGGCGTAGTTGGGCAGTGACGTATACGTGCGCAGAAAATCGGTGCCGACGGCGCGCGCGTCGTCGCGGTTGTCTGCGAGGAGCACCGCCTGCTCGGGCAGCAGCAGTGGTCCGGTCCCGAGCAGCTCTCTGGCCTGGGCTGTGTGGTCGGGTGTCACGAGGTACGGATGCGCACCGCGGGCCCTGGTCGCGGACAACTCCAGCATCTTGGGGCCGAGCGCGGCGAGCACTCGATTTTCGGCGGGCACCGGAATGTCGGCGGCGTCCAACCCGTCGAGAAACGACCGCATCGCGGCAAGGGGCCTGCGGTAGAGGCCGGGCTCTCGGGTGTCGATCAGCGGGGCGTGACTCACGCCGATGCCGAGCAGGAACCGTTCGCCGTGCGACTTGGTCAACGACGCGTACCGGTCGGCCACGTCCGAAGGCTCGTGCATCCAGAGGTTCAGGATTCCTGTTGCGATCACCACCTGCTTCGTCGCCGACAGCAGGCTGTCCACCGAATCGAGGACGGGGCCGCCCACGTCGGGAATCCACAGTGCGGTGAACCCGAGTTCCTCCAACTCGGCGGCGGCCTCCGCGGACTTGGCCGAGTCGCCGTACCGCAGTTGGTTACTCCAGATGCCGACACCCGGCAGATCCATCCGGCCGTCCTTTCCGCTGAGCGACACCCTCACGCTACCGTCGGCAGATGGCATTCGATCCCGGCGCCGTCGGCCGCGCGTTCTCCGAGCATCGGTTCGACGAGGCGCTGCCGCACCTCGCCAAGGATGTGCGCTGGACGATCGTCGGGTACATGGTGCTCGAGGGCGCCGACGCGGTGCGACGGACTTGCGGCGAAACGCTGGAAAGTCTCGAGGGCACGACTACCACCTATGACCGATGCGTGGTCGCGGCGGGCTCAACGGCCGTCGCTGTCGATACGTTCGCCCACTACTCTCGTCCAGACGGCCAGACCGCCGTCGCCAGCTGCGACATCTATGAGTTCGCAGGCGACGAGATCACGGCGATCACGTCGTACGCCGTCGAGGTCGATCCCGAAGACGCCGGCTCGCAGCCGTAACGCGCGCACCAACTGTTTGAAAAGTGTCAGGCTCCGCGTAGTTCGTCGCTCCTACCTATGTCACGGCCGATGGGGCCGCGACATAGGAAAGGAATCGACATGACGACCACACACGATCACACCAGCGCGCAAGCGGACCGTGAAACCGCTCGCGAGTGGCTGACCCGCGAGGAACAATCCGCCAGGTACCCGTCCAGGGAACCGGACGTCGTCGCACAGTTGGAGGCGCCGACCGGGGTGGAGATGGTTCTCGTGAACCTGTCACGCAGTAGCGAAAACCCGGACATCGCAGTGATTTACGAACGTCCACGCGTCTCGCGCGGTCGCAGCCCGGTGGCCTCGATGCTGTCGCCGCTGGAGCTGTTCCTCGCCTTCGAGACGGGGGAGCCAACGCCCGACGTGTTGGTCCGGCATCACCGCGCCCTGGCGGCGCGCGGCATCTTCGACACTGCGCCGCGGGCGCTTCCGCTGCCGTTGTGGGCGGGGCCGAACCTGGACCTGCCAACCGACTACGGCGACGTGGAACTGTGCGCAGGCGACTTCGGCGCGAACTGGAACTACTTCTCGCTCGGCCACGGCGTCGTCAACCCCTACGGCCTCTTCGAACTGTGGACGGGATGGAGTGTGATCACCGGTGAATCGCCGGCACGCTCGTGCGCTATGTGCGCACCCGAACTCGATTCTCCGACGCCGGACGGGCTGTACGAGATCCTCAACAAACAAGAAGGCGGTGTGTGGGAATCGATCTACACCACCGTGATCAATCTGCTTCCCGGGCATGGTGTGGGTTTTCAAACCTACGGGCCGGGGGAGGGCCGAACGCGGATCCGTCTCACCACGGAGAACGACGAACACGGCCTCTTTTACGCAGGCGCCAGCTGGGGCGAGCCCGAGGACTGGATCACGTCGTGACCGGGCGACGAAGCGGCGGGCATCCGCGTCAGGCACGCTTGTCCCCAAGATGTCCGCCACCGCTGTTCCACTTCTCGACGATCCGGGCGACCTGTCTGCGCTGCGCGCGAAGGGCAGCGACGCCGACGAGCTGTTCGCCTCCTTCGCTGCGTGGGCCGAGGCGCAGGGCACCGTTCTCTACCCGGCGCAGGAGGAAGCGCTGATCGAATTGGTCAGCGGCGCGAACGTCGTGCTGGCGACGCCGACCGGCTCCGGGAAGTCGCTGGTGGCCACCGGGGCGCTGTACGCCGCCCTGGCGGCGGGGCGGCGCAGCTACTACACCGCCCCGATCAAGGCGCTCGTCAGTGAGAAGTTCTTCGGCCTCTGCGATGTGTTCGGTGCGGCCAACGTCGGCATGCTCACCGGCGACGCCGCGGTCAACGCGGCCGCGCCGATCATCACGTGCACGGCCGAGGTGCTGGCCAACATCGCGTTGCGGGAGGGCGCGGATGCCGATATCGGCCTGGTGGTGATGGACGAGTTTCATTTCTACGGCGATCCCGACCGCGGCTGGGCGTGGCAGGTGCCGCTGCTGGAGCTGCCGAACGCCCAGTTCCTGCTGATGTCCGCCACGCTCGGCGACGTCACGTTCCTTCGCGAAGACCTGACGCGGCGCACGGGGCGGCCGACTGCGCTGGTGGCCAATGCCGAGCGGCCTGTGCCGCTGCACCACTACTACGCGACCACGCCCATGCACGAGACGATTCAGGATCTGCTCGACACGCAACAGGCGCCGATATACGTCGTCCACTTCACCCAGGCCTCGGCGTTGGAGCGCGCTCAGGCGTTGATGAGCGTCAACGTGTGCACCAAGGAGGAGAAGAAGGCGATCGCCGACCTGATCGGCGGGTTCCGTTTTTCTACGGCGTTCGGCACGACATTGTCGCGGTTGGTTCGGCACGGGATCGGCGTGCACCACGCGGGGATGCTGCCCAAGTATCGACGGCTGGTGGAACAGTTGGCGCAGGCCGGACTTCTCAAGGTCATCTGCGGCACCGACACCCTCGGCGTCGGGATCAACGTGCCGATCAGGACCGTGGTCTTCTCAGCGCTTTCGAAGTACGACGGCGTTCGCACCCGGCTGCTCAACGCGCGCGAATTCCACCAGATCGCCGGGCGAGCCGGCCGGGCCGGCTACGACACCGCCGGGACGGTCGTCGTCCAGGCGCCGGATCACGAAGT
>DATJIX010000215.1:0-6962 GCA_035492865.1 Mycobacterium sp. | reverse complement strand
ACGGGCCGGTGCATCGTCACGTCCAGCACGGAGCGGGCGGTGATGTCGTTGGACCACGAGCCGTCGCCGGGGTCGAGGCGCTCGTAGCCCGCCATCGCGTCCTCGGTGGCGATCACGCCCAACTGCCCGGGCGGCACGCTGACTTGCAGGTAGCGCGGTGGCCTGCCGACCGCCGATCCGATCAGATCGGCAACCGCATGCGCGGTCAGCCGAAGCCCACGAGACAGCGGGATCTTCGCCACGCCCGCAAGTCCGTCCACGAGCGGGCACTGCGCGATAGCGCCTGCCAGCCCTGGTTCACCGGCGGCCAGTTCGACGATATGCATGCCGGCAAACGATGTGCCCCAAACGAATACGCGTGAGTCATCGAACTCGTCGCGTGCGCGCGTCCATGCGAGCACCGTTCGGTAATCGTCCAACTGGCGCCGGACCGACAGCAGCTGTCTCGGCTGGCCCGAGGAGCGACCCCAATGCCGGTAGTCGAACACCACCGCCGCGAAACCGGCTGCGGCGAACCGCTCCGCGAATGGGGCCAGTCCCGCCGCCTTCACGCCGCCGATGCCGTGCGCCATCACCACCACCGGGTGCGGGCCGGGTCCGTCGGGCAGGTACATCCACGCGTCGATCTCCTCGCCGCCACCCGCGGGTATCCGGACATCGGTCCGTCGGCCGAGATCGCTGGTCATGCGATGACGCCCTTCTGCGTGACGATCTCGCCGCCTGCTTGTCGAGCCAAGTCGGCTCCGAACAGCGCTCCTGGTGTGAACGCACCGCGTGGCGTCGCTTCGTCGGCCAACCGCCCGGCGGCCAACGCGGCGACTCGTGCCGTGAACGCATAGCCCTCGCCGGTGCGCAGCCACGCCTCCCGACGTGTGCCGTCGGCCCACTCGAGCCGCGCGTACGCCCAGGAGACACCGCCGGCCTTCCGCGGTGGCGTGAGTTGCATCCGAGCGATCAGACGTTGCGCGGCGGCCCGAATCGGCCTGACGCCCAACAGCGCTGACACCGCGGGCATGACCGTTCGGACCGCCCGTCCGCTCGGCACCTCGCTGGAGTATGCGATCACATCGCCTGCGTCCGTTGCCCGCCGCGCAGCTTCAAGCTCACCGGTCGGCACCGCCAGCGCCTCTCTCGGCGCCGCATCGGGGATCGGGATGCGTTCATGGAGCGCGCCAAGGCGGGACCGCACCAGTTGACCGTCCCGATATCGCCTGCCGCCGTAGGCAATTGCGTCGACGGTGCTGGCAAGCACAGACGATCCCACCTCCTCTACTGCGGGCGCCGCGGCGACCATTGCGCGTACGGGTGCACGGTGGCCACTTCGCAGCTCGATCACGATCGCCTCGGTGGCCAGCACCCCAAAACCGGCACCCGTGACCACGGTTACGCCGTGCCGCCGGGCCTCGGCGTCCAGGTCGAGCAGTTCTCGCACTGGCTCGAGCTCGTTCGCCTGGTCCAGATAGTGCACACCGGCCGCGATGCAGGCCCTGGCAAGTGGCACGCTGGTCGCGCTGTACGGACCGACCGCGTTCACCACGACGCCGGGCTTCTCGACCTCGACCAGCCGGATCAACTCTGCAAGGTCAGCGACCACGCGTGTATCCGCCACCCCGCCAACAGATTTCGCCACGGCCGCCAGCTTGTTCTGATCGCGGCCAACGAGAACAACGTCGGCACCGTGCTCGACGAGTTCGCGCGCGACCCCGCGTCCACTCAGGCCAGTTGCCCCGAATATCCAGATTGCTTTCATGTCGATTAACGATACACTCTGCATCGTTAATCGGTCAAACGGTTAAGGTGCTGAACACAGATGGCAACTCTTCGAGGTCGCCCGCGCGACAACGCATTGGACGGCGCGATCACCGACGCGACGGAATCGCTGCTGCTGTCAGACGGCTACGCAGCGGTCAACATCGATCGCATCGCCAAGCTCGCAGGCACCACCCGCGCTGCGATCTACCGCCGTGCGAAGACACGAGGCGAGTTGACGGTCGGGCTTCTGGTGAGCAGGTTCGGTTCAGACCCGGCCCCGGACAGCGGGCAGCTGCGCCAGGATCTGGTTCTGCTGCAGCAGCTGCAACGCGACTTCTTCGCCCATCCGGTGATCAAGGCAGGGCTGGCCGGCGTACTCGGTGACCTCACCACCGACCCCACGCTCGGCACCGTGTTCTACGAACGGTTCATGGCCCCGCGCCGGCGTTCGGTGGTGGCGATGCTGGCGCGCGCCGTCGACCGCGGTGAGATTGCACCGGTCGACCGACCGGATATCGTCTCGGACCTGCTGACCGGTCCGCTCCTGCTGCGTGCCGTGCTGCCCACCGTCGGTCCGATCGACGACACGCTGCTGACCGCGACCGTCGAGGCCGCCCTGAATGCCTGCCAAGCCGCTGGCTGACATGGATTGGCACCGAACGATTTTCACCAGCCGCTAGGCCTGTTCGCGCAGGGTTACCCCGCCGCTGATCGGTTCGGTGACACAATCGAGCCGTGAAGTACGGGCAGGATTGGCAACCCGCGGCCGTCGATTGGGAGTCGACGAGGGGGCGGATCCTGCTCGCTGCTTCGGCGTTGTTCGCCCAGCGCGGTTACTTCGGGACCTCGACCCGCGACATCGCCGACGCGGTTCGGATCAGGCAGCCGTCGCTGTTCCATCACTTCGAGGCCAAGCATGAAATCTTCCGAACGCTAGTCGAATTGGACCTCGGCCCATCGATCGACCGCATCCGCCGCCGGATCACCGAGGATTCCACGTGGGCGGAGAAGCTGCACTTGACCATCGCGTGCGATGTGCGTGAGGCGTTGATCCAGCCGTTCGATGCCCGCGGCCTGTACCAGGACGCCGTGCTCGGGCTCGACGAGTTCGCAGATGAGCGCGAGGGCATCGCCCTGTTCCACGAGCTCGTCGAACACCTCGTCACCTGCGGTCGAGAGGCCGGTGAATTCGTGATCTTTGAACCCAGCTTCGTCCAGCGGGCCGTCAACGGCGTGCTGTTCGAAACCCTCCGCGAGCAGGGCGGCCCGAGTGGCCACGTCCGCGAACGCCGCCCGTTGCAGGCTGCCGATTTCGTGGTCCGGGCGCTGCTCGTCGACCAGACCAAGCTCGACGAGATTCGCGGCGCCACCGAGCATCGGCTCGGCGAGCTCGAGGCCGCCGCCCGCTGACCTGCGGAAACGTCCCCGGTCGTTAAATCTGTGCAACAAAGCCGGATGAACTTCGCGGAGCGCTGGCCTATCGGGCGATAGGCGCCTATCGTTTGATAGGTCAGCGGTGTGGCGCGCATCACTTCCACGCCCCGCCGGATCGCCCCAGTCCTGGAGGAACCGTGAAGAAGTCCGCCATCGCCGGTGTCATCCTCGGCGCCGCCGTCCTGGCCCTGTCCGGCTGTTCGTCTTCGTCCGATCAGTCGGCGCCGAGCAGCAGTGGCCCCGCCAAGGTCAGCCCGCCCGCGATCCTGCAGGCGGGCACCCTCAAGATCTGCGCACCCAACGACGGCACGCCTCCGAGCGTCTACCACGACGAGACCGGCGCGCTGGTGGGTAGCGAGGTCGATCTCGGCAAGGCAATCGCGGGCAAGCTCGGTCTGACGCCGCAGTTCGTCGAGTCCGCCTTCGCCGCGGTGATTCCGACCCTGCAGGCCAAGCAGTGCGACGTGATCATGGCGCAGCTCTACATCAAGCCAGAGCGTGAAAAGGTCGTCGACTTCGTGCCCTACGTCTGGTCGGGCACCGGAATCGCGGTGTCCAAAGAGCATCCCGCGACCATCACCGGTTTGGATGACAGCCTGTGCGGCAAGAAGGTGATCGTGGCGGTTGCCACGACTGCCGAATCGCTGTCACAGGAACAGTCCGACAAGTGCACGGCCGCAGGCAAACAGGGCGTCGACATCAGCCGCAACAGCCACGCCGACGTGTCCATCCAGCAGGTCCAGAACGGCCAGGTCGACGCGTATCTCGATACCGCAGAATCGCTGGGTTACTACGCGACGAAGACCGGTGCCCAGATCCAGATGGCCGGCCAACCGTTCGGCACCATCAAGATCGGTGCGGCCACCTTGAAGGGAAACACCGCCCTGCACAACGCGATCCAGGATGCGCTCAACCAGCTCGAGGCAGATGGCACGTACAACAAGATCCTCGCGCAATGGGGTCAGACAGACCTGAGCATCCAGAGGTGATTGGACCGTTCTGATGCACTTCGACTGGCAGTTCTTCTGGAAGAGCCTGGTGACGCCCAGCGGACCGTTCCTCGACGGGCTGGTGCTCACGATTGTGATCTCGGTGGTGGCCATGGTGCTGGCCATCGCAGTGGGACTGATCGTCGCGCTTATGCGACGGTCTCGATACGCGGCCGTGCGTTGGTGTGCAAGCGTGTACATCTGGGTGATCCGCGGGACACCGCTGCTGGTGCAGCTGGTCCTGATCTACACCGGGCTGGCCGCCGTGGGCCTCTACCAATTCCACGACGTTTCGCTACTCGGTCTCTCGGTCAAGGCGGCGGTGCAGGCCGCGATCCTGGGGCTGATGATCAATGAGAGCGCCTATATCGCCGAAATCATCCGCGCCGGACTGGATTCCGTTTCGAAGGGGCAGTTCGAGGCGGCGGCATCGCTCGGGATGAAACCCGGGAAGGTGATGCGGTGGATCATCGTGCCTCAGTCGTTGCGCGTCATGGTGCCACCGCTGGGTAACTCGTTCAACGGCATGATGAAGACGACATCGGTGTTGTCCGTGATCGGCGTCAGCGAGATGTTCCTGGTCACCCAGTCGATCAGCTCCTACACGTTCCACACATTCGAGATCTTCATTGTCGCGGCCATCTATTACCTTGCGCTGACCACGATCTGGACGTTCATCCAGGCCCACATCGAAAACCGGCTGGCCCGCCAACTCGGCATCGAACAGCGGGTGCGGATCACCCAGCGACTCCTCGGCGCCCGTCGCGCAGGCACCCCGACCCTGCAACAGATCGGATGACCATGCATGTGAAGGAGTCGACCATGAGTGTCACCGGGGAATCCACGGCGCCCATCGTGTCGGTCCAGCGGGTAACCTGCACGCTGGGCGGCCGCAAGGTGCTCGACGACGTCTCGCTCGACGTGGTGCGCGGTCAGGTCGTCGTACTGATCGGGCCCTCGGGTGCGGGAAAGACGACCTTGCTGCGATCGCTGAACCACCTCGAACCCGTTGACAGCGGCGAGATCTTGATCAGCGGAGTGCCGATCGGGCACCGTGACAGCATCAGCAAGAAGAAGGTCGGCACAAGCGAACTCGCACGCCGTCGTCGCGAAATCGGCTTCGTGTTCCAACATTTCAACTTGTTTCCGCACATGACGGCTGCCGAGAACGTATGGAACGGCCCTGTCCGCGTGCTGGGGACGCCGAAGGATAAGGCGCGTAAGGACGCTCTGGCTCTGCTGGAGCGTGTCGGCTTGGCGGACAAGGCCGAATCCCGGCCCAGCCAGCTGTCGGGTGGTCAACAACAACGTGTCGCGATCGCGCGAGCGTTGGCGATGCGACCCAAGGTCATGCTCTTCGACGAGCCGACCAGCGCGCTGGACGTCGAGATGGTCGGCGAGGTACTTGCTGTGATGCGGGAACTGGCGAAGGAGAACATGACGATGATCGTCGTCACCCACGAGATGCGGTTCGCCCGCGACGTGGCAGACCGCATTGTCGTGATGGATGCGGGCCGGATCATCGAAGACGCCCCGCCTGCCCGATTATTCGGCCACCCACAACACGAGCGGACCAAGGTGTTCCTGTCCACCATCTAGCAAGGAGTCTTGTCACTGTGTCCACCGACTCGGCGTCTGCGTCGTTCACCGGAGCGCTGGCAACGCCGCATGCCTTGGCGACCGAGGCGGGAATGCGCGCCTATCGCGACGGCGGGAATGCCATTGATGCGGCCATCGTCGCCGCCGCGGTGCTTACCGTCGTATATCCGCACAACGTCGCACTCGGCGGCGACCTCATTGCGTTGGTGCGCACGCCGGACGGAGACGTCCGCTGTATCAACGCCTCCGGATGGGCGGGGGCCGCCGCCGATGCCGCCGGCCTACGTGCCAGGCATGGCAGGTGGTTACCGGCCCGCGGCGCCGACGCGGTGACAGTGCCCGGCGGCATCCGCGGCTGGGAGATGTTGCGCCGCTTCGGTGCTCGGCTGACCTGGGAGCACACGTTGTGCGCGGCCGAGGCGGCGGCGAGGACCGGCGCGCCGGTGGCGCCGTCGTTGGCCAGTCACATCGCGGACGCCGAGAACGCGGACTTGTTCGGCACCGAGGACTTCGACCGGGTATTCCGCCCGGGAGGTCGCAGCCTGCGGGTCGGGGATGATTTCACCCAGCAAGCGCTGGCCAACACGTTCGCGGTGCTGCGGGACGAAGGCGCGGACGCGTTCTATCGGGGCTCACTCGCGCAGCGCTCGGTCAACTACCTGCGTTCGCACGGATCATCCTTGACAGCACGGGATTTCGCCGAGTTCGAGCCGGAGACCGTCGAGCCGATCTCGGTCGGCTTTCGCGGCCTGACCGTGCTGACGAGCCCACCGAACACCCATGGGTTCCTGCTGTTGCGCACACTACGGGCCGTCGAGGAACTGGGCGTGACCGAGCCGCTCGGAGATGGGTTCGGAACCCTGCTGCGAATCTTTCATCGGGGCAATGCGTTACGCGCGTCGTATCTGGCCGATCCGCGGCATGTCGGAGTCGACGTCGCCGCGCTTGTCAACGACGGACTCGACGAGGTGGCTGACCTCGGCGCGGACCAGTCCGGCCCAGCCGTCGTGCCGCACGGCGATACCGTCGGCGTCGCCGCCGCCGACGGTGACGGCTTCGCCGTGTCGTTGATACAGAGCGTGTACCACGCCTTCGGGTCGGGGTTGATCGACCCCGACACCGGAATTCTGTTCCACAATCGCGGCACCAGCTTCTCGCTCGACGAGGCGTCACCGAACGTGATCGCAC
>DATJIX010000214.1:0-3122 GCA_035492865.1 Mycobacterium sp. | reverse complement strand
CTCCGAGACCGCCTTGGCGATCTCGGGGGCGGCGTTGTCGACCGCGCACGGGTCGGCCGCGGCGGTCGCTGACGGTGCGACGACAGGCGGCGGCGGAGGCAGCGTCGAGGGGGCGGGCCGTGGGGTCTCCTGGGCCGGCGAGGCGACCGTCGGCTCGGGTGTCTTGGACACCGTCGAATCGCTCGAACCGCACCCAGCGACGCCGACCGTCGCAGCCACCAACAGGACCGCCCATCTCACAACCGCCGACCGTACCGGCAACGCCACAGCCGGTCAGAACGGCGCGCGGCAGGGAAACGCCCCGCCAACCACTAGACTCCCTCCGAGATGACGTCCCTCGAACCGGATGCGACCAGCGCCGATCTGACCTTCGCGGACCTGCAGATTCACCCGTCGGTGCTGCAGGCCGTCAGCGACGTCGGATACGAGTCGCCCTCAGCCATCCAGGCCGCCACCATTCCGGCGATGATGGCGGGCTCCGACGTCGTCGGCCTTGCCCAGACCGGCACCGGCAAGACCGCCGCGTTCGCGATCCCGATCCTGTCCAAGATCGACCCCACCAGCCGCACCACCCAGGCCCTCGTGCTGGCCCCGACCCGCGAGTTGGCGCTGCAGGTGGCGGAGGCGTTCAGCCGCTACGGCGCGCACCTGCACGTCAACGTGCTGCCGATCTACGGCGGCTCGTCCTACGGTCCGCAACTCGCCGGGCTCAAGCGGGGCGCACAGGTGGTCGTCGGTACGCCTGGTCGAGTGATCGACCACCTGGAAAAGGGCACGCTCGACGTCTCGCACCTCGACTACATGGTGCTCGACGAGGCCGACGAGATGCTTCAGATGGGGTTCGCCGAGGACGTCGAGCGCATCCTCGCCGACACCCCGGAGTACAAGCAGGTCGCGCTGTTCTCGGCGACCATGCCGCCGGCGATCCGCAAGATCACCAACAAGTACCTGCACGATCCCGTCGAGGTGACGGTCAAATCGAAAACGCAGACCGCCGAGAACATCTCGCAGCGCTACATCCAGGTGGCAGGCCCGCGCAAGATGGACGCGCTGACGCGGCTGCTCGAGGTCGAGCCCTTCGAGGCGATGATCGTGTTCGTCCGCACCAAGCAGGCCACCGAAGAGGTCGCCGAGAAGCTTCGGGCACGGGGATTCTCCGCGGCCGCGATCAACGGCGACATCCCGCAGGCGGTGCGCGAGAAGACGATCAACGCGCTCAAGACCGGTTCGATCGACATCCTGATCGCGACGGATGTGGCGGCAAGGGGACTCGACGTCGAACGCATCTCACATGTGTTGAACTACGACATCCCGCACGATCCCGAGTCCTACGTGCACCGGATCGGCCGCACCGGCCGGGCGGGGCGGTCGGGGACGGCGTTGCTGTTCGTGACGCCGCGCGAACGGCATCTGCTCAACTCGATCGAGCGGGTTACCCGGCAGAAGCTCGTCGAGTCCCAGCTGCCCTCGGTTGACGACGTCAACGCGCAACGGGTTGAGAAGTTCCGCGACTCCATCACCAAGGCGCTCAGTGCACCGGGAATCGACTTGTTCCGCAAGCTGATCGAGGGCTACGAGCGTGATCACGACGTGCCGATCTCCGATATCGCCGCCGCACTGGCACTGCAGAGCCGCGACGGTGAAGAGTTCCTGATGACCGAGCCGCCGCCGGAGAAGCGCCGCGAACGGCCCGACCGCGGCTCGCGCGACGACGGTCCGCGCAAGCCGCGCGAACGTCGCAGCGACCTCGCCACCTACCGCATCGCGGTCGGCAAGCGGCACAAGGTGATGCCGGGCGCGATCGTCGGCGCGATCGCCAACGAAGGCGGGCTGCACCGCAGCGATTTCGGGCATATCACCATCAAGGTCGACCACTCGCTCGTCGAACTGCCTGCGAAGTTGTCCAAGGAGACGTTGAAAGCCCTTGAGAAGACCCGGATTCAGGGCATTCTGATAAACATCCAACCGGATCGCGCACCGAAGCGGCCACCAGGTAAGCCGAAGCGGAAGCACGAATGACCACGCCGAAAGGCGTGAAAGACCCAGTCGCACAAGGCGGCTTGGAGTCGATCGGTAAGGCAGAGCGCGTTGCGTCGCTGACGGGCATCCGCGCGGTGGCGGCGCTGCTGGTGATGGCGACGCACGCCGCGTACACGACGGGTAAATACACGCACGGCTATCTCGGGCTGGTGTACTCGCGAATGGAGATCGGCGTGCCGATCTTCTTTGTGCTGTCAGGCTTCTTGTTGTTCAGCCCATGGGTGAAGGCCGTCGCCACGGACGGTGCACCACCATCGGTGCGCCGCTACGCCTGGCACCGGGTGCGACGCATCATGCCTGCGTATGTCGTCACCGTGCTGATCGCATATCTGCTGTACCACTGGCGGATGGCCGGGCCGAATCCCGGGCACACGGTGATCGGATTGCTGCGGAACCTGACGCTGACGCAGATCTACACCGACAACTACCTGTATTCCTATCTGCACCAAGGCCTTACCCAGATGTGGAGCCTGGCGGTCGAGGTCGCGTTCTATGTGGCGCTGCCGTTTATGGCGTACCTGCTGTTGGTAGTGCTGTGCCGGCGGCGCTGGCGTCCGGTGCTTCTGCTGACGGGCCTGGCGGGGCTGCTGTTGATCACGCCTGCGTGGCTGATCCTGGTGCACACCACCGACTTCCTGCCCGACGGCGCCCGGCTGTGGCTGCCGACCTATCTCGGGTGGTTCATCGGCGGCATGGTGCTGGCGGTGCTGCAGCCGATGGGTGTGCGTGCCTATGCGTTGGCCTGCGTGCCACTTGCCCTGGTGTGCTACTTCATCGCGTCGACGCCCATCGCAGGCGAACCCACCACATCGCCGCACGAACTGCGCGAGGCGTTGATCAAGGCCGCGTTCTACGGGGTGATCGCCACGCTGGCGGTGGCACCGCTGGCGCTGGGCGATCACGGCATCTACGCGAGGTTTCTCGCCAGCCGGCCGATGGTCTTCCTCGGCGAAATCTCCTACGAGATCTTCCTGATCCATCTGATCACGATGGAATTGGTGATGGTGGAGATCCTGCGCTGGCACATCTACACCGGGAACGTGGCAGTCCTGTTCGTGGCGACGTTCGTGGCGACGGTCCCG
>DATJIX010000213.1:0-3336 GCA_035492865.1 Mycobacterium sp. | reverse complement strand
TCACCGGCTCGCGGAGCTCGGTTGGCGCGATCACCCGCAAATGCAACATGTCCGGCACAGTAGCCAGGCTTCTAGTCTGGTGCCGTGGCCACGTGGAATGACGTTGGGCGAATAGTCGCTGAGCTTCCCGAGACCGCGGAGCCGTCGCCGCGCAACTGGCGGGTGCGCAAGAAGCTGATCGCCTGGGAACGGCCGCTGCGCAAGGCGGACTACGACGCGCTCGGCGACGACGCTCCCGACGGCGAGATCCTCGGTGCCCGGGTGGCCGACGAGGGCGTGAAGTTCGCACTCATCGCCGACGATCCTGGGGTGTTCTTCACCACCCCGCATTTCGACGGCTACCCCGCGGTGCTGGTGCGCCTCGCCGAGATCGGTGTGCCAGAACTCGAGGAGCTCATCACCGAGGCCTGGTTGGCGCAGGCACCCAAGACGCTTGCAAAGGCGTTCCTGCAGAACGACTAATTTTTACTCCTGCGTCAGCGCCGCGGAGGATGATCTTCAGGCATGGCTGCTATAGATCCAACCTTTTACCGCAGCCCGGGTGCCGCCGTCGCCGCGGCGCCCGAGCAGCTTGCCTACGTTGTCGCATTCGACCCGGCCGGCCAGTCGAAAGACGCGCTCGCCGTGGTGGACTGCGACGCCGCGTCGTCGTCCTACGGTCGGGTCGTCGGCTGGTCCGAACTCCCGACCGCAGGCAACGAACTGCACCACTTCGGCTGGAACGCCTGCTCGAGCGCCCTGTGCCACGAGGGGCACCACCACGACGGGCTGGAACGGCGCTACCTTGTCATTCCCGGTATCCGTTCGTCGAACACCTATGTGCTCGACACCAAGCCCGATCCGCGAAACCCGGTGCTGGCCCACACGATTGGCGCCGACGAACTCGCCGCCAAGGCGGGATACTCGCGACCGCATACCGTGCATTGCGGTCCGGGCGGCATCTTCATGTCGTCGTTGGGCGGCGCGAACGACGACGGCCCGGGAGGCGTCGCACTTCTCGATCACGACACGTTCGAGGTGATCGGCCCGTGGGAACGCGACCGCGGCGAGCAGTTCTTCGCCTACGACGTGTGGTGGCACCTGCGCCACGACACCGTGGTCACCTCCGAATGGGCCACGCCCTCGATGATCGAGTCCGGGCTCAACCCGGAGGACCTGCTTGGCCGAAAGTTCGGTCACCACTTGAATTTCTGGAGCATGTCCGAGCGCAAGCTCACCCAGCGCATCGACCTCGGCGACGCCCACCAGATGGTGCTCGAACTGCGTCCCGCGCATGACCCGGCCACGACGTACGGCTTCGTGGGCGTGGTGATCAGCGTCGAGGATCTGTCTGCCTCGGTGTGGCTGTGGCACCGGGATGGCGACCGGTGGGCGGTCGAGAAGGTCATCACGATCCCGGCCGAGCCCGCCGACGTCGACGACCTGCCGCCCGCACTGAAGCCTTTCGGCGCAGTGCCACCGCTGGTATCCGACATCGACCTGTCGGTCGACGACCGCTGGCTCTACGTATCCTGTTGGGGCACAGGCGAGCTCAAGCAGTTCGACGTCAGCGACCCGTTCCATCCGCGCGAGACGGCGTCGGTTCGCCTCGGCGGTGTGGTCGGTCGCAAACCGCATCCGGCGGATCCGGACGTACCCCTGGCCGGCGGGCCGCAGATGATCGAGATCAGCCGCGACGGCCGACGCGTCTATGCCACCAACTCGCTGTACGCGGCGTGGGATGAGGTGTTCTATCCCGACGGTGTCGGCGCGTGGATGGCCAAGCTGGACGCCGATGTCGAGGCGGGCGGGTTGGCCCCCGACCCGCGGTTCTTCCCGCACGGCGACGACTTCCGCGGGTTGAGGGTCCACCAGACCCGGCTGCAGGGCGGTGACGCGTCGAGCGATTCCTACTGCTTCACCGACTGAGTGGCCTGCGTGTGCTCGTGGATCACCTTGGTCAGCTCGAGGATCTGATTCGATAGCTCGATCAGTTGCCTGTTCTGATCGTCCTCTTCCTGCACCATCTTCCACTGCAGGTCCGCGGCGGCCTGGCGTTTGAAGTCGGCACGGTTCTGGCTGATCATCACGAACGTCGACAAGAAGATGGCCTCGAGCGACACGATCATCGTCAGCAACCCGAACGGATAGCCCTCTATCCCGAAGATGATCCATACCGCGAACCACAGGATGTGGAAGTAGACGAACGCCATGGAGCCGGCGAATCGGGTGATGGCGTCGGCGATCCGGTTCTGAAGGTGGGCCGCGCGCGCCTCGTAGTGTTTAGCAAGCGCGGGGTTGATCGGCTTCGGCAGTTTCGGTGGGACGAATCCCCGGTGGGCAGGGGTATTTGGCATGGCTCACGGTAGCCGTGGGCAAATCCCCGTCCCGTTACGTTGCGCTGTGAATTCGCTTCGG
Source organism: Mycobacterium sp. (assembly GCA_035492865.1). Lineage (GTDB taxonomy): Bacteria > Actinomycetota > Actinomycetes > Mycobacteriales > Mycobacteriaceae > Mycobacterium. Next base: position 939 of record DATJIX010000213.1, on the reverse strand, counting down.
ATCAGCTCTTCGCCAGCTGAACCACCAGTTCATCGCTCGGCACGTGATGGCCGCGCTCGCAGCGGATCTCGACCGTCGCTTCGGCGCCGCAGTCCCGGTGCGCGAGCCGCAACTGCGGGCTGTCCGACAGGTGGCGCCTTCCCCACTCGAACATCGCCCACACGACCGGCATGAAGTCGAGCCCCGCGTCGGTGAGCACATATTCGTCGCGGCTGCGCTGGCCCGGTTCCTTGTAGGGGCTGCGCTGCAGCAGGCCGGCGTCCACCAGTTCGGTCAGCCGGGCCGACGCCGCGGCCTTCGTGACGCCGATGCGCCGCCAGAAGTCCTCGAAGCGCGTGGTGCCGTAATAGGCCTCACGCATGATCAGCATCGCCGACTTGGTGCCCAGCAGCGCCATGGTCTTTTCGATCGGGCACTTGCCCACCGCCGACCAGGCGTCACGGTCGGTGAGCGGCCCCTGCAGCACTGTCATGCACGTCACCCCTTTCCTGGGTTGTTATCACTATACCTAGGTGTTACACCTGGATATAGCGAGCACTACTCAGAGTCGAGTCACAGGAGGCAGTAATGGCCGGATACGCAGGTCGGGACGCGGTGATCGTCGCGGCGGTACGCACCCCGATCGGAAAGGGCAAGGCCAGCGGCGCACTGCACGACGTGCTGCCCGTCGACCTCCTGGCTCACAGCCTGAAGGAACTGGTCAACCGGACAGGTATCGACCCGGTGCTCATCGACGACGTGATCAGCGGCGCGGTCTCCCAGGTCGGCGACCAGGCCGTGAACGTCTCACGCAACGCTCTGCTTGCCGCGGGCTTCCCCGAGAGCGTGCCCGGCACGACGGTCGACCGTCAGTGCGGCAGCAGCCAGCAGGCGATCAGCTTCGCCGCGCAGGGCGTCATCGCCGGCGCCTACGACATTGTCGTCGCCGCGGGGGTGGAA
>DATJIX010000212.1:0-11573 GCA_035492865.1 Mycobacterium sp. | reverse complement strand
GGGCGGCTTGACACCCATCCGGTACACGATCTCCCGCTCCTCCTCAGGAGTCGGGTAGTCGATGTTGAGCTTGAACAGGAAGCGGTCGCGCTGAGCCTCGGGCAGTTGGTAGACGCCCTCCTGCTCGATCGGGTTCTGCGTGGCCATCACGAGGAACGGCGCGGGCAGCGGGAACGTCTTGCCGCCGATGGAGATCTTGCGCTCGGCCATCACCTCGAGCAGTGCCGACTGCACCTTGGCAGGCGCACGGTTGATCTCGTCGGCGAGCAGGAAGTTGACGACGACCGGGCCGAGTTCGATATCGAACTCCTCCTTGCCCTGCCGGTAGATGCGGGTACCGACGATGTCGGTGGGCACCAGGTCGGGAGTGAACTGGATGCGGGCGAAGGTGCCGCCGACCACCTTGGCGAAGGTTTCGACGGCCAGCGTCTTGGCCACGCCGGGCACACCTTCGAGCAGCACGTGTCCCTTGGCGAGCAGGCCGACGAGCATCCGCTCGACCAGTTGGTCCTGCCCGACGATGATCCGCTTGACCTCGAAGATCGCGCGCTCGAGGGTGTGGACCTCCTGCTGGAGTCCTCCGTTGTTCGTTGGCGCGGCGTGGGAGGAGGGGTTGCCGGGGTTGTAACCCTGGGTCGGGGCCTGTCCGGAATATCCTCCAGCGCCCTGCGGTGGCCCACTCGGTGACGTCATCAACGGTCCTTCCACATCTTTATCTCTTAAGACGCTGGTCGTAGCGGCGTTGGCCGGTGTTGGCCGCACGCTCGCCGTCAACTATTCCAGGCAGTCCGGAATCCGTCGACGTTGCCCAGCGAAGTGTCGCCCGGTCGAACGGCATTCATCACTACTGCTCAGGATTAACTCAGGTGCTGCTCAGGAATCGATCATGCGCGACAGATGGGCCGACATGCCCGCGGTGCGCACCGGGCTGACCGTCACGTGGCCCGCCGCGCTGGACGCCTCGAGCATCTTGCCGCCGCCGAGGAAGATGGCGACGTGCTGGCTGCCGCCCGGCCCGTAGAAGATCAGGTCGCCGCGCTTGGCCTGTGACGGCGGGATGGGCCTGCCGGTGTTGTACTGGTCGCCCGAATACTTCGGGATCTGCACGCCGACCCCGGCGAATGCGTAGCGGGTCAGCCCCGAACAGTCGTAGCCGATCTTTCCGGCGTCCTCGTCCACGCCGGCGCTGGGCCCGGTCAACGACCCGCCGCCCCACGAGTACGGCACACCCATCTGCGAACCGGCACGGCGAATCACGTACTCGATCGCCTGCGGGCCGCGCACTCGTCCGCCGGACGGCATGGCCGCGGTAGCGGGACTTCCGCCGAGACCGATGCTGGACAGGAACTGCTGGCCAAGATTCTGGGTGGTCTGAATCGCCAACTGGCTCACCGAGAACGCCGCGTTCGCCGCCGCCACCGGGTCGCCTGGCGCACCCGAGCTGATGATCTTGGGCAGCGTCGGATCCCATTGCCCGTCGTCAGGGGCGGCAAGCACGGGGTTAGCAAGGCCAAGCAGCAGCGCAACGGCCGCCAGTAGTCCAATTGTTATGCGGCGCAGAGGAATCACCATTCGATTAGTCGGGTCACGTACGGGGTCATACCGCTGGTGCGCACCGGCGAGACCTTCACCACGGACCCTGTGTACGGAGCCTCGAGCATCTGGCCGTCGCCGAGGTACATCGCGACGTGCTGGCTGGCGTTGGGTCCGTAGAAGATCATGTCGCCGCGACGCATCTGCGACGACGGGACCTTGCGGCCGGCGTTGTACTGCGAACCCGAGTAGTGGTCCAGCTTGATGCCGACGCCTGCGAACATGTACAGCATCAGCCCGGAACAGTCGAAACCGACTGTGCCAGCACCGGAGTCGATGCCGCGGCTGGCGCCGGCCGCGTTGCCGCCACCCCACGAGTACGGCGTGCCCCGCACGGCGAGACCGCGGTTGATCACGTATTCGGTGGCCTGCCTGCCGTACACGCGCGGAATCGCGCCGTTGGTGTAGCCGGTCGGCGTCGGCAGCAGGCCGACCTTCTGCAGGAAGGAGCGACCCATCTGCTGGGTTGCCTGCGCCGACGTCTGCGCGTAGCCAAGGATCGTGTTGATGATCGCGATCGGGTCACCGCTGACGAATGCGCTCGGGATCGCGGGCAACGTGGGATCCCACAGCGAATCCCACTTGCCTGCGCCCGTGTCGCGCGCGCCAGGTGCACGGTCCCAGTTCGCGTTCGGGTCGCCGACCCGCGCGGCGGCGGGCTGGGCCGCGGGCTGTCCGCCCGCGGGCGCCGACCAGTTGCGGGCCTCGTCGAGCTTGGCCTGCGCTGCGGTCCGCTCAGCGGTCAACTGGTCCAGCTCGGTCTGCTGACTCTTGAACGTCTGCTGCGCGTTCGTCAGCGCCGACACCGCGTTCTGCTGGCTTGCTTCGGCGTCGGCTACGGCGTTGTCCGCGTTCTGCTTCGCCAGTCGCGCCGCCGATTCCTTGTTCACCTGTTCGGTGCGGGCGCGCTGCAGATTGGTGATGATCTGCTGCGAGCTCACCGACAATGTCTGTCCGACGGCAGCGGTGTTGAGAATGTCGGCGGGGTCGGTGGCGGTCAGGTAGGAATTCGACGGTCCGTTGACATACGTTGCGGCAGCGAAGGTATCGAAGCGCTGTTGCGCCGCGGCGATCGCGGTGTTGGCCTCCGTGACCCGCTGCGCGCTCGCATCCACTTCCTGCTGCGCGGTGGCGGCGTTGTCCCGTGCCGTCTGCACATCGACGATCGCCTTGTTGACGCTTTCCTGCTGCGCCTGAATGGCAGCGCCGAGGTCCTGCAGCTTCTGATTGGCGTTAGCGACGGCGGCGACGAGCGCGCCGAGCGTGTCCTGGCTGCCCGGTTGTGCGACGGCAAGGCCTGGCGTCGCGAGCAGCACGCCGATGGCAAGCGCCACGGCGCGGACCCGAGGGGTGCGTCTCATTAAACTCGTGTCTCCCTATGAAGAGTCACAAAAATCACAACTGCAACATCAGCCACCGATTGCACGGTACGTCACATCTGACGCTAAGGAAACTTAGGTCACAAATTACAAGTTTGTAATTGAATGTAGCGTTATCCCGCTGTGACTATTTGATTTGCCGACCGGCGCGAAAAGGTCAGTCAGCAGTGTCGGAGGTGCGCTCTGCCGCAGCCGCGCGTTTGCCACGAACCTGCAGCATGCGAGTCCCGACAACCGCAGCAATCACCGCCAACACGAGCACAATCGAAAATGGCGTCCAAGGAAAATGCTGAGTCGTTAACTCGCTGACGAAATTCTTCGAAGACTGCACTGCATCGGGAGTCTTGGCGACATCCTGGCCCGCCTCGAGCGTCACCCGGTCGTAGACCGGGCTGTATGTCCCCGCCCATCCCGGGCTGATCACCAGCACGGTGGAACCCGGGTAGGCCTTGCCGACCTGAGTGGCGATGTCGCGCAGCGGCGTGTCGATCGGGGGGCTCTGATCGAGCACGATGATCTTGAGGTCGATACCCTTCTGCTTCGCATCGGCGACCACTTGCGCCAGTCCGGCCTTGTTCTGGCTGGCCGACGCGCTCACCCCGTCGTCGCGCACATCGGCGAGCACGAGATTCATGCAGGCATCGGGCGGAGTCGCGGGGTCCTGTCCGACCGTGGCGCATACCTGCGGCGGGATGTACGACGGCAGGAGCGGGATCACGTGCGGTCCGGTCACACCGGCACGGTACGCGATGAGTGGGTATGCGGGTGGCAGCACGCGCTCGCGAGGACGACACTAAAGCCACCCCTGGGGTGTATTGCAGGACAAGCGTACTGTTAGGATTATGGGCGCCGCCGACACAGCCCGTCGCGGCGAGATCTAACCGGGAGTTGATGTGAGCAGCAAAGATTCGGTCAATTCGTTTGGGGCCCGCGACACGCTCAAGGTCGGGGACAACAGTTACGAGATCTACCGCCTGGACGCGGTACCCGGTACCGAGAAACTGCCGTACAGCCTCAAGGTGCTTGCCGAGAACCTGTTGCGCACCGAGGACGGCGCCAACATCACCAAGGACCACATCGAGGCCATCGCCAACTGGGATCCGTCCGCCGAGCCGAGTGTGGAGATCCAGTTCACCCCCGCGCGGGTGATCATGCAGGACTTCACCGGGGTGCCCTGCATCGTCGACCTGGCCACCATGCGCGAGGCGGTGGGCGACCTGGGTGGAGACGCCGACAAGGTGAACCCGCTGGCGCCCGCGGACCTGGTCATCGACCACTCGGTGATCGCCGACCTGTTCGGAACCGCCAACGCCTTCGAACGCAACGTCGAGATCGAATACGAGCGCAACGGCGAGCGCTATCAGTTCCTGCGCTGGGGCCAGGGCGCGTTCAACGACTTCAAGGTGGTGCCGCCCGGCACGGGCATCGTGCACCAGGTCAACATCGAATACCTGGCCCGCGTCGTGTGGGAGCGCGACGGCGTGGCCTACCCCGACACCTGTGTCGGCACCGACAGCCACACCACGATGGAGAACGGCCTCGGCGTGCTGGGCTGGGGCGTCGGCGGCATCGAGGCCGAGGCGGCCATGCTCGGCCAGCCGGTGTCGATGCTCATCCCCCGCGTCGTCGGGTTCAAGCTGAGCGGTGAGCGCAAGCCGGGCGTGACCGCCACCGACGTGGTACTCACGGTCACCGAGATGCTGCGCAAGCACGGCGTGGTCGGCAAGTTCGTCGAGTTCTACGGCGAGGGCGTCGCCGAGGTGCCGTTGGCCAACCGCGCCACGCTCGGCAACATGAGCCCCGAATTCGGCTCCACCGCAGCGACTTTCCCGATCGACGACGTCACCATCGAGTACCTGCGGATGACCGGCCGCAGCGACGAGCAGCTCGCGCTGGTCGAGGCGTACGCCAAGGAGCAGGGCCTGTGGCACGACCCGGCCCGTGAGCCGAAGTACTCCGAGTACCTCGAGCTGGACCTGTCCGACGTGGTCGCATCGATCGCCGGACCGAAGCGGCCGCAGGATCGCATCGCGCTGACCGACGCGAAGACGGCCTTCCGCAAGGACATTCACAACTACGTCGAGGAGAACCTGCCCGTCGAGCACACCAAGCTCGACGAGGCGGTCGAGGAGTCGTTCCCGGCCAGCGACCCCGCGGTGCTGTCATTCGCCGACAACGGAGCTGTCGATGTCGCCTCCGCGGCGGCCGGCGCCGAGGGCAGGCCGAGCAAGCCGGTGACGGTCAAGTCCACCGAACGCGGTGACTGCATCATCGACCACGGCGCCGTCGTGATCGCCGCGATCACGTCGTGCACCAACACGTCCAACCCCGAGGTGATGCTCGGCGCGGCGCTGCTCGCGCGCAACGCCGTCGAGAAGGGCCTGACGTCCAAGCCGTGGGTGAAGACCACGATGGCGCCCGGATCGCAGGTCGTCACCGACTACTACAACAAGGCCGGACTGTGGCCGTACCTGGAGAAGCTCGGCTTCTTCCTGGTCGGTTACGGCTGCACCACGTGTATCGGCAACTCCGGTCCGCTGCCGGAGGACATCAGCAAGGCGATCAACGACGCCGACCTGTCGGTGACCGCGGTGCTTTCCGGTAACCGCAACTTCGAGGGCCGCATCAATCCCGACGTCAAGATGAACTATCTGGCGTCGCCGCCGCTGGTGATCGCCTACGCGCTGGCGGGCACGATGGACTTCGACTTCGAGTCCGAACCGCTCGGCAAGGGCACCGACGGCAAGGATGTCTTCCTCAAGGACATCTGGCCGTCGCAGCAGGACATCAACGACACCATCGCATCGGCGATCAACACCGAGATGTTCGTGAAGAACTACTCGGACGTGTTCAAGGGCGACGACCGGTGGCGCAACCTGCCTACGCCGTCGGGCAACACCTTCGAGTGGGATGCCAAGTCCACATACGTGCGCAAGCCCCCGTACTTCGACGGGATGCCGGCCCAGCCGGAGCCGGTGACCGACATCAGCGGCGCCAGAGTGCTGGCACTGCTGGGTGATTCGGTGACCACCGATCACATCTCCCCCGCAGGCAGCATCAAGGGTGGCACGCCTGCCGCGCAGTACCTCGACAGCCACGGGGTCGACAAGAAGGACTACAACTCCTACGGCTCCCGGCGCGGCAACCACGAGGTGATGATCCGCGGCACGTTCGCCAACATCCGGTTGCGCAACCAGCTGCTCGATGACGTCTCCGGCGGCTACACCCGCGACTTCACCAAGGGTGGCGAGCAGGCGTTCATCTACGACGCCGCGCAAAACTATGCGGCGCAGGGCATTCCGCTGGTCGTGCTCGGCGGCAAGGAGTACGGGTCCGGTTCGTCGCGCGACTGGGCCGCCAAGGGCACCAGCCTGCTCGGCGTGCGGGCGGTCATCACAGAGTCGTTCGAGCGCATCCACCGGTCGAACCTGATCGGCATGGGCGTCATCCCGCTGCAGTTCCCCGCAGGCGAGTCGGCGGCGTCGCTGAAGCTGGACGGCACCGAGACGTTCGACATCACCGGTATCGAGGCGCTCAACGACGGCAAGACGCCGAAGACGGTGCACGTCACCGCCAAAAAGATTGCGGAAGACGGCACGGTGTCCTCCACGGTCGAGTTCGACGCGGTGGTGCGCATCGACACCCCCGGCGAGGCCGACTACTACCGCAACGGCGGCATTCTGCAGTACGTGCTGCGGAACATGTTGAAGTCGTAAGGACCGCTCATGCCCCGGGTGACCGAAGACCATCTAGCGGCCCGCCGCCGCCAGATCCTCGACGGCGCCCGGCGGTGCTTCGCCGAGTACGGCTATGACAAGGCCACCGTGCGACGGCTCGAGCAGACGATCGGGCTGTCGCGCGGTGCGATCTTTCACCACTTCCGCGACAAGGACACGTTGTTCTTCGAGCTGGCCCGCGAGGATGCCGAACGAATGGCCGATGTCGCGTCGCGGGAAGGGTTGATTCAGGTGATGCGCGACATGCTCGCCGCACCCGACCAGTTCGACTGGCTGGCGACCCGCCTCGAGATCGCGCGCAAGCTGCGCAACGACCCGGCGTTCAACCGCGGCTGGTCCGAGCGCTCAGCCGAACTGTCCGCGGCGACCACCGACCGGTTGCGCCGTCAGAAGCAGGCAGGGCGGCTGCGTGACGACGTGCCGAGCGCGGTGCTGCAGACCTACCTGGACCTCGTGCTCGACGGGCTCGTCGCGCGGCTGGCTTCGGGCGACGATCCCCAAAGGCTCAGTGCCGTACTGGACCTCGTCGAGGCATCCCTGCGGCAGCAGGACTCTTAGCTGGCGCGCCTGCTGCGGTGGTTCGGGCCACCGCGGCTGCGCATCGTCGTACCCGACTCACGCAGCATGCTGTGCACTGATCCATACGATCGGCCCGTTGTCGCAACGAGCGACCGGATGCTCGCGCCCCCCTCGTAAGCACTGCGCAGCTCGGTGAGCATTTGGTCGCGCGACTTGTTCATCCTCTTCATCGACATCTCCCCACTGTGGATGTCCCCAACGCATACCCAGCGTAAGAAGGCTTCACACTCGAGGGGCGGAATTGATGAAACGGTTCGCAATTCGTCCTAGGCCAACTCGATCAGATCGCGATAGTCGTTGGACCAGAAGTCCTCGGTGCCGTCGGGCAGCAGCACCACTCGTTGTGGGTCGAGCGCTTCCGCGGCACCGGGATCGTGCGTCACCAACACCACGGCGCCGACGTAGGAGCGCAGCGCGTCGAGGACCTGCTCGCGCGATGCAGGGTCGAGGTTGTTGGTCGGTTCGTCGAGCAGAAGCACATTCGCCGTCGACGCCACGAGGCCCGCGAGCGCGAGGCGCGTCTTCTCACCGCCGGACAACGTGCCCGCCTGCTGATCCAACTGTGGACCGCTGAACATGAACGCGCCCAACAGACCTCGCAGATCCTGCTCACCGGTGTCGGGCGCGGCGTGGCGGATGTTCTGCCACACCGTGGCCTGGTTGTCGAGCGTGTCGTGCTCTTGGGCAAAGTAGCCGATCTTAAGACCGTGACCGGGTTCCAGCCCACCGGAGTCGGGTGTCTCGACGCCGGCCAGCAGCCGCAGCAGCGTGGTCTTGCCCGCGCCGTTGAGGCCGAGCACCACGACACGCGAGCCGCGATCGATGGCGAGATCGACGCCGGTGAACACCTCGAGCGATCCGTAGTTCTTCGTCAGGCCCTTCACCACCAACGGCGTGCGGCCACACGGCGCGGGCGTCGGGAACTTGATCCTGGCCACCTTGTCGGCCACCCGCTCCGCGTCCAGGGCGGCCATCATCCGGTCGGCGCGCCGCAACATGTTTTGGGCGGCAACGGCTTTGGTGGCCTTGGCCCCCATCTTGGCGGCCTGGGTCCGCAGCGCGGAGGCCTTGCGTTCTGCGTTGGCGCGTTCGCGACGGCGACGCTGTTCGTCGGTCGCGCGCGCATCGAGATACTTCTGCCAGCCCATGTTGTAGACGTCGACCTCACCGCGCACCGCGTCGAGGAACCACACCCGGTTGACGACGTCGGCGAGCAGCTCGACGTTGTGACTGATGACCACAAGGCCGCCGGTGTGGCCGCGCAGGAAGTCGCGCAGCCAGCCCAGCGAGTCGGCGTCGAGGTGGTTGGTCGGCTCGTCGAGCAACAGCGTGGTGTCCGAACCCGAACCCGTATCGGACGCGGCGAACAGGATGCGCGACAGCTCGACCCTGCGGCGCTGGCCACCCGAGAGGGTGCCAAGGGGTTGCGTCAGAACCCGTTCGGGCAGGCCAAGACTCGCGCAGATGCGGCCGGCCTCGCTCTCGGCGGCATACCCGCCCAGAGCCGCGAACCGCTCCTCCAGTTGGCCGTAGCGCCGGACGGCTTTGTCGCGTGCGGCGTCGTCGGCCACCTCGGCCATCAGGGCCTGCTGCTTTTCCAGGTCGGCCAGCAACGTGTCGAGGCCGCGGGCGGACAGCACCCGGTCGCGGGCCAGCACCTCGAGGTCGCCCTCTTTGGGATCCTGTGGCAGATAACCGATTTCCCCGCTGCGGGCGATGGAGCCCGCGTAGGGTTCGCCTTCGCCTGCCAGGATCCGCATGGTGGTGGTCTTGCCTGCGCCGTTGCGACCGACGAGCCCGATCCGGTCGCCGGGCTGCACCCGCAGCGCCGCACCGTCGGTGGAGAGCAGCGTGCGCGCTCCGGCGCGGACCTCGAGGTCCGTTGCGGTGATCACGCTGCTGCTCCCTACTTACTTGTCGTCGGTGAAGACCGGCGCCCGCTGTTCGGCGCGCGCCGCGACCGCTTCTTCGAAGTTGCCGGTGAGCAAACGGACGAAGAGCTGTCCGAGGCCCTCGGCCTGCATATGCCCTTCCAGGCTAGCGGCGTCCAGTCCACTCCATAGTGTGCGCTTGGTCAACTCGGTTCCCGGCCGCGAGAACGACGCGATCCGCTCGCCGAGCTGATAGCAAACGTCGAGCAGCTCGTCGTCCGGCACCGTGCGCGACACCAGCCCGATGCGTTCGGCTTCGTCGGCGTCGACGTCGCGACCGGTCAGCATCAGCTCGAAGGCCCGCGACGTGCCGATCGCCCGCGGCAACAGATAGGACAGCCCGAGCTCGCTGGCGGTCAGGCCGTTGTTGATGCCGGCAGCGCGGAAATATGCCCCGGTGCCTGCGACGCGGATGTCGCACGCCAGCGCGAGGCACAGTCCCCCGCCGATCGCCGCCCCGTTGACCGCCGCGATGACAGGCTGATGCATCTTGCGCAGCGACAGGATGACGTCGTCGAGCACCTCCATCGACCGCAGCGCGAACGTCGGACGCGTGAGGCCGTCGATGTGCGGCACCGAACCGGCCGACTTGTGATCCGCCCCCGAAGAGAATCCGCGACCCGCCCCTGTGAGCACAATCACCCGGGTCGAGTTGTCGTAAGTCAGCTCCTCGAGCACCTTCTTGAGCGGAACCATGACATCGAAGGCCATCGAGTTCATCCGCTCGGGCCGGTTCAGCGTCACCAGCGCGACGTTCGGCCGCGGCTTGTCTACTAGGACGAAGTTCACCCGTGCACGCTATCGCGTGCGTTTGCCTACTGAGCTTCGCCGTTGCCCTGGGCCGCGATCGCGGCGTCGATGTCGAACTCCTTGACCCGCTGCACCAGCTCCTCCAACGCCGCCGGAGGCAGGGCGCCTGCCTGGTTGAACACCAGCTTGCCCTTCTTGAAGGCCATCAGCGTGGGGATGGAACGGATCTCCGCTGCCGCGGCCAGCTCCTGTTCGGCCTCGGTGTCCACCTTCACGTACGTGACATCGGGGTGCTCTTCCGAAGACTTGGCGAATGTCGGCGCGAACTGCTTACACGGGCCGCACCACGACGCCCAGAAATCCACCAGCACGATCTCGTTGTCGTTGATGGTGTCGTTGAACTCTTCAGAGGTGATGTCTCGCGTAGCCACGATGTTCCTAACGCTGGGGTAAATCGGGTTGTTCCCACCATATGGGCAGTGCAAACGACCCGGTGACGATCAGTGGAAATCCTTGAACGCGTCCAACAGGCGGTTGCGGAAGGCGGGGTCGAGCTCGTCGTTGCGGATCTTGCCCACGGTCCGCACGGTCTCGCGAAACTGCTGCAGATAGTTCTCGCAGCCGTCGCACTCCGACAGGTGGGAGTCGAACCGTGCGCGGGTTTGGGTGTCGAGGGACCCATCCAGGTAGGCGGTGACGAGCTCGACGAGTTCGTTGCAGTCCATTGCGTCGCGGGCTGTCATGAGTGGTCCTTCAGGTAGTCCTCGAGCACGTGTCGAACCGCGGACCGGCCGCGGTGCAGCAGTACCCGCTGGTTGGCGATGCTGATGTCCAGCAGTTCACACACTTCGGCGGAATCGAACCCGAGCATGTCGCGCAGCGTCACGACGAGCCGCTGCCGATCGGGCAGCTTGTCGAGTTCGGCGCGGGCGACGTCGACGAGCTCGTTGCCGAGTACCGAACCCTCCGGGGTTTCGGGGAACGGGGAGGGTTCCTCGCCGTGTTTCCAATGTCCCGGGTAGGGGTCGCCGTCTGCACGGAAGCGCGCCGGGTCGACGGTGCCGTCGGTGAACGCGACGATCGCGGCGTCGGCGTCGCGTCGCTCCCGCACCCCACGCGCCTTGGCGATGTTGATCATCACGGCGAAAAGCCATGTCCGCAAAGACGATCGCCCCTCGAAGCTGTCGATGCCCTTCAGCAGCGCGAGCCACGTCTCCTGGACCACTTCTTCGGCGATTTCACGGCTGGGCACATAACCGCGGGCCACCCGCAGCATCGAGGGTGTGTGCTGATCGACCAAATCGGCGAAAACCGATTCGTCGCCGTCACGGAGCGAGGCGATGAGCGTGCTTTCGTCCACGGCTGCAATCATGACCGCATCACAGTTCCGCTCTGCCGCGGTTGAAGAAGTCGGCAATGTGCGACGCGAGTGCATCGACATCGTGTGCCGGGTCGAGCGGGTAGACCGCGCCGAACGGCGCGTTCCAGAACGGCCCGGTGCGCCGCGTCCAAGGCCCGACGTAGGCGTACGGCGTCACGTGATAGTCGTCGCCCGCGGAGACGCCGTAGTTCACCTCGTCCTCGGTGGCCGCGACATCGAAGTG
>DATJIX010000211.1:0-5556 GCA_035492865.1 Mycobacterium sp. | reverse complement strand
CGTTCGGTCATGCCCGGCAGGTACATACGGATGAGCCGCACTGCCGCAAGCACATTCACGTCGAAGTAGGTGCGCCACTGCTCGTCGGTGATGTCGCGGGCAGGCACCGCACCGAAGATGCCGAGATTGTTCACCAGGATGTCGACATCGGGAAGCTCGCGCTGCAGCTGAGCCGCGCCATCCTCGGTCGTCACATCGACGGCGACGCCGATCACGTCGCCTTTCACCGTCGCAACGGCTTCCTCGACGCGCTCGGGCGTGCGGCCATTGACGGCGACACGGGCACCGCTGCTGGCGAGCCTTTCGGCGATGGCCAGCCCGATGCCCTGCGTCGACCCGGTGACGAGGGCTGTCTTTCCGCTCAGATCAATGTTCACGCCGTGGTACTACCACCGGCGCCGAGGAACTATTCCACTTCCATTTCCCGAAGCTCGCGCTTCAGCACCTTGCCCGTCGGGTTGCGCGGCAGTTCGTCGAGGAAGACCACCTCACGCGGCACCTTGTAGCGAGCCAGGTGCTCCCGCACGTATGTCTTGATGTCGTCCTCGCCGATGCTGGCGCCGTCGGTCTTGACGACGAAGGCGCGCAGCCGGTGACCCCACTCCTTGTCCTCCACCCCCAGCGCCGTCGCCTCGACCACATCGGGATGGCCGCTGATCAGATCCTCGACCTCGGCGGGGAAGACATTCTCGCCGCCCGACACGATCATCTCGTCGTCGCGGCCGCTGACGTACAGCAGACCGTGCTCGTCGAAATAGCCGACGTCGCCTGAGGACATCAGTCCGTCGATGATCTGCTTGTGGCCGCCGCCGGTGTAGCCCTCGAACGGGAAGAAATTCCCCACGAAGATCCGGCCGACCTCGCCCTGCGGCTTTTCGTTGCCGTTGTCGTCGAGGATCTTCACCTTCACACCCTTGACCACCGGTCCGACGGTGGCCGGATTGATCGACAGATCCTTCGGCCTGGCGATGGTGGCGAACGCGATCTCCGTCGACCCGTACAGGTTGTAGATGACCGGGCCGAAGTCTTTCAGCGCACGCTGGGCGAGTTCGGCGCCCAGCTGGGAACCGGACACGAACACGATCCGCAGCGATGACAGGTTCGGCTTGCGCTCCGCGGCCTCGAGCGCATCGACCATGCGCGACAACATGACCGGCACCACGACCACCGCGGTCACCTTGTACTTCTCGATGTCCTCGAGCACCGCCGCCGGCTTGAAGCGGCGGCGCAACACCAGCGTCGTGCCGAGCATCATCGCGATGGTGGCGTGCAGGAAGCCCAACGCGTGGAACATCGGCGCCGGAAGCGCCGTCACCTCACCGGATTTGAACGGCACGTGCGACAGCACGCCACCGATCGGGGCGAGCGTCGGCGGCGTACTTCTGTTGGCGCCCTTGGGAGTTCCGGTGGTGCCGCTGGTCAAGATGATGATCGACGAATGCTTCGTCGCCTTCGGCGCCGGCTTGCCCGAGCTGCGCGCGACGAGGTCTTCCAGCGTCTCGTCGGTACTCGACGAGTCCTCCTTGTCTGGGTTGACGCCAAGGGCGCGCAGCTTGCCCAACTCCGGATCGGCCTTCGACACCGCGTCGAAGTACTCGTCGTCGTAGATGATCAGCTTGGCGCCCTCGCGCTCCGACACTTCCTTGATCTGTGGCCCGGAGAACTCGCTGTTGAGCAGGATGATTCGCGCGCCGACCCTGGCGCAGCCATACACCGCGATCAGGAACCAGCGATGGTTGCGGGCCAGGATCGCGACTCCGTCGCCGCCCTTGACGCCCATCTTCAGCAAGCCGTTGGCGACCTCGTGCGCGGCCTCGTCGAGCTCCTTGAAGGTGATCTCGCCGAAGTCGTCGATGATGGCGGTGCGGTTGGGCGTACGGCGCGCGTTGAGCGCCGGGATCATGCCGAACTCGCCCCACCGCCGGATGTCGGCGAACATCGCCGCGACGTTTTGCGGCGGCTCGAGCTTGAAGGCGCCGGCTTCCAACATCTTGTAGGCGTAGTGCAGCTCTGCCGATCCGCGTTCGACGAGCTGTTGGGCTTTGGCAACTGCCTGCAACGGAAGATCGGTGAGCTTAGGCATGAACCCCACACTAGTGACGGGCGTCTCAGCGCGGCCGGGAAATTACCATGACGATATGGCCGCTTCCCAGTCGCTGGACGTGGACGGTCGGCAGGTCACGATCACCCACCCTGACAAGGTCGTTTTCCCCGATATCGGGGTGACGAAACTCGACCTGATCCACTACTACCTCGCGGTGGCCGACGGCGCGCTGCGCGGCGTGAGTGATCGGCCGATGATCCTCAAGCGGTTCGTCAAGGGCATCACCGAGGAAGCCGTCTTCCAAAAGCGGGCACCCGAGAAGCGGCCCGATTTCGTCGACGTGGCCGAGTTGAAGTACGCCTCGGGCACCTCGGCCAAGGAAGCAGTCATCCGCGATGCGGCCGGTCTGGTGTGGGCGATCAACATGGGGTGTGTCGACCTCAACCCGCACCCGGTGCGCGCCGATGACCTCGCGCACCCCGACGAATTGCGCGTCGACCTGGACCCGATGCCGGGTGTGCAGTGGCGCCAGATCCTCGACGTGGCACTGATCGCGCGCGAGGTGCTCGAGGAGCACGGGCTGACAGCCTGGCCGAAGACGTCGGGCTCCCGTGGCTTTCACATCTATACCCGCATCGAGCGGCAGTGGCCGTTCAAACTCGTCCGGTTGGCGGCGCAGGCGGTGGCCCGCGAGGTCGAACTCCGGGCACCGGGACTCGCGACGGCGCGGTGGTGGAAAGAGGAACGTGGCGAAGGCGTGTTCGTCGACTTCAACCAGAACGCTTTCGACCGCACGGTCGCATCGGCATACTCGGTGCGGGCCACCCCGGACGCCAGGGTGTCGACGCCGCTGTTCTGGGACGAGGTCGCTGACTGCCAACCGGAGAACTTCACGATCGCCACGGTGCCAGGGCGTTTCGCGGAGCACGGCGATCCATGGGAGGGCATGGACGACGCCGCGGGCAAGCTGGACGCTCTCCTTGACCTGGCCGACCGGTTGGGACCCGCTGAAAGAGCACCCAGGGGCGCCAAGAAGGGCACGGGCCGCCGTGAATCGGTGATGCCGCTGATCGAGATCGCCAGGACCAAGACCAAGGATGAGGCGCTGGCCGCGCTCGATGAATGGCGCGGACGTTACCCGTCAGTAGCCGAAAAGCTCCAACCCGCAGATATTTTGGTCGACGGCATGCGTGGGCCGAGCTCGATCTGGTACCGGATCAGGATCAACCTGCAGCATGTGCCCGAAGATCAGCGGCCCGGCCAGGAGCCCTTGTTGGCCGATTACAACCCCTGGGAGAACTACTCGGGACCGCAGTGGATGCGTGGTCGCTGAGCAGTTTGCTAGCCGGACCAAAAGCGGTTCTTATTAAAGTATTAGCGGTTACTCCCCGTTGCCTTAAATCGGCTCCGTAGCTTCAGTTACAAGGTTGATGAACGAGGGGAGGCTGCACATGTATGGCAATCCGGTGCTCGACTGCGACGGCGCACAGATCCGGGCATGCAGCCGCCAGTTGGCGACAGTGGTCACGGTCACCGGTGACCTCGACGACGCGAACCTCGACAAGGTCAGTCAGTACGCCAAGCGCTTCGTCCTTCGGGAGAAGCCAGTGGTGCTGGATTTGAGCGGTGTGAGTTCCGCGACCCCCCACATCATTTCGTTGCTCAGCGACCTCGACGACGCCTGCTGCGCCGCGGGGGTCGAATGGTCGCTCATCGCGAGCCAACCGGTCAGCCGCGCGGTGCGCAGCTTCGACGATCGGGTCGAGCTGCCGACAGTGGAGTCGGTCGCGGACGCACTACACAACTTCGCCGACGCCATGATGGAACGTCGTCGGCTCCTTCCGCTCCTCACCAAGAGCGCATAGAGACAGGTCGATCTGAATGCTTCTCGACATTCGCTGGCTGGCCTACCTGGTTCACGGTCGGCACAAGCCGCGTTCGCGGCCCCTCGCGCTCGCCGCACGCTGATCTCGGCATAGCTGGCTAAGATCGCTGCCCATGTCGGGTAGTGGCGTGGCAGTGTTCGGCCAGCTCATTCCGCTGGCACTGGTGGTTGCCATGTCGCCGTTGACGATCATCCCGGCAATCGTTCTGGTGCTGCAGTCCGAGCGTCCCCGCCCCACCGGGCTGGCCTTCATGTTCGGCTGGCTCGTCGGGCTGGCGGCGACGACTGCCGTGTTCGTGCAACTGCCTCGCCTGCTCGACGGGCTCAACCGGCCCGCACCGACCTGGGCCGCATGGGTTCGGATCGCGGCAGGCATCGCGCTTCTGGCCCTCGCGGTATGGCGGTGGCTGACCCGCCACCGGGTCGCCAAGCAGCCGGCGTGGCTGAACCGGCTGAGCAGGCTAACACCCGCGGGAGCGGGCGCCATCGCGGTGGGGCTGATCCTGGTCAATCCCAAGGTGCTCGTGATGAATGCCGCCGCGGGGGTGGTGATCGGCACGGCGACGTTTGGCGCGGCCGGCCCCTGGTTGGCCGTTGCGTACTACACCTTCATCGCTGGTTCGTCGGTCCTGATTCCGATGCTCGCCTATGCCATTGCAGGCGAACGGGTGGACCATCAGCTCGAACGGCTCAAACAGTGGATGGAACGCCAGCATGCCGTCCTGATGGCCGGGTTCCTCGCGGTGGTCGGTTTGTTATTGGTGTACACCGGGATTCGCGCGGTTTGAGCAGCCCCGCGGTCGGGTACGCGGCAAGAATGACCGCAGTCGACCGGCGAAGCACCGAGGAGGCCAGTCGCGCCGCGCATATCACCAATTGGGTCCTCGCCCTTGCCACGATCCCCGGCGCCATCGCGGTCGTCGCCTTCCTCTACATGCAGATCATGGGTACCGCCGGATGCACCCACCAACCGTGTCCGCGCACGGGCCCGGGTGAGCTTGGCTTCGTCCTCATCCAATACGGCGCACCGGCTGTCGCGGTTATTGCGGTTGTGTTGTCGTTCTTCACCGCACGACGTCGGCGCGGCATCGTCGTGCCCGCGGTGGCATGGCTGTTGTTGATCGCAGCCGTTGCGGTGCTTGCCTTTTCGTTCACCCCGACGGGATAGCCGCTAGCGGACGGGCAGTCCGGTGATCGCCCGGCCCATGACGAGCCGCTGAATCTCGCTCGTGCCCTCGAAGATGGTGAAGATCTTGGCGTCGCGGTGCATGCGCTCGACCGGGTACTCCCGCGTGTAGCCGTTGCCGCCCAGGATCTGAATGGCCTCGTCCGTCACGTAGACAGCGGTCTCGCTGGCCACCAGCTTGGCCATCGACCCCTCGGCGTTGGTGAACGGTTTGTTGTTGCGGGCCATCCAGCCTGCACGCCAGACCAGCAGGCGCGCGGCGTCGACGCGGGTCTTCATGTCGGCCAGCTTGAACGCGATGGCTTGGAAGTCGGCGATCTTGCGCCCGAACTGTTCCCGCTGCTGCGCGTACTCCAACGCATACTCGTACGCCGCGCGGGCGACACCGAGTGCCATCGCGCCGACGGCGGGCCTGGTTCGTTCGAACGTCTTCATCGCCGC
>DATJIX010000210.1:0-4421 GCA_035492865.1 Mycobacterium sp. | reverse complement strand
TCGGCCATCGCGCAGCTAGGATTGGATGTTCCCCCGAAAAAACCAGCCAGGGCGCCGACATTGGCCTTGGCAGTGGTGTAGGTGGGATAGCGCTGTGCGGCGCCCTTGGCCATCGAGCCCACTTCGAGCACGACCATGATGACCGCCACCACCAGCAGCGGTGTGGACGCCAGCACCCGATTGCGCCGGGTATTGGCGACCTCGGTGTGCCCGGTGTAGTCCATCCGGAAGTGCAGCCAGCCGGCCAGCAGGCCGGTCACGATCGCCAGCGCCAGGAAGATGCCGGTGACCGGGATACCGACGATGACCGGCTGCTTGTCGAACCACGGCACCCCGTAGTTGCCGACGTAGAACCAGCCGTTGATACCCGATGTGGCCCAAGCCAATACGAACAGCAGCGCCGTCACGTACAGCGCCAGGTTCCGTCTGCTGTGCAGCCCCACCCTGGCGAACGCGAAGGCCGTCACACCGCCGAGTGCGCCTGCCAGGCCGGCGAACGCGCCGAACTGCACCGCCCACTTCGTCGGCGTGAACGTCAACAGCAGCAGGCCGACAGCCGTCGCACCGATCAACCGCCACACCGGGGCCTTCGCCATCCCCGGCACGCCGCCGCGCCGCAGCAGCACCGCCAACATGCCGAACAGGCAGACCAGCAGGATCAGCACGGCGAACCGTCGGGTCAGCGACGAGTCGGCACTGTCCTCGACGGTGAGGAAGTAGTAGCGCAGGAATTCCTGATACCAGGGGATGGTCGGGCCGACCTTGTACTTGATGCGCGCGGATTCGGCGACGGTGGCCAGCGTCTGGTCGCGGAAGATCACGACGAAGATCAGCGACAGCGCGGCGGCCAGCGGGGCCAGCTGGGCGAGCAGCCCGTCGACCGCGCGCCTGCGCCGGATCACGCCGGCGACGGCCCGCGCCCCGACCAGAAGCGGCGCGAGCGCGATCAGGCCCTGTGGCGCGAGCGTCACACTGAACACCGCAACGACGATCGCGACCGCGGCAGGCCACAACCGGCGGGTGGCGATGGCGTTCTCGACAAGGATCCACGTCGCCAGCGCGCCGAACGCGATCAACGGTTCGGGTCGAAGGCCGTTGTTGAACGGCAGCCATGCCGCCAGGAACACCGCTCCGGCGGTCCAGACCGCGACCCTGTTGTTGGCCAGCCGCCTGCCGAGCCGGGGAAGCACACAGCGGCTGATGATCAGCCAGGTGCCGATGGCCGCCGCGGTGGCGGGCAGCCGCATCCAGACGCCTGCCGTGCTGATCGCGGCCAGGTGGGCGAGCACCGACTGGTACCAGTCGAACGGTGCCTCGGTGGCGCCGAAGAAGCGGTAGTAGTTGGCCGCATAGCCCGCATCGGCGGACACCCGCGCGATGGTGAGGTTGTAGCCGTCGTCGGATGAGGTCGCGCCGATGAGATGCCAGAGCAGCAGGGTGCCGATGACGCCGATGTCGGCCAGCCACGTCGACAGGCTGACCCGCAAGAACCGTCGCCACGCGTCGCGCACCCGGCGGCCTGACCGGCGGTCCAGCACTGCCAGCGCAATGATCGACGCCACCACACAGATGACGCCGAGCACCATTACCCCGAGCTTCAGCGCCGACGGCGATGTGATGAACCGGGTGTCGACGTCGATGCGGGCGGACAGACCCGGCTGGGCCGCCACCTTCAGGTCGGTGAACACGCCGGTCACCTGGGGCTTCTTCTCCGCCGCCAGCGTGCCGGTGGCGCCGGGTATGCCGATGAAGTCGGCGCCGACGGCTCCGGGATTGGCCCAGACGTGCAGGGCGGTGCACGCGCCGGACGCGACGGCGGCCCTCGGTGCGACCGCGGCCACCGAGTCGCGGAAAGCGACGACGACGGATTGGGCATTGGCGGTGACGAACAGCCCGTTACGGGTGGACTCGATGCCGCCGGGCGGGTTGGTCGAGAGCACGACGCCGCCCGAGGCAGGCAGGGTGGCGATCGTCAGGCAAGGGATCGAAACGTCGAGGGCCTGCGGTGCGCCGGACACCAGCGGCGCGGTGATGTCGCTGACCAGCCCGTCCGGGCCGGGCGCCTGCGGCCAGGCGATCGTCGCGGTGGTCTGGTTGACCGGCAGCAGCGGCGTGAGACCGCACAGCACCACGCCCGCGACGCCCGCGATGACGGCGATCAGCCGGGCGATTCGGTGGGCAGGCACGAGGCTCGATGGTAGGCGACGGACCTAATGGCGCAGCGGCGCCGGGCTCCAGAGTCCGCTACGAGTTGCCGAACCGAGATCGAGCCGTGCCGGTTGCGCGTTCGGGTAGAACGGCGTGAGCTGCTGCAGCGCACCCCAGTCGCGGAACCAGTCGTCCTTGAGATACGTCGGCACGGTGGTGGACCGCAGCAGGAGTTCGGTGATGCCGAGCGGGCCGCCGCCAAGGTTGTCCATCACCGGCGAGTTGGCCTCCGCACCGAAGCGGTCGGGCAGAATGCGCCACTTCGGCACCTCGACGACGCCGTACTGGTGGCCGAACGGCCGCTGGCAGGGGAACGCCATGCCAACCAGCCAGTCGAGCAGCACCGGATCCTGCGAGCCGACGACGTCCTGCAGGGTGCGCAGCTGCGGGATCCGTGGCGCGGTGACGGCTATCCAGTGCAGAGGGTTGAGGTCATCGTCGGTGGCGACCACGCGGATCTGGGTGGCGTCGCGCGGGATCGCGGCCATCGGGGCGCGCAGGTTGCGCCATGCCGGAGCCGAGCCGACGTCGGCGAATCCGACGCCGCCCGCAGGCTCGCCTTTGTCGTTGGCCCATTGCACGACGACCTCGCCGGGATCGAACCGGCCCGCCGCCGAGACGACGAGCAGCGGACCTGCCTCGTCACGGGGCGGCAGTCGGTACCACGCCGAGCGCAGCACCGCGGGCTGCTGGGTACCGCTGCGCCAGCTGCCCATCACGGGTGTGCGGGCCGGATTGAGGCCGTACGGCAGCCGGGCCTTCGATCCGTTGACACCCGCCGCTGCGGTGGTGCCGCCCTCCGTGCCCGCCTCATTGGCGGTCATGGTGCCGGTTTCGGTGTCCGCGAAGTTGGAGGTACCGGGCGACTCCATGACCGGGTCGGCGGACACGTCGGCGGGAATACCGTTGGGGCCGAAGCCTTCCGCTGTTACGGAGCCCAGCGCCTCGCCGACCGGAACGTCGATGGGCGTCAGCAGCCCGGCGTTGGGGTCCTGCTCGACCATCACGTCGTTGGCAAGGCCGCAGGTCTTGCCGGTGAGCGCCTCGAGGTTCGAGCGGCCGTTGCTCCACGCCGGGAACTGCTGCGTCATCCCGAGCGTCAGGGTCAACACTTCGAAGACCACGAGAACCCACGTCGCAATCGCCAACGGGGACTGCACAATTCGCTGCCAACGGCGTTGCGTCGGCGGTGATTCGTCGCGGCCCGAGAAGTGGAACCACGCCGCTACCACCAGGGCGAGGACCGAGAGGCCGAGCAGGAATGTGGTGAAGCCGAAGTGCCACTCGGGGAACTGATTCGACCACGGCACCCCGAAGTTGGAGACGTACCACCAACCGTTGACGGTCGCGAACGACAGCGCCATCACGAACAGCACCGCGGCGGCGAACACGGCCCGGTTGCGCCGCGACTTCATCGCGGTGGCGGTGATCGCCACCGCGGCCAGCGCGCCGAGTGATCCTGCGAGCCCGGCGAACACCCCGAAGTGGTGCGTCCACTTGGTGGGGGTGAACATCATCGCCAGGAACGAGATGATGGTGATGCCGACGATGCGTCGGCTCGGCCCGAGCGCGGTGCCGGGAATGCGGCCCTTGCGCAACGACATTGCCACCGAGACGGCAAGCGCCAGCAGCAGCGTCAGCACCCCGAACCGGCGCGCCACCGAGCCGTCAGGGCTGGTGGTGAACAGCCGCTCGTAACGGATGTGTTCGTCGAACCAGCTCAGGCTCGGTCCGACCGCGGACTTGAAGGTGCTGGCCTGCAGTTCGCCGATCAGCGTCTGGTCGCGGAAGATCAGGATGATCGTCACCGTGCACGCCGCCAGGATCGGAGCCAGCAGAGCAAAGTATCCGAAACGCGAAGTATGCGCGGCGACAATGGTTTTCAGCGGACCGACGGCGACAAGCAGGGCGCCGACGGCGGCGATGCCTGTCGGCCCGGAGAACAGGGTCAGCGCGCCGATGATGATCGCGATGGCGACCGGCAGCAGCCGACTGGTGGCCACCCCCCGCTCCACTGAGCACCAGGTCAGCAGGATGCCAAGGGCGATAATCGGTTCCGGCCGCAGCCCGTTGTTCAGCGGCAGCCAGAACGCAAGGAACATGCCCGCCGCCGTCCACGCCGCGGCGCGGCTGATCTTCACCGCGTGGCCGAGCCGCGGGATGACCTCACGGCTGATCAGCCACCAGCACGTCAGCGCCATCACCAGCGTCGG
>DATJIX010000209.1:0-9978 GCA_035492865.1 Mycobacterium sp. | reverse complement strand
TCGCGGCGCGGTCTTGCGCGGGTCCCGTGTCTCCTCGGAAAGCTCTGCGGCGCTGTCGAATCCGTACATCACGTAGGCGGCCATCAGCATCGAGGCCAGGAATGCCGGTGTGTAGCCGAGACCTGAGCCGTGGCCGCCGGTGGACAGCACCGCCTGCGCCGGGCCACGCTCGGCGGTGAGGAACATGGCCGCGACGATCAGCACGACGCCGATGATTTCGATCGTCACACCCGTCACGGTGATCTTGCCCATGAATGACACGCCGACGCTGCTGATGATCGTGCAGAGCACGATCGTGATGGTGCCGAGGATGATGCCGTTGGTGGCGCCGCTGACCGACGTGAGCGACGGGTCATCGCCGACGAGTTGGAAGCCGCTCCAGATCGACGGCAGCACACTCTGCATGGCGATCGCCAGCGCCGAGACGCTGACGATGTAGCCGATCAGCATGAACCAGCCTGCGAACCAGCCGACGGCATTGCCGGCCAGTCGCCGCGACCACTGGTAGATCGCGCCCGCGACAGGGAATTTCCCGGACAGTTCGGCGAACACCAGGCAGACGCAGAACTGGCAGACGAACACGATCGGCCATGTGAAGAAGAACGCGGGTCCGCCGAGGCCGAAGCCGAGAGCGAACAGAGCGAACACGGTGGTCAGGATCGAGACGAATGAGAACCCGGAAGCGAACGCGGCGTATCCGCCGATGCCGCGGTGCAGTTCCTGGGTGTAGCCGAGTTCGGCCAGTGAGTCGGCGTCCTCCTTGGAGGAGATCGCCGGATTCACCGGATCCACGGTCGCGGTCATGCAAGGTCTCCTGTGGTGAGGTCCAATACCTGTCGTGCGATAGAAATTAGCGGTGGTTTTCGTTTCGGAGGTTTCCTGTTTGTCACAACCGTGTGACCATCGCGCCGATCGGTGACAATCGACCGCGTGCACAGCCAGATCGGGATTGCGGCGACCATCGTGGATATCGATGCCGCGCGTGATGAGCCCGAATTGCGTGCCGGTGTGCGCCGGGCACGCGAGGCGGTGGCCGCCGAGTTGGCGGCGCACACGCCGACCCTGACCTTGGCCGCGGCCTGGTCGGAGGTGCTGCGGCGATCGGTCGCGGCGGCCGCGCGCGTGGTCGCCGACGGTAGATCGCTGGGGTGGACGTGGTATGTCTCGGGCAGCGTCGCGCGCGGCGAGGCCATTCCGGGTTCTGATGTCGAGACACTGATCGCCCTCGACGACGGTGTGGACGATGCGGGCAAGAGCGAAGTGCTGGCGCTGGCCGCCGACGTGCACGCGCTGCTGGAGCGCTGCCAGGTGCCACCGGACGCCAACGGGGTGCTGGCGAGTCGCGGCCGATTCTGCCGCAGGCGCGCCAACTGGGCCGAATCGACCGAGCGCTGGTGCGCCGAGCCTGCCGAGGACCGGGGCGTGGTGATGACGGGATTGTTGGCCGACGCGGCCGGCGTGCTGGATCTGAGCGACGACCTGCGATCGCGCACCGTGGATGCCGCCCGGCGACACCCGCAGGCGCGGCACGCCATGCTGCAGGACGCCACCGCGGTGCGCGCGAACATCCCGTCGCGGCTGCGGGTGTTCGCCACCCAGGCCGATGCCGTTGATCTGAAGCTGGCCGCCGTCGACCCGATCGTGAAAATCGCGCGCTGGGGCGCACTTTCGGCGGGCTCGACCGAGTTATCGACGCTGCAGCGGCTCACCGATGCGGCGACCGGGAAGCTGCTCGACGCCGACGACGCGTCGATCCTGCGGGACTGTTACGTGTCATTGTCGCGAATCCGCTGGCGGATGCGAGCAGGCGCCTGGATGAAAGGTGAACCCGTCACCGAGCGAGTGTCCTTGTCGGACTTGGCGCCTGCCGAGCGTGCCACCGTGCGAACCGTGGCGCGGGAAGTCAGCGGCATCCGACGCAAACTCACCTACCTCGCGTCGACGGCGTCGTTTCGTTGAGCATGACGCCCGCCCGGGATGGGCTGCCGACGCCGCTCCGGCACGCCATCGACCAGACCATCGCCGCTGAGCGGCTCGAAGGCTGGCAACCGACCGACGACCACATCGACGCACTCATCCGACTGCTCAGCGATGAAACGCCGTTCGGTGAATACCTGGCGTCCTACCGAGCCGTCCATCCATCCAACGGTCAACCGCATCGGCGCGACTACCGGCACATACTCCGTCGCAGCCGGCCCTACCTGATACCGGGAACGATGGTGCTGCGCAACAACTTCGAGGTTGATTCGCAGGCGGCCCTTTCGGATCTCGAGTTCGTCGCCACCGCGGGACGGATGGCGATGTGGCACCGGATGCTGGCCGATGGCGCGATCGGTGTTCACATGGTCGATGTGCGCGCCATCCATCAGCATCTGTTCTCCGACGTCTATTCGTGGGCGGGCAGCTACCGCATCACCGAACTGCGGCGCGGTGATTCGGTTTTCGCGTGGCAATCGGCGCTGGGGCGGCTGATGGCGCTTCTCGAGGAAACCGCGCGTGCGCTCGCGGCTAACGGCGCCGGCCTCGATTCCGCGGGGTTGGCGTACCGGTTGGCCCGGCTCTACGCCGACTACAACCACATCCATCCGTTCCGGGACGGCAACGGCCGCACGGGCACGTTGCTCTTGCACACCATCGCCGCATTGTGCGGTCGTCGCCTCGATCTCACCGCAGTGCCGCGCGACGAGTGGTACGTCGCGTCGCGGGACAGCATGCCGTTCCGCCGCGACGGCCGGCCCAATCACCGTCCGTTCCTGCCGCTGTTCGCCGGCGCGCTGAGCTAGCCGAACGCGATAACCAAAATGGATTGCACAGGGTCCGGTTGAGCGCCTAGCATCGCGAACGTGCCGAGGCGAATCGTAGTAGCAACCCGCAGCGGGGTCTGATCCAGACCGACCCCTCGCTGTGGGTCGAGCTACTACGTCGGTCACTTCCTCTGATTGAGAAGACCGGCACACATGACAATCCGATCCGCTACCAGCCCAGCACCGCTGACGTTCGCGGCTCAGCTCAACGCCCCGATGCCCCGCGGTCTGCGCCAGGAGGCCGCCGCGATGTCGTTCGAGGCGTTTCACGATCACTACGCGTCCAGTTCCGGACCGCTGCGGCTCGGCAACTGGCGGTGCACCGACGACGAGCGGCCGTCGAGCCGGCTTGGCCCGCAAGCCCGCCACTATCAGGCCACCCTGGCCATCGGTGATCGCATCAGCACGTCGTCGGCCGCGGCGTGTGGGCCCGTCGCGGCGTTGACCGAGATGCTGTACGACCGTGGCATCGCGGTCGAGACGACGGCGTTCCACCAGGTTCCGGTCGGCGAGCACACGGCGACCTTCGTCCGTGGGTCCGACGGCGTGCAATCCCAGTGGGCGATGGGCTGGTCCGACGATCCCACGCAGTCCGCGCTGCGCGCGATCATCGCGTGTGCAAACCGGCTGCTGACCGCGTAGGTCTGCGCGAAATAGGATTCCAGGTTGTTTTTTTGGAGAATCTACGACCGGGAATCCTATTTCGCCGCCTGAGCGTCAGCGCAAGGGCCGCAACACAATCGGCATGCCGTCGAGGGGCACCGGCATGCCGCCGTAGTCGTACCGCGGCTTGTACCCGGGGTTGGTCAGCTCGAGCCGATACTTGCGCAGCAGCCGGTGCATGACGGTCTTGATCTCCAGCTGACCGAAGACCATGCCGATGCACTTGTGGGCACCGCCGCCGAACGGCGCGAACGCGTAGCGGTGCTGCTTGTGCTCGTTGCGTGGCTCGGCGAACCGGTCGGGATCGAACTTCTCGGGGTTCGTCCACAGCTCGGGCAGCCGGTGATTGAGGGACGGCCACGTCACCACATCGGTGCCGGCCGGGATGAAGTAGCCGAGCAGGTCGGTGTCTCGGATCGCCCGGCGGAAGTTCATCGGCAACGGAGTGACCATGCGCAGGGCCTCGTTGATCACCAGGTCGTAGGTTTCCAGCTTGTCGAGCGCCTCGATGTCCAGTGGGCCGTCGCCGATGCGGGCCGACTCGTCGCGGCAGCGGTCCTGCCATTCGGGGTTGGCCGCCAGGTGATAGGCCATCGTCGTCATCGTCGACGTCGACGTGTCGTGGGCGGCCATCATCAGGAAGATCATGTGCGCCACGATGTCGCTGTCGGTGAACCGCTGACCGTCCTCGTCCTCGGCCTGACGCAACACGCTGAGCATGTCGGTGCCCTCGATGCCGCGCGTTTCGTTGAGTCGTTCGGTGAAGTAGTTCTCGAGCGTCTTACGCGCCTCGATGCCACGCCACCACGTCAGCGGCTTCACCGGCTTGCGGATGATCGCGTTGCCTGCGCGCGTGGTCGTGGTGAAGGCCCGGTTGACCGTGGTCACCAGTTCACGGTCGGTGCCCGCTTCATGGCCCATGAACACCACCGAAGCGATGTCGAGCGTGAGTTCCTTGGCCGCCGGATGGAAAAGGAACCGTGGGTCGTTGGCGACCCAGTCGTTGGCCACCACCTGGCTGGCCACCGCGTCGATGTGTTCGACATAGCCGGACAGCCGCGTGCGGGTGAAGGCTTCCTGCATGATCCGGCGGTGGAACATGTGCTCGTCGAAGTCGAGCAGCATCAGCCCGCGGTCGAAGAACGGGCCGATGACCGGATCCCAGGCGCGCTGGGAGAACTCTTTGTTTCGGTTCGAGAAGACAGCCTGCGTGGCGTCCGGGCCTAGCGCCGCCACCGCCGACAGCGCCGGCGAGTGGTTGTAGTGGATCGGGCCGTACTTGCGGTAGATCTCCACGGCATAGTCCGGACCCATGCGGAAGAACTCGATCAGGTGGCCGATGATCGGCAGGCCCGAGTCGCCCGTGACCGCCTTGAGGCCACTGCCTGCGGGTGGCTGTGCCAACGGGAATTGCTTGAATTCGTGTTTGCGCAGCCTTTTCTCGGCCAGACCCATACCGGGGATGGTGACCGGAGTCGGCTTCAAACGCCGCTTGGCCTGGTCAAATAGGTAGTCCTTAGTGCTGATGGTCGCCATGCACGCTCCTGAGGCAAAAAGACTGTGGCCGTTGTCACTCCTATCTTCATCCTGGATGGCAGACTTGACGCATGTCAAGTTTTGTCCCGGCGTGCCCTAAATGCGAAGGTCTAGGGCCATGACTGCCCAACCCGCTCCACAGCAGGCCCGCCGCAGCCGCGGCGACCGGCAACGTGAGGCCATCGTCACCGCCGTGCGCGAGCTACTTCAGGAGCGGTCGTTCGCCGATCTGTCAGTCAGCACCATCAGCGAGCGTGCCGGCGTCGCCCGCTCCGGCTTCTACTTCTATTTCGACTCCAAGTACGCGGTACTCGCTGTGGTCTTGGCCGAGGCGAATGAGTTGCTCGACGAACTGACCCACCACTTCGCACCGCGTGAACCCGGCGAGACCCCTGCCGCGTTCGCGAAGCGGATGGTCGGCAGCGCCGCCGCCGTCTATGCCAACGACGACCCGGTGTTGTCGGCGTGCGAGGTGGCCCGATACACCGACGCGCAAATCCGCGAGATGATGGACGACTTCTACGACGGCGTGATCGAGAAACTCATCACGCTGCTCGAGCAGGATCCCGATGCGCGCCCGATCTCCGACGACGTGCCCGCGCTGGTGCGCACGATGGCAGCCGTCACCACCCTGACGCTGACCCACGACAGCACCTTCGTCGGACGCGGACAGGATCCCGCGCGCGCCATCGACATCGTCGAGCGGCTGTGGCTCAGCGCGTTCTGGCCTGACCGGTAGTCTCACCGCCATGGCTGGCGTCATGGGGGGTAGCGGCTTTTCGGGCAAGCGTTGTTTCATCACCGGAGCCGCCAGCGGGATCGGCCGTGCCACCGCGCTGAAGCTGGCCGTCGACGGCGCCGAGCTGTACCTCACCGACCGCGACGCCGAAGGCCTGGAAAAGACTGTCGCCGATGCCAAGGCGCTCGGCGCGAAGGTGCCCGAGCATCGCGTGCTCGACATCTCCGACTACGACGAGGTGACCTCGTTCGGCGAGCACATCCACGCCAACCATCCCCCGATGGATGTGGTGATGAACATCGCCGGGGTATCGGCGTGGGGAACGGTGGACAAGCTCACCCACCATCATTGGCGCTCGATGGTCGACATCAACCTGATGGGACCGATCCACGTCATCGAGACCTTCATGCCGCCCATGCTGGCGGCGCGCAACGGCGGGCATCTGGTCAACGTGTCATCCGCGGCCGGCCTGGTGGCGCTGCCGTGGCATGCGGCCTACAGCGCGAGCAAATACGGCCTTCTCGGCCTGTCGGAAGTGTTGCGCTTCGACCTGGCGCGCTACCGCATCGGGGTGTCGGTGGTGGTGCCCGGCGCTGTGAAAACCCCACTGGTGCAGACGGTTCACATCGCAGGCGTGGATCGCGACGATCCCAGCGTGAAGCGGTGGACAGATCGCTTCAGTGGGCACGCGGTGTCGCCTGAGCATGTCGCCGACAGGATTCTGCGCGGTGTGCGCCGCAACCGATTCCTGATCTACACCTCGCACGACATCCGCGCGCTGTACGCGTTCAAACGCGTTGCGTGGTGGCCGTATAGCGTGGCGATGCGACAGGCCAACGTCCTGTTCAGTCGAGCGCTGCGGCCGTCGCGCTAGCGCTTAGCGCTTGCCCCAGTCCCACGGGGGCGTCGTCAGCATGCCCAGGCCCTTCACGCGCGTCTCACCGAGTTCCTTGTACAACTCGATCTCGATGGCGTCGTCGTCGGCGGCGTCGGTGACGGGCACGGTGGCCAG
Source organism: Mycobacterium sp. (assembly GCA_035492865.1). Taxonomy (GTDB): domain Bacteria; phylum Actinomycetota; class Actinomycetes; order Mycobacteriales; family Mycobacteriaceae; genus Mycobacterium. The sequence goes on along the minus strand of DATJIX010000209.1, from coordinate 3,224 downwards.
GAATTCGAGCATCGCCCGCGAGTGGGTGACGACGACGACCTGGGTCTGATCCGCGGCAGCTTGAATCAGGGATGCCAACGGCCGCACCAGGTCTGGGTGAAGTGAGGTCTCCGGCTCATTGAGCACCATGAGCGATGGCGGCTGCGGGCTCAGCAGCGCGGCGGCCCACAGCAGGAAACGCAGTGTGCCGTCGGACAGTTCGGCGGCGCGCAGCGGTCGGAGCATGCCGCGCTGCTGCAGCTGCAGATCGAACAGCCCGTCACGCACCGCCACCGACAGGGTCGCACCGTCGAACGCGTCGGCGACCGCACGCGCCAGGTCGTCGAACCCCGCCTCGATGATGGTCTGCACGGCGGCCGCCAGATCGCCACCGTCGTCGGAGAGCACCGGTGTGCGGGTGCCGACGTGGGGGCGTCGCGACGGTGCAGCCGAGTCCACCCGGAAGCCGTCGTAGAACCGCCAGCCGCGCAGCCGGTGCCGGACGGCGGCGAGTTCGGGGTGCGCGCCCGGGTGGGCGTATTCCGCGAGCACACTGCGATAAGCGGGCAGCGAGCGCGTCATCTCGTCGAAGCCGCGCCCGGATTCCGCGCTGGCCTCGGCGTAGTCGCGGGTGCGCCGCACCAGCGTCGAGCTGGCCCGCATCACCCTTCCGGCGAACACCGCTTCACGCTTGATCTCCGGGTCGAGCGAGAACAACGAATTGTGCCCGGCCATCTGCGGCAGTCCGAGGTCGACGAGGTAGCCGAAATCATCGGAGGCGAAGCCGAGTTCGAGCGAGACGGGGCCGATTCGCGACGTGCCCTCGACCTTTCCGGTGCGGCGCGCGCCACTGAGTTGCTCAGGACCGGCCCACAACACCGAGTCGAGCCCGCCCTCGCGTGCGAGCGAGCCGATCACCTCGCCGCGGCCGCAGTCGGCGAGCAGCCGCAACGCCCGATACAGCGAGGACTTTCCGGTGCCGTTGGCGCCTGTGACGACCGTGAGCCGAGCCAGCGGCAGCACGATCTCGCGCAGCGAGCGGTACCCGCGGATGGCGACCGTCTGCAACATGTGGCTCAGTACCCGCCTTCCGGAGGGTTGAGCTCCAGCCGGACCCCGAGCAGCCGGACGGGCCGGTCGAGTTCGAACTGGTCGAGAAGGTCCAGCGCCGTCTCGTTGATCACGTCGGCATCGACGCTCGGTGCGGGCAGCTTGCGGATCTTGGTCCTGGTGTAGAACGTGTTGGTGCGTACGGTGACGGCCACCCTGGTGGCGATGCGGCCTTGGGACACAATCTCTTTCAGGGTCTGCTGCGCGAGTTCGACGACAGAGGAGTCGATTTCGGTGCGTTCAGTCAGGTCCTTCGCGAAGGTGATGACGTGGCTGCGTGACCGCGGCACCCACGGTTCGGCGCTGACGTTGGTGTCGCCGCCGCCCTTGGCCAGCAGCAGTATCCACAGTCCGGTCGTCGGCCCGAAGGCCGTGGTGAGCAGCGTCGCATCGGTCGCGGCGAGGTCGGCGACTGTGGTGATGCCCATGCCGGCAAGCTTTTTCGCGGTCTTCGGGCCGACACCCCACAACGCGTCGACGTCGCGGTCGCCCATCACCGCCATCCAGTTCTCGTCGGTGAGCTGATAGATGCCGGCCGGTTTGCCGAACCCCGTCGCGACCTTGGCGCGCTGCTTGTTGTCGCTGATGCCGACGGAACACGACAACTCCGTCTGACCGATGACCTCCCGGATCTGCTCGGCCAGCTCGACGGGGTTGTCCACATCGGCGCCGAGGTAGGCCTCGTCCCAGCCCCACACCTCGACGGCATGGCCGAGGTCGCGCAGCAGATTCATCACCTCTTCGGACGCCTCGTCGTAGGCCGCCGTGTCCAGGGGCAGGAACGTGGCATCCGGACACTTGCGGGCCGCGGTGCGCAGCGGCATCCCCGCGTGCACGCCGTACTCGCGCGCCGGATAGGACGCGCACGTGACCACCTTGCGCGGCTCGTCGGGATCGCCGTTGCCGCCGACAATGATTGGCAGGCCGGCAAGTTCGGGTCTGCGGCGCACTTCGACCGCGGCCTGGAATTGGTCGAGGTCGACGTGCAGGACCCACCTGTGCGTCATCGGCCGCAGAGCTTGCGCGCCACGCTTTCCCACGCCTCGCTGAGCTGCTCGAGTGTCTGGCCGCGCTCGGTCAGCTGGAACTCGACATAGTCGGCGTCGAGCAGGCCGAGCAGGGCGAACGCCTGAGCGTCCAGGTCGCCAGTGGTGTCGGCGGCCTCGAGCAGCACCCGGATGTGGCGGTGGTGGAACATCACCGGGGCGATGAAGCGCATCTGCGGATCGCGGCCGGCGTCGGAGAGCAGGGCGTGGTGTGTCTGCACGAACTCGAGGCGGTCTCGCCCGTAGGCCAGCAGCCGTTCCAGCGGAGGCGCACCCGGACCAAGCGGCGGCGGCCCGAACATCAGCGCCTGCTGCTCGACCTTCTCGTCCTCGTCGAGCAGCACCAGCATCAGCCCGGCGCGGCTGCCGAAGCGGCGGAACAGCGTGCCTTTGCCCACACCGGCGGCCGCGGCGATGTCGTCGGTGGTGACGGCATCCGGGCCACGCTCGGCGATCAGGCGACGGGCGGCGTCGAGCAGTAATGTTCGGTTTCGGGCAGCGTCGCCCCGCTCATGGGGTGGTTGATCGGTGACGGGCAACTCGCGCAGTGGGGGAGTTGCAGTCATATTTGCAGTTTAGATCAGGCGGAATAATTCGGACTGCGGTCCGGTTGCGGCGTGGGAGGATCTTCCAGGCGACCGAAGGGAACGTGAGAATGTCTGACACCAAGGTGCTGGTATTGCTGGGAAGCCTGCGCGCCGAGTCGATCAATCGCCAGCTCGCCGACCTCGCCATCGAGTCAGCCCCTGACGGCGTGCGCCTGCAGCTGTTTGACCGGCTGGGCGAGCTGCCTTTCTACAACGAGGACATCGACAACGACGACGTGCCCGAGCCCGTGGTCGCGCTGCGTGCCGCGGCCGCCGAGGCCGACGCCGCACTGGTCGTCACCCCCGAATACAACGGCAGCATCCCCGGCGTGTTGAAGAACGCGATCGACTGGCTGTCTCGCCCGTTCGGCAACGGCGCGCTGAAGGCTAAGCCGCTGGCCGTCATCGGCGGCTCGTTCGGTCAGTACGGCGGAGTGTGGGCGCACGATGAGACCCGCAAGTCGTTCGGGATCGCCGGCCCACGAGTGGTGGAGTCGCTGAA
>DATJIX010000208.1:0-2139 GCA_035492865.1 Mycobacterium sp. | reverse complement strand
CGGCAGGCAGATCAGCTGCGCCCAACGCCGCGTCGATGCTGGCGGCGAAATCGCGCTGTTGTTCGTCCAAATCGAATTTCATGGTCTACTTCCGCGGTAGGCCCAGAAGGCGCTCGGCGATGATATTGCGCTGAATCTCGTTGGTTCCCGCGTAGATCGGGCCGCCGAGCGCGAACAGCAGGCCGTCGGTCCAGGCGTCGGCCAGCTCGCCGTCGGCACCTCGCAAGTCCAGGGCGGTCTGGTGCAGCGCGACGTCGAGCTCGGACCAGAACACCTTGGTCACCGACGACTCGGCACCGAGCTCGCCGCCCGCGGCCACGCGTGTCACCGTGCCGAAGGTGTGCAGCCGGTAGGCCTGCGCCTTGATCCAGGCGTCGGCGACGCGGTCGGCAAAGGCCGGATCAGGATTAGCTTTCCATTGCTCGACGAGCCGTTCCGCCGGTGCCAGGAAGCGCGCCGGGCTGCGCAGTGACATGCCGCGCTCGTTGCTCGACGTGCTCATCGCGGCCCGCCAACCCTCGTGCACCGAGCCGATCACGTCGTGGTCGGGGACGAACACGTCGTCGAGGAAGATCTCGCCGAAGCCGGTGTCGCCGCCGAGCTGCGCGATCGGCCGCACCGTGACGCCGTCGGCTTTCAGATCGAACATGAAGTACGTCAGGCCCTTGTGTCGTTCGGCCTCAGGGTCCGACCGAAACAGCCCAAAACCCCGCTCCCCGAACGGCGCTCGTGAACTCCAGATCTTCTGTCCGTTGAGCAGCCAACCGCCGTCCGTCTTCGTCGCGGTCGACCGGAGCGACGCCAGGTCGCTGCCCGACTCCGGCTCAGACCATGCCTGCGCCCAGATCTCCTCGCCGCTGGCCATCTTCGGCAGCACGCGATCCAGCTGCTCCTGGGTGCCGTGTGCGAACAGTGTCGGGGCAAGCATCGATGTGCCGTTGGCGCTGGCCCGGCCCGGCGCGCCCGCACGGAAGTACTCCTCCTCGTACACCACCCACTGCAGCAGGCCGGCGTCGCGACCGCCGTACTTCTCCGGCCAGGTGATCACCGACAAACCGGCGTCGAAAAGCACTTTGTCCCAGCGCCGATGCTGTTCGAAGCCTTCCGCGTTGTCGTAGGACTTCGTCGGGAACGAGTCTCGGTTGGCAGCCAGGAACTCACGCACCTCAGCCTGGAACGCCAGCGTCGCGTCGTCAAAATTCAGGTCCATCAGGATCTTTCTCGTAACAGCGGTTTGACCACCTTGCCGCCAGGGTTGCGCGGCAGCACGTCGAGGAACTGCACCGACTGCGGCGTCTTGAACTTCGCCAAATGTTCACGTGTGTAGGCGATTACCGTCGCCTCGTCGAGCGTGGCGCCCGGCTTCACCACGACAAAGGCCTTGCCGACCTCGCCGAGTCGTGCGTCCGGCACACCGATGACGGCCGACTCCGCCACGCCGTCCAGCCGGGCCAACACCTGCTCGACCTCGGCGGGGTAGACGTTGAATCCGCCGCTGATGTACATGTCCTTGAGCCGGTCGGTGATCGTGAGATTCCCGGCGTCGTCGACGCGACCGACATCACCGGTGTGCAGCCAGCCGTCACCGTCGATGGCCGCGGCGGTGGCCTCCGGATCGTCGAGATAGCCCAGCATCACGTTGGGGCCGCGCAGCAGCACCTCATCGTGATCGCCGATCCGCAATTCGAAATCGGCGATCGGGCGCCCGCATGTCGTTGCGACGGTGACGGCGTCGTCGTCGGCGGTGCACATGGTGCCGAAGCCGTTGGCCTCGGTCAGCCCGTAGGCGGTCAGCACGATGTCGAAGTCCAGTTCGGTCTGCATGCGTTCGATCAGCACGACCGGCACCACCGCCGCGCCGGTGACCGCGAACCGCAGCGAGGACAGGTCGTAGTCGGCCCGCGCGGGATGGTCGAGCAACACTTGGTAGATCGTCGGCGGCCCGGGTAGCACGGTGATGCGGTGCTCCTGCACGGCGCGCATCGCGGCTTCGGGGTCGAACGTCAACTGCGGGATCAGTGTCGCGCCGGTCTGCAGACAGGCAAGGATGCCCGCCTTGTAGCCGAAGTTGTGGAAGAACGGATTGATGCAGAGGTAGCGGTCCGCGCTGGTGATCTGGCCGCACTCCGCCCACGCTGC
>DATJIX010000207.1:0-32279 GCA_035492865.1 Mycobacterium sp. | reverse complement strand
CAGCACTTCGGTTCTGAGCGCACGGACCCAGCCTAGGCTGACGCCCATGGATCGGACGTCGATACGGCGAGCCACCACGGCCGACCTGGCCGGGATCCGGCAACTGATCAACGACGCCTACCAGAAATACGTCGAACGGATCGGGCGCGCGCCCGCGCCGATGACCGCCGACTACGCCGCGGCGCTCGAGCATTCCCGGGTATGGGTACTCGAAAACGGCGGCGCCGTTGTCGGCGCGCTCGTGACGGAAACCCGGGCCGACCACCTGCTGCTGGAGACCATCGCCGTCGCGCCCGGCGCGCAAGGCAGCGGCTACGGCCGACTGCTGCTCGATCGCGCCGAACGAGACGCGGTCGAACTCGGATTTGACGAGGTCCGGCTCTACACCAACGAGGCGATGACCGAGAACCTCACCTTCTATCCACGGCACGGCTACCGTGAGACGGGCCGCGCCACCGAGCACGGTTTCCGACGCGTCTACTTCTCAAAGATGTTGCAGGACAACGCTATCGGCAACCCGTCCGACGGTGATCCGTGGTGACTACCTCGAGGGTGGCGAACCACCGAAGTAGCGGTTCGACGGTCGCGAGACCTCTGATGAAGCCAAGAGTGTCGCAACAGTCAGCATGTGTCGCCGGTGGTCCCGCCATAGGTGGTGATCTTGTATTCCGTGGCGGCCAGTGAAAGCGTCAGTTCGCGGATCTGACGGCGGATGGTGTCGCGATGTTCGAGCAACATGTCCAGTCGTTCGGGCACGGTCTCCTCGCCACTGTCGACGAGCGCGATGTAGTGCTGAAGATCGCGGATGGCCATGCCTGACAACCGCATCCGGGTCAGGAACACGAGTCGGCGCACCGCTTCTGGCTGATATTTGCGGTGACCGTTGCTGTCACGGTCGACCTCGACGAGCCCGGTACGTTCGTAATATCGCAGTGTGTGCGCGGAAACGTCGAGAAGGGCGGCGACTTCGGCAATGGTCATCGGCTCGCTGACCTCACTGGTGTCGGCAAGCCGATGGATCACCTCGATCGACATCGGGCCGTCGATCTCGCCGAGTGCCGCGAGCGCCCTGCTCATCAGGTCGTCGGTTGACATACCCGATCCTAGATCGGGCGAGCTGCGGCAGCGGCGTCGGCGAAGTCGGCGCTGCGGGCCAGCTCAGCCCACCGGCCAACCTCGTCCAGACCGCGTTGGTAGGCGGCGGTGAGCCGCTGGACCGCCTCGGCGCCCAGTGGCAGCCGCAGGGGCACTTCCTCGGAATGGGCCAAGGAGACAATGATGTCCGCGGCCTTGGCGGGATCGCCTTGCTGAATCCCGTCGGCACCGGCCATGTCGGCTCGCACGGCAGCCAGGATCTCCTGGTAGGTCTGCGAGACGTCGGTGAAGTCAAGCACGTCGGCGGCGTTGAACGCGGTGCGGAACCGGCTTGGCTCGACCAACATCACACGGATCCCGAACGGGGCGACCTCACCGGCCAAGGCCTCTGACCATCCTTCCAACGCGAATTTCGACGCCGAGTAGGTCGAGACGCCCGGGAAAGACATCCGGCCGCCCTGACTGCTCATTTGCACGATCGTTCCGCCTCCCTGGGTCCGCATGATGGGCAATGCCGCGCGCACCAGGGCAGCGGGACCGAACATGTGCAGGTCCATCAGGTCGCGCAGTTGCGTGTCGGTGACCTCCTCGGCGGCGCCGACGATGGCGCGCCCCGCGTTGTTCACCACGACGTCCAGCCGGCCGAAATGCTCGACCGCCGCATCGACGAGGCTGGCGGCCGCGGTGGTGTCCCTGGCGTCGAACTGCACGCTGATCACGCGGTCGCTGTAGGTGGTGCTCAGGTCTGTCACGCTGTCGGGGTTGCGGACGGCGGCCACGACCTGATCGCCTGCGCCAAGGGCAGCCTCGGCCAGTGCACGTCCGAATCCCTTCGAGGCTCCGGTGATGATCCAGGTCTGTGATGCTGCAGGTGTTGTCATGGCAGCGACGTTAGAAGTTCGAGCGCGCTCGAACGCAAACCCGACCTACGGCGGCCCGCTTGGCGAGCGTCCAATACAGAGCGCCCGCGACGAGGCTGCCTGCAAGCCAGGAGAAGTCGGAGTTGCCGAGCGCAGTGGCCACCGGACCCTGCATCGCGGGGACCAGGCCGTACTGCCACGACCAACCGGCGACGACGCCTGCCGCCAGGCTGATGAGGCCGGAGCGGTTCACGTTGGCATAGACCGACTCGCCCGCCGGTTGGTAAAGACCGGCGACGTCCAACCGGCCCCGCCGGAGCACGAAGTAGTCGACCAGGATGATCGCCGCCCATGGGCTGATCCACACCAGAATCGACGCCATCCAATTGTCGAACGCGTGCGCAAAGCTGTCGGCCTCGACGAAAACGGCGAGCACCACCGAGGCGACAAGGCCTGCGATCAAGGTGATCTTCCACCGCGCCGCGCGCATCCCGATCGACAGCGCGGCCAGCGAGCAGGAGTACAGGTTGAGGATGTTGGTGGCGATCGGACCGTGCACGAGCAGCAACAGCACGGGCACCGCCATCACCCCGAATGTGCTCACCACCAATGCCGCGGGGTCACTGCCACTGCCCGCACTGGCCAGGCAGGCGCCAAGCGCCGCGAGCCACACGGTCGGGATGTACATACCGAGCGAGGAGGACCAGAACACCGCGCGCGACGACGTCTTGGCCCGGACAAAGCGGCTGTAGTCGGACGCGTACGGAATCCACGTTATCCCCCAACCGATTCCGATCGCGGTGAGTAGTTGGGTGATGGCGGTGAATTTCGCCCCGGGATCGGTGGCCGACCTCGATGACCAGTCCACGTCGGTGGAAACCAGGGCAAGCACCGTCATCACCGCCATCACCACAACCGTTGCGGGAACGGTGTATTTCTCGAAGCTGCGGATCGCATAGAACCCGTACAGTGCGAGTGCGAGTTGGACGGCCATGATGACGGACGCGACTGCGAACTCCAGCCACATGCCGCCGGTGACGCCGAATTTCGCGAGTACGGCGAGCACGAGGTCGAGCACCACCCACGTGTTCACGCCGACCCAGCCCATCGTCAGCAGGAACTGGACGACGCCGGGCACGATCGAGCCCTTCAGGCCGAACGCTGCCCGCCCCAGCACCATCTGATTGACGGCGGTCCGGTGCCCGATCACGTTGAACACCCCGAAGACCGCGCAGCCGATGATGTTGCCGAGCACCACCACTGCGAGGGTGTCGAAGAGACTCAGGCCGAGCGTGATGCCCAATGCGCCGAGGACCCAGTTGATGGGTGCGATGTTGGCGCCCGACCAGATCCAGAACAGTTCCCACGGCGAACAATCACGGCCTTCGTCGGGGATGGCTTCGATTCCGTGCGCATCGAACGGCACTGCGGCGGCGTGGTCGAGCGCCGCTGAAGACTCGAGTGGGCTGTTCGACATGCTGGTCTCCTCGCTTGCTGTGACTGGGCTCATAGAAACACCACGGCGCGAGGAGCAGCAGTGTATAAACATCCATCATTGGCGCGTTCGATTGGATGTATGCACACCGATGTTGAGTTTGGCGGCCCTCATCAGCGACAAGGCGCTGGAGCTCACGCTGGTGGCGCCTGGGCCCGCCGGCGCGGTGGCGAACGAGGTGTTGTGGCTGCACAACACCGAACTTCCCGATCCGTCGCCGTACATCCGCGAAACCGAACTGGTGCTCACCAACGGGTTGTGGCGAGCCAACGTCGACGCCGAGACGTTTGTCTCGGCGCTGACGCGTGCCCGTGCTGCTGGACTCGTCTTCGGACTGACCGACCAGACACCCACGGTCCCAACGGATCTCGTCGACGCATGCATCGGCGCCGAGCTCCCGCTGGCGTCGCTGTCCGTCGACGTGCCTTTCACGGCGATCACCCAGGCGGCGGCGCGAATCCAGGGCGAGGCGCGACAGGAGGCCCTTGTCGGGCTGGTCCGCCGCGGCAACGCGCTCGCAGCATCGATCTCGCGTGGCGGCGGCGCCGAAGGTGTGCTCGAGGTGTTACGCCTCGACCATGACCTGCCGCTGCTGGTGACCGACCGGATGGGACGTCGGCTGGCAGGCAGCGTGGCGCAACTCGACGATGACCAGCTTCGGGTTGCCGCTGAAGCACTTTCGCGCAGGCCCCCACCACTGGAGGTCGAGTTGCCGTTGACGGGGCCGGCCTCGTTGTTTCTCGTCGAGGGTGCGATGGGCGACATCGACGCTGGATTGTTCTGCCTTCGGCCGCTCAAGAAGCTGGCGCCCACCGAGCGGGCGGCGCTGGACCAGGCGGCCCGCTTCTTGAGCATGGAGGTCGCCAAACAGCAAGCCCTGCAGGCGATTGAGTCGCGGTTCGCCAGCGAGCTGCTCGAAATGATCCTGTCGGGGCCCGCGCGTGCCGCCGAAGTGCCCGAGCGTCTGCGTGCCTTCGGCATCGATCCGTCCGGTCAGCTGGCAGTCGTCACGATGATCGTCGGTCACGACCGGATCCGCCCGGCGGGCTCGACCGACGAAATCGAACGATTTTTTTCCGAGCGAGGCATCCCTGCCGTGGTCGCCGCAGGCAGCCAGGACACCGTCGCGGTGTTCGGGTGGAACACCGGACCATCGGGCGTCGTCGGGCTGGCCGAGCAACTCGTCGACGCCCTTATGAAGCGCTATCCCGAGGATCGCACCGTGATCGGCGTCGGTGAGCCTGCCGCCAACTCCGGCGCGCTTCGCGAGCCGCTGATCCGATCACGCGAAGCGTGCCATGTGCTGCGGCGGCAGCCCTCGCGGCAGTCGAGGGTCGCGACGTTCGCCGATGTCAACACCCACCGGATGCTGCTCGGGCTGCACGACCGCGGGGTGCTGCGCCGCTTTGCCGACGACATCCTGCGCCCGTTGCGCACCCACGATGAGCAGAACGCGACAGAACTCGAGCGCACCTTGCGGACATTCCTTGCCAACGACGGTCACTGGTCGACGACCGCGGCCGAGCTCTACATCCATGTGAATACGTTGCGTAACAGGGTCGCTCGGATCACCGAGCTGACTGGGCGCGACGTCACCCGACTGGAGGATCGCGTCGACCTGTTCCTGGCTTTGGAGGCCGACGGTCTCAGCTAGTCGGGGTAGATGTCCGTATCGGGCGCCGGGTGGGTCAGTGTCCGGGGCGCGATCGAGTCGTCCGCGCGCACCGCGGCGGCCACCTCACGGCAGCGGGCGAATTGCACGTCCCCGCGCTCCATGGCGTACTCGATGAATCCCCTCAGCGCGACGATGCGGCTTGGCCGGCCCGAAAGGAACGGGTGCACACACAGATTGAACAGGCAGCGATACCGACACATGGCGTCCAGCTCGGCACGCCACATTTCGGCCACCTTGACCGGTGACTCGATCACCGTGCCGATGTTCGGCTCGGGCAAATAGGCATACTGCTCCCAGTCATCGAGCGACCAATGCACCGGCAGCTCCACAATCGGTGTGGTGTCAGTGCCGATTTGGTACGGACGATCGTCGCCCATGAGTGACGAGTCGTAGTCGAGACCGTGCTCGGCGATGAGGCTCGGCGTCTGCCAACTCGCGCCCCACAGCGCGGCGCGGTGTCCCCGTATCTCGATGTCTTGTGCCGCGAACACGTCCAGGGCCCGCTCGAAGTCCGCACGCTCCTGAGCAGCCGTCATCGAAGTCGGCGAGCGGTGGCTGTAGGAATGGTGCGCCACCTCGTGGCCCCGGTCGACGATCGATCGCGCGAGACCCGGCCTACGCTCTGCGACCCAGCCAGGAATGAAAAACGTTGCAGGCACGGCCAACTCGTCGAGCATGTCCAGGATTCGGGGCACACCCACGTCAGGACCGTAGGACTGGTGCGACATGGTCATCAGGTGGTCGGCGAAGCGGCGGTCTGCGGCAAGGATCGGCGTCTCGGCGTCGACGTCGAACGTCAGGGTTGCCACCGCGGCCGCGCCGCCGTGCCAGGGTGTCGTCATCGCCTCAGTGTGCGCCGCGCCCGGCGTGCCACGAGCGGGCGTTCGAAATCGTGGCGAACGGCGAGAGCATCGCGTGGTCGAAGGGATCCAGTTCGGCACCGTCTGCGAGTCGGGTAGGCAGATCGGGATTGGCCAACGCGCCGCGCCCAATCGACAGCAGGTCGGCATGACCGCCCTCGAGAACATCCGCGGCCTGGCGGAGGTCGTGCATGCCTCCGTTGGCGATCACCGGCAGGCCAGTGACCTGCTTGGCCACCGCGGTGATCGTGCGCCCGTCGGAGAATCGCGCGGTGTCGATGAAATTCCTTCCCTCGCTGGCGATGTGCACATAATCCGCGCCGGCATCGGCCACGGCGGAGAAGACCACCTCAGCGTCCGCCGCCGCGCCCGGCCAACGGTAGACCAGGTCGTTGACCTTGGTCTGTGACAGTCGCACCCCGATCACGAAGTCGGCGTCGACACGGTCGCGAATCTCGGCGACGACGCGTGCCGTCAGCCGAATGCGGTTGGCCACGTCGCCGCCATACTCGTCCCGCCTGGCGTTCGTGTACAGCGTCAGGAACTGATCGAGTAGATATCCGTTGGCGGCGTGCACCTCCACCCCGTCGAACCCGGCCGCCCGCGCCCGTTCGGTCGCGGCCGCAAACCCGGCGACGGCGAGATCGATATCAGCGGTGGCCATTTCCCGCGGCACCGGCCATGAGCCCGACCCGCCGTACTCCTCCAGCATCTGCCCGATCGGCGCTATTGCCGACGGGGCGATCGCTTGCGCGGCATAGGAGTTGCCCTGGCTCAGCGCACCGGCGTGCATGAGCTGCGCAACCATCGGTGCGCCCGCGGCGTGCACCGCGTCGGTCACACGGCGCCAACCCCCGAGGTGGCGTTCCGTGGCGAGGCCCGGTTGATTCAGGTAGCCCTGGCTGGGACCGGTGTCGGTGTAGGTGCCCTCGGAGATGACAAGACCGAAACCGCCGCGGGCGAATTGACGATAGTAGTCGGCCATCTCGGCGGTGGGCGTACCGTCGGGCGCCGCCGAGACTCGGCTCATCGGTGCCACGGCCAGCCGGTTGGTCAGCTCGAACGGACCGATCCGCGTCGCTTGCAGGGCGGGATGTGACTGGGTCGCAATGCTGTTCATAGAATTTCGATCTCCAATGCAGTTGGTCGTTCACCGTTGATGGTGTTGAGGTCTTGGGGGCACGCCGACACCACAAACACGCAATCCATCGCCGCCGCGAAGGTGATTGCGTCCCCCGGCCGGGACGCCGCGGGCAACCAGCTGAGGTCACCGCTCGCGTCAATGGGGATGGACATGAATACGTTGATCGGCTGGGGAACCACGTCGGTGCCCAATCCGAGCTGTGCCAACGCGGTTCGCAGATTATCCGCACATGAGGCGTGGTCCTGGGCACCAAGCGCCCGGTACCGTTCGGGATCACACGCCGCGATCAGCATGTCGTGCACACCGGGTGACGTATCGGCGGCCAAGGTGAGGATGGGGCGTCGACGATCCGTCACGAACGCTTCGCCGATGCGCGGAAACAACCGACTCGTGTGCGTGCGGGTGTGCGATGCGCTCAGGTGCTCCCCGGGATCCTCAGCCGCGAACGCGAACACGTCGCCGACTTGACCGCCTTCAATGTCGACCACCCGGACGTGTTGGCCCGCACGCAGCGCGACCGCCCGGCCTGCGCCTGCCGGCACGACGGTCCGGCCGGTGATGCTGTTCGTCCTTTCCATACCCCGCATTCAACGGGTGACCGACCGCCGACGGCAATGGCGCTTCCCACATCCCGATGGCGCAACCGGTGGATGTTTCTACATTCGCCTCACCCGCCCAGTCCTCTAGTGTTTGCGGCGATGGCGACGGCAGAAGAATCGTGCGAGCGCGCGCTGCTTCGGGCGCTCGATCCAGAGGTGCGCCCCGCGATGATCACGATCTCCGCAGACCGCGCCAGAGCCGAAGCTGCCGCCAGCGATCGGCGTCGCCGCACCCACACCGCCAGAAGCGATCTCGATGGCGTGCCAATCACGTGGAAGGATCTGTTCGACGTCGAGGGCACGAGCACCACCGCGGGGTCCGCGTCCCGTTTCGGCGACGCACCTGCCGCGATGGACAGCAGCATGGTGCGGCGCGCCCGCGAACTAGGACTGGTCACCGTCGGGAAGACCAACATGAGCGAGTTTGCGTTCTCGGGCCTCGGTGTCAACGAGCGCTTCGGCACCCCCGTCAACCCCAACGACTCGGCACTCGTGCCGGGCGGGTCGTCCAGCGGCGCAGCGGTAGCCGTCGTCGCGGGCGTGGCTCCGCTTGCCGTCGGAACGGATACCTCCGGCTCGGTCCGGGTGCCCGCTGCTTTCTGCGGATGCGTCGGCTTTCGGGCGAGCAAGCACCGCTACGGACCGGACGACTTCGTGCCACTCTCGCCGACGCTCGACAGCGTCGGGATCCTCGCTGAGACAGTGCAAAGCATCACGGCACTCGATCGACTCCTCGCCGTCGGGCCGCTGCGCAACCTCGCAGGCACCGGCCCCGGACGCGCCTTGGTGCCCGCGGGTGAATGGATCGACGGCTGCACGACCGGCGTGCGACTCCTCTTCGATTCCGCTGTTGACACGTTGCGCGACAGTGGCTTCGCCGTCGACACCGTCCCACTCACCACACTGTCGGACGCCCAGCGGCTGATGGATACCTACGGAACCATCGTCGGCGCTGAGGCGTACGCCCGATACGGCCATTGCGCGCCAGTCCAGCCGGCGACCAAACGTCGACTCGCGCGCAACGCCCATACCGCCGCGACCGTGTCCGCGGTCCGCTCGGCGATGCCGGTACTGCGCAGGCGCATCGCCACCGAACTCGCCGGCGCCATCCTGCTGTGTCCGACGGTGCGGCATGAACCCCCGCACCTCGACGAGGTGCTCGCGTCGGCGGATTCGTACGACGGTTACAACGCGAGCACCCTGCGGACCACGATGGTGTCGAGCTATCTCGGCATGTGCAGCATCAGCCTGCCGCTGCGGCGCGCCGACGGCCGGTCGACCGTCGGATTGATGGCGTCGCTACCCGACGGTGAGGACGATCGCCTCCTCGCGGTGGCGGACACGATCTCGAAATCCCTTGGCCGTCAATGACGATGCCTCATGCCTGGGCCGGCAGTGCCACCGTGTTCGGGTCGTCCTTCGTCGTGCGTCGAGGTTGCGGCGGCAGGAAGTGGTAGTCGCCGCGCGGGTAGACGACCTGCGGCCACCAGAACCACCGGCCCAACAGCGTGGCGATCGACGGCATCAGGAATGCGCGCACGATGAACGTGTCGACCAACAAGCCGATCGCGATCGTCGATCCCATCTGCGCCAGCACGATCAGCTTGCTGCCCATCATCCCCGCCATGGTGGCGGCGAACACCAGTCCGGCCGACGTGACAACGCCACCCGTCCCGGCCATGGAGCGGATCAGGCCGGTCTTCAAGCCGGCGTGGATCTCGTCCTTGAACCGGGATACCAGCAGCAGGTTGTAGTCCGAGCCGACGGCCAACAGGATGATGACCGACATCAGCATGACCAGCCATTGCACCTGAATGCCCAACAGGTCCTGCCAGATCAGCACCGAGATGCCGAAGGACGCGGCAATCGAACTGGCCGCCGTACCGACGATGACGGCGGCCGCGACCGCGCTTCGCGTCAGAATCAGCATGATCATGAAGATCAGCGTCAGCGACGACACCACGGCGATCAGCAGGTCGTACTTCGCCCCGTCGGACATGTCTCTGTAGGTCGCGGCGACGCCACCGAGATAGATCTTGGCGTTTGACAGTGAAGACATCTTCAAGGCCTCTTGCGCGGCCTTCCGCTCCGAGTCGACCCTGGCGATGCCGTCGACCGTCGCCGGGTCGCTCTCGTGGGTGATGAACATGCGCGCGGACTTGCCGTCCGGCGACAGGAACATCACCAACCCGCGCTTGAAGTCGGGGTTGTCGAATGCCTCGGGAGGCAGAAAGAACAGGTCGTCGTTCTTCGCCCCATCGAACGCCGCACCCATAGCCAGGGCGGTGTCATTGGAGGCCTCGAGTTGGTCGAGCAGGGCCTTCTGCGAGTTGTACGACGCCAGCGACAGGTCCCTGCTGGCCTTCATCGACGCGATCGTCTGCGGCAGCAGTGCAGTCAGCTTCGGCGCGAGGTCCGCCAGCTTGTCGGTGTTGACCTGCACCGCACCCGTCTGGTCGGTGACTTCGTCTATCCCGTCGAGGGAGTCGAAGAGGGACTTCGTCGCCGCACACAGCGGGATGTCGTAGCAGTGCGGTTCCCAGTAGAAGTAGTTCCGGATCGGTCGGAACTGGTCATCGAAGTTCGCGATGTTGTCTCGCAGCTTCTCGGTGGTTGCGAGCAGGTCCTGCGACTTGGCCGCCGAGTCCTGGGTGAGCTTGGTTTGCTCGAGGGAGAGTTCGTATTGCTTCTCCAGGATGTCGATCGAACGGTTCGTCTGATCGATCGTCCTGAGCTGATCAGCCAACTGAGCCCGCTGGAACGGCAGGTTCATGTTGTTGGTCTGCCCCTGGACGCTGGTCTGGAACGGAATCGAGCTGTGCTGGATCGGAATTCCCAGCGGCCGCGTGATGTTCTGCACCATCGCGATGCCTTCGGTGTGCATGACGTTGCTTGAAATCTTGTTCAGCACAAGCATATCGGCGGGGTTGCGCATATCGTGGTCGGCCTCGACCATCAGGATGTCGGGGTTCATTCGGGCCTGTGTGAAATGCCGGTCGGCCGCCGCGAAGCCGACGTTCACCGGGGCATCCTTCGGCAGGTAGTAGCGGTCGTTGTAGGCCGGCTTGTACCCGGGGATGGCCACGATGCCGATCAGCACCACGAACAGGCTTGCCACGAAAATGGGTGCGGGCCAACGTACTACCGCCGTACCGACACGGCGCCAGAACCTGCTCGTCGGAGGCCGCTTGGATTCGTAAAGGCCAACGCGGCTGCCGAGGTAGAGCACGGCGGGGCCGAGCGTGACCGCAATCGCCACGACCACGATCATGCCGATCGCGACAGGGGCGCCCATGGTGGAGAAGTAGGGCAGTCGCGCGAAGGACAGGCAGTACGTCGCTCCCGCGATCGTCAGACCGGATCCCACGATGACGGGCGCGACGGACTTGAACGTGGCGTAGTAGGAGTCATCCCTGCCAAGGCCTATGCCGCGGTCTTCGCGATATCGGCCGAAGATGAAGATGCCGTAATCGGTGGCCGCCGCGATCGCCAACATCGTCAGGATGTTCCCCGCGAACGTGGTGAGACCGAAGGCGCCGTGGGTGGCCAGCATCGAGACCACCCCGCGCGCGGTCAGCAGTGCGAGGAACGTCAGGAACAACTGGATCAGCGTGGTCCGTATCGAGCGATAGACCACCAGCAGCATGCCCGCGATCGCGACGAGGGTGATCAACGTGATCTGACCGAGGCTGGCGTTGCCGATGACGTGCAGATCGTCGGTGAGCGCAGCAGGTCCGGCCACGTACGCCTGCACCCCTGGCGGCGCCTTCGTCTCTTCGATGACCTTGCGTACGTTTTGAACGCCTTCGTTGGCCAACGTTTGGCCTTGTTCGCCGGCCAGGTTGAGCATCACGTAGGACGCCTTGCCGTCGGCGCTCTGCGCGCCGGCCGCGGTCAGCGTGTCGCCCCAGAAGTCCTGGATGTGCTGGATGTGCTCGGGGTCCTGCTGCAGCTTGTGGATGATCTCGTCGTAGTACTTGTGTGCGTCAGGGCCGAGCGGCTGCTGGCCCTCGACGACGATCATGATGGTGCTGTTGGAGTTGAACTCCTTGAAGTTGGCGCCCATCAACTTCATCGCCTGCATCGACGGGGCGTCTTCGGGTGCCATTGGCGCCGAGTGGAGCTCGCCGACGACCTCGAGTTGCGGGGCGAGCACGTTGACGAGAACCGCGACGACGACCCAGAACAGGACGATAGGCAACGCGAGGATTCGGATCAGGTGCGGCACCAGCGGCCGCTTCGACGTGCCTGCGGTCTCAGGCCGATTGATGGCGTGGGTCATGCGGACTTCACCAGGCAGTAGGTCTGGGCGTTGATGCCATTGGCCGATTGCTCCTCACGGACGGTTCCGTTCACGGTGACGCGGCAGCCAATCTGATCGCCGTCGGTCCGCGCCATCAGGTTGGCGCTGACCGTCGGCAACGTCGTCGACAGGGTGACCGACCAGGGCAACGGCGCGGTGACCGAGTGCACATTCGCGTCCGTGTCGAAATAACTGATCTGGGCTGTGGTTCCAGGTGAGCCGTACACGTCGTAGACCATGACTTTCGGGTTGAACTGGACGATTTCGATGCCGGCACCGGCGTTGGCGTTGAGGTCTTGGGACGCAAACATCTTGTGCAGACGCGAAACGACGAGGCCCGAGACCGCCAACACCACCACGAGAAGCAATGGGATCCAGATCCGCTTCAGCACGCGACCCGCCGGAATAGCCTTCACCCGAACACCTTTCGTGTGGCGATCGACTCGGCGGGCTCCACCGAATCACCGTCTGCCGGACAATCGGCGTTCGCGGCGAGCCGCTGCAGCGTCGGAAGCGCGACCCGCGCCGCAAGCCACAACGCCGACTCCTCCTCCGGGCTCAACGTTGCCATCAACGCTCTCAGGCGATCCCGCCGCATCCGCTTCCGATCGTTGAGCAGCGTTTGACCGTGCTCGGTGATCCCGATCAGGGCGGCGCGCCCGTCGTCGGGGTCTGCGAGCCTGGCCACCAGGTCCAGCCGCTCCAGCCGCTGGATCAGTTGGGTCATGGACGGCTGGCTCACGCCTTCCTTGGCGGCCAGCGCCGTGAGCCGAATCGGACCTTCCCTGCAGACCCTGTTCAGCACGAAGGCCGCGGATGCGCTCAACTCCGCGCGATCGCTGAGGAACCGGGCGGTGAGGTCCATTGCCTGGTCGAGTAGCTCCCCGACGCAGTCGCCGGCCTCGTGATCACCAGGCCCTTTTCGCACACGGTATCTATATCACGCACCCTATATAGCGGCAATCCCACGTGGCGGTTTTACCAGTTCACAGCTAGTTCACAGCGATCCCTCGCCCGCGGGAGTTCCCGATCACCCGCCGCGCGACCGGCAACCCGACGTGTCCGCCAGCTCTTGACTAGCGCTATGAGACGACCCAGAAGGCGCGTGCGACAGCCATTCTCGTTAGACTCCGCGAACGCACCGCGCCGCAGGCTACGCAAAGCGAGAAACTATATATCTCGAGCTATGCATTGACGTACAGGTGCTACGGCCGGCGGGGCCGGTAGGCCTTCTGCGACTCCCATTCCTGCTGTTTTTGTTGCTGTTGTTCTTGCTGCTGCTGTTGCTGCTGCTGCTGTTGCGGCGGTGTGTCCGGGGTGGGGTCAGACATGTGCTTCCTCCTTCATGAGGCGTTCATTTCCAACGGTTGTGACGGCAGTGCCCGCCGTCGGATCGGGCGCGAATATCTGCCGCGCCACGACCACGATCTCCTTTTTGTGGCCCGCCCACCTCCAAGGCAGACGGGATTCGAACAACAGAAACTCGGGTTCGGTGGAATCGATGTCGAGCAACAGATCGTCGGAGACGGTCTCCCCCGCCTCGATCCATTCGTGGTCGGTCAGGACGTTGAACACGCGAATGACCTCCCACTGCACCTCGGCAGGGGCGTCGGGCTGTTCCCGCGCGAGCACGCTGACCCGTAGTCCCATGCCTCCGTGTCGTGGTGTCACTACGGAGGCACCGATGTTCTTCACGGTGATCCGGGCGTGCACAAGATGCCGCTCGTTGACCACGCACCATCGCGCCTCCATGCCGACCGATAGCCGCGGCCGATAGGTCCTGCCTCGCAGAAACTTGAAGTAGGCCCACAGGCCACCCACCACGACTGCCAGCACAGTCGTGGTCGTGCCCAGCAGGCTCACACCGGTCTGAACATCGCTGAAGGCCAGCGCTTCTGTCCGCGTCCCCATGGCTCCGCCTCCCCCTGTGGACGACGGTAAGACGGGGGTCGACGTGGGTCGCGAGTATCCGGGTACTCGAATTTTCGACTTCAAACAGTCCGTCAACTGCGTCCATCGGCAAGCCCCACGGCCTAGTGTCGGGATTATTCGACGAGAGCGAGGTGCGCGCCATGAGTGATCG
Source organism: Mycobacterium sp. (assembly GCA_035492865.1). Classification (GTDB taxonomy): domain Bacteria; phylum Actinomycetota; class Actinomycetes; order Mycobacteriales; family Mycobacteriaceae; genus Mycobacterium. The sequence goes on along the minus strand of DATJIX010000207.1, from coordinate 18,165 downwards.
CCCGGTCCGAACGAGGAGGCCGTCGAAGGCCGCCAAGAAGACGCCCGCGAAGAAGACCACGACCGGCAGATCAACTCCCGCGAAACGCCCCGCAACCACCACCGCCGCAGCGAAACCCACCCGCGGGGCCAGGGCCACCGCCAAACCGCGCGAAGTCAGCGTCGGCACCGATGCGGCCTTTGCTTCCGCTTCGGCGCAGACGCGGCGACGGCTGAAGAACATCTCCGAAGTACGGCATTTCTTCCGCACCAACGACGTACCGATCCTGTTCTTCGGCGCGACACCGTTCAACCTGCTCGGCCTCGACCGCTGGATCCGAAACTTCACGTACGTCACCTATTACGACGCCTGGGACGGCGCGCATCCACGGGTGTTCACGCCAGCTGACAAGCCCTACCGCGAGTTCGAGAGCGGCGAGGAGATCAACAACTGGCTTCTCTGCCACCCCGAGGTCCGTGCCCACATCGACGCCGCCACCCCGCGCGGGGTGCGACCCAAGGTCGCAATGGTGTTCTTCAACAGCGAGACCGAAGACATCTGCAAAGAACTCGGTTACGACCTGATCCTGCCCGCCGCCAGCCTGCGTCAGCACCTGGACTCCAAGATCGTCACGACCCGGCTTGGCAACGAGGCGGGCGCACCAAGCGTGCCGAATGTCCTCACCCGTGTCGATGACTGGGCCGGTCTCCAGAAAGTCGCTCAAAAGGCGGGCCTCGGTGACGAACTCGTCGTACAGACCCCGTACGGCGACTCGGGCAAGACCACCTTCTTCATCTCGTCGGAAGCCGACTGGAAGAAGCACAGCGCCGACATCGTCGGCGAGGAGATCAAGGTGATGCGCCGCATCAACAACCGGCCGGTGGCCGTCGAGGCGGTGCTGACGCGATGCGGCACGATCGTGGGGCCGTTCATGTCCGAGCTGATCGGTTACAAGCGGCTGACCCCGGCCCGCGGCGGCTGGTGCGGCAACGAGATGTTTCCCGAAGTACTCACCGGTGAAAGCCGCAGGACCGCAACGCAACTGGTGCGACGGCTGGGAGACCGCCTCGCCAAGGAGGGCTACCGCGGCTTCTTCGAAGTCGATGTCCTCGTCGATACCGACACTAGCGACGTCTACCTTGGCGAACTGAACCCGCGGATCAGCGGGGCGTCGTCGATCACCAACGTCACCGCGGGCGCGTACGCCGACGTGCCACTGTTCCTCTTCCACATCCTCGAGTACATGAACGTCGACTTCAACCTTGACGTCGATGAGATCAACGAGCGTTGGGAGGAGTTGGCCGCGGCCGACGTCTGGAGCCAGATGGTGATGAAGGAGACCGACGACATCGTCCAACGGCTCACCGCCACGCCCCGCACCGGGCAGTACTCCCTCGACTCCAGCGGAGGGCTGGTGTTCCGCAGGTCTGCGCTGGACTGGCACCAGTTGCAGAACGAACGCGAAGCCTTTTTCCTTCGCATCTACGGACCCGGCGACTACCGGTGGAAGGGCGCCGACCTCGGCGTGCTGGTGACCAAGGGCAGGCTGCAGGTCGACAACGGCCAGGGCAAATCGTCGCTGGCGATCCGGGCGCGGCACCTCATCGACTCGATCCGCGCTGAATACGCAGGTACACCGATCACCGAGCCCGCTGCGCCGCAGACGGATGTGGGCCTGAAGTAGGGCCTGAGTTAGGGTCGTCGCCATGGTTCTCGGCGGTGATCCCGGACGTATGCCGTCCGAGGTGACCCTGGAGAACTGGCAGTCGGCAGCCCAGTTGCACTGGACGTTTCAGCACATCGCCGAGTTCCTGCCGACGGCCGTGATCTCCCGTGGCACGGGACCGGTGGCCGAGCTGCCTCAGACCCCCGCCGAGCTGTCCGACATCCCGCTGCTGGACAACACCAGCGGCAAGCGGACCACCGTCGGCGATCTGATGGCGGCGACGGCGACCGACGGCTGGATAGTGACCCAGCACGGCAAGGTGCTCGAGGAGCACTACTACGGCGGGATGACCCCCGACACCTCACACCTGCTGATGTCGGTCAGCAAAACTTTGGTCGCGACGGTGCTCGGTGCGTTGGTCAGTGACGGGGTGCTGAACGTCGACGCCGAGCTCACGACCTACGTGCCGGTCCTTGCCAACTCGGGCTACGCAGGTGCGACAGTGCGCCACCTGCTCGACATGCGTTCGGGCATCGCGTTTTCCGAGGAGTACCTCAACCCGATGGCCGAAGTGCGACTGCTCGAACAGGCCATAGGATGGGCGCCGCGGACGGTGCCGGACCTGCCGAGCACCATGTACGACTTCCTGGTCACGCTGAAACAACAGTCGGCCCACGGCGGTCCGTTCACCTACCGGTCCTGCGAGACGGACGTACTTGGCTGGATCTGCGAAGCGGCCAGCGGAATCCGGATGCCCGAACTGATGTCGCAGTTGTTGTGGAGCAAGCTCGGCGCCGACAACGACGCCACCATCGGTGTCGACTCCGTCGGCACCGGCATGTTCGACGGTGGCATCAACGCCTGCCTGCGCGATCTGGCCCGATTCGGGTCGCTGTTCCTCAACGACGGGGTATCGCTGACGGGCGAGCGGGTGGTGGCGCAGTCGTGGATAGCCGACACATTCGCGGGCGGGGCCGATTCGCGGGCGGCATTCGCGGCAAGCCCCGACGACAACCGCATGCCTGGCGGCATGTACCGCAATCAGTGCTGGTTCCCCTACCCCGGCGACAATGTGTTGCTGTGCTTGGGGATTCACGGACAGATGATTTACGTCAACCGGGCCGCCAACCTGGTCGCGGCAAAGCTGTCGAGCTGGCCACTCCCCCAGGACGCGACCAAACTATTCCCGACCATCGCCGCCTTCGACGAGATCGCGGCGTCCTTGTCCTGAGCTGTAGGTTCGGCTCATGCCTGATCGAACCGCCGGCCTCCGCACCGCCGCAGCGCACGCGGAGGCGTTTCTAAACACCTTGGACGATCGGCGGGTAGCCGCCCGTTCCGACGCAGGCGCCGTGCACACCGCGCTCGGCGGCCCCTTGCCCGAGCACGGCGAGGATCCCGCCGCGGTGATCGACGCGCTGGCCGCTGGCGCCGAGCCAGGCCTGGTCGCCACCCCGGGGCCGCGACACTTCGGCTTCGTCATCGGCGGCGCGCTGCCCGCCGCCCTCGCCGCGGACTGGCTGGTGTCGGCGTGGGACCAGAACGCAGCCTTCCATTCTCTGTCGCCCGCCGCGGCCGCCATCGAGGAGATCGCCTCGACGTGGACGCTGGAGTTGCTCGGTTTACCGCGCACCGCAAGCGTCGGGTTCGTCACCGGCGGCCAGGGCGCCAACACGACGTGCCTGGCCGCGGCGCGCCACGCCGTCTTCGCTCGTGCGGGTTGGGATGTGGAGCGCGACGGGCTGATTGGCGCCCCGCCGATCCGGATCCTGTGTGGCGAGCAGGCGCACGCCACGATCTACACCTCTCTGCGTCTGCTCGGCCTCGGCGAACAGACCGTGATCCCGATACCCGCCGATGCGCAGGGCCGGATGGAGCCCGCCGCGTTGGCAGAAGCGTTGGCCGCCAACGCCGGACCGGCAATCGTGTGTGCACAGGCGGGCAATGTCGCCACCGGTGCGTTCGACGCGTTCGAGCCGATCGCCGATGCGTGCACCGAGCACGGCGCCTGGCTGCACGTCGACGGTGCCTTTGGTTTGTGGGCCGCCGCGGCGCCGGCCACCCGGCATCTCACCGCGGGCGTCGAGCGTGCCGCGTCATGGGCCGTCGACGCCCACAAGTGGCTCAATGTGCCCTACGACGGCGCGATGGCGATCGTCGCCGATCCGGACGCCCACCTCGCCGCGATGCGGTTGGCAGGGCCGTATCTGGTCGCCGATCCTGGCCAGCGTGACAGTACGAACTACGTGCCGGAGAGTTCGCGTCGCGCCAGGGCGGTGCCGATCTACGCAGCGATTCGTTCGTTGGGCCGAGTGGGGATTGCGGAGATGGTCGAGCGCAATTGTGCCCAGGCACGGCGAATCGCCAAGCAGCTCAGCACCATTCCCGGCACCGAGGTGCTCAATGACGTCGTGCTGAACCAGGTACTGGTCCGACTTCCGGGCGGCGACGACGGCAACCGCGCCGCCGTCGCAGCGATTCAGCGCGACGGGACGTGCTGGCTGGGCGGGACGACGTGGAACGGCGAGTACGTGCTACGGGTGTCGATCTCGAACTGGGCGACGACCGATGAGGACGTCGATCGCTCGGCCGCCGCGGTCGCGGCCGCAGTCACGTGATTCTCTGCCCAGCGTTTACCTGGGCTGGTTCGCTACACCAGGGAAGAGCTGCCCGGTCGGTCCCGAGGTGACATAGCCACCCAACTTCGTCACGAGGTGGGGTGCGAAAACGGCGCCGTAGAGCACGTTTCCGATGACGATGACCGCGACGATGGACAGAATTGCCGATCGCACAGGCGTCTTGCCGACTTTGTCGGACCACATCTCGATGACATTGCGCCCTTGCGAGTCCGTCCGGCCCAGTAGGTAGGTGAAGACCATCATCTGGATGCCCATCGCGATGGCGTCGTAGATCGGGTACTGGTGCAGTGTCCCCTCGAACAGTCCCAGTCCGGGAATGACGTAGGCGTAGTGGAAGACCCCGAGCCTGGCGCCGAGGCCGGCATTGAACATCAAGGCCCAGCAGAATCCGACGACCAGGCCGACCGTCAGCAGCGTGATCGGTCGACGCCATCCGAACCGTGCGCTCAGCCGCCGCCCTAGTGCTGCGCCTATCACCGCGGGCAGGCAGAAGTAGCCGATGTATCCCAAGGGCACCGACGATGGCAGCCCGCCCCATGTCATGTTCAGCGGCCACCATGAGGGCATACGTGGCAGCGCGGGCGGGAACTGCGCGTACATCGCCCAGTCGTAGGGTGCCTCGATCCAGGAGAACGAGATCGCCGAGATGCACAGAAGAAGCAGCGGGTGCAGACGGCGGTGCCGAACGCTCAGGTAGATCCCCGCGACGGTGAAGACGATGCCGCTGAGCCAGCCGAAAGCGACTGCGGCGGTCAGTAACGGCGTCAACTCGGTGTTCATCGATCGCGCTCGTCAGGTGCGGGTCCGCGGGCCTCGGGGTCGAAGTAGATGACCAGTCCGTAGATCAGGATGATCAGCCCGAACAGGGTGCCGAGCATGATGAGTTGACCCACATTTAATAGTGCACACTATTCTAAGGTTCAGGTCAAGACCGGGCTAGGGTGAAAAGCCGTGCCCCAGAGACGTTCAGCCAAGTCGGCGCAGACAAGCCGCCGGCCCCGCGGGGAACCGCGACGTCTGTTGTTGGACGCCGCTCGCGAGCTGTTCGCCCAGCGGGACTACCGCAGCACGACAACCCGCGAGATCGCCGAGGCCGCCGGGGTGAGCGAATACCTGTTGTTCCGCCACTTCGGCTCGAAGGCAGGGTTGTTCAGGGAAGCCCTCGTGCTGCCCTTCACGAACTTCGTCGACGACTTCGGCAAGACGTGGCAGGCGGTGGTGCCCGAGGAAACCGATGAGGAGGAGCTGTCTCGGCAGTTCGTCGGGCAGCTCTACGACGTGCTTGTCGAGCATCGGGGGCTGCTGTTGACCCTCGTTGCGGCAGATGGATTGAGCGATGAAGAGATCGACAGCGCAGGCATTGCCGACATCCGGCGAGCGCTCACGGTGCTCAGTCGCATCAGCGCGGAGGGCATGCAGATCCGCGGCATGCGGGCGAACCAGCCAGACTTACCGGCGCATTCGACGGTGGCGATGATCGTCGGCATGGTGGCGATGCGTTCGACATTCTTCGGAGCCAAGCCGCCGTCACGCGAGGCGATCGTCGACGAACTGGTCCATGCGACGCTGTACGGGTTCCTGCATCGGCCCGATTGAAATCCGGTTATCCCCCGGGTCCGTTGGGCCACTTGAGAAGTGAGCCGGCGTCGACGCGGATCTGCTGACCGGTGACGTAGCGGCTCTCATCGCTGGCCAGGAACACGCCGAGGTTGGCCATGTCCTCCGGCTCGATATACGGGATGGGCATGGCCTGGAAGATGGTGAACAGCGGTTCGGCTTCTTCGCGGGTCGCCTGCTTACCCTGCTGGGTGAGGTCGGGCCGGAACATGCTGTACATCCCGTCGTTCTGCAACAGGTGGGTATTGCAGTTGGTCGGATGTATCGCGTTGACCCGGATCAACCTGTCCGCCAACGCCAATGACATCTCTTCGACGTACTCGATGATCACGCGCTTGCTCCAGCCGTAGCCGCGCCCACCGGGGCCCATGTTCGGGTTGTCGGTGGTGCCGCGAATCATGCCCGCGGTCGACCCGGTGATGATGACGGAGGATCCGTTGGGCAGGTGCGGGACCGTGACCGCGACGGTGTTCATCACGCCGAGCAGGTCGACATCGCTGGCATCGACGAACGACATGGCGTCGTGCGGCCGGCCCATTGCCATCGGCAGGATGCCCGCGTTGGCGACGACGACGTCGATCTTGCCGAGGTCCGCCAGCCCCGCCTCGACGGCCTCACGCAGTTCGTGGCGCTCGCGAACGTCGGCGACACGCGCCACCACGCGGCGACCGATCTCCTTGACCGACCGCTCGGTTTCAGCCAGGTCGTCGGGCGTCGCCAGCGGATACGGATTCGACGGGATGTCGCGGCAGATGTCGACCGCGATGATGTCCGCACCCTCCTTGGCCATCGCGATCGCGTGCGCTCGGCCCTGCCCGCGCGCCGCGCCAGTGATGAATGCGACCTTGCCCTCAAGCCGTCCGGTCATGCGTCACCCGCCGTTCCTCCAAGGCGCGGGCGAATCCCACGCTTGAACGCTGACCGAAACCTATGAGATGGGGGCCATGCAGGCAATAGTTTCGGGACAAAAATTTGGTTCAGACGATGTCGAAGATTGCCGCCGCCGACGTCACGGCCTTGTCCCCATTGCCTTCGTCGTGAAGCAGCATCCGCACCCCGACCTTCCCCGAACCACTCGGGTGCGCGGTGCCTTCGACGCGGAACGGACCGACCTTGCCTCGTGCCATGAACATCACGTGCCAGCTGATCACTTGCAGCTTCCTGGTGCCGACGGCTTCGGCCGCCAGATCGATCGCCGCGGTTTCCAGCACCACGTGCTGGGGTCCGATGTGCAACGCTGCGTCAGGTGACGCGAGTTCGACGCTCAGGGCGGGCAGGATCCAGTGGCCATCGGCGCGCTGCGACGCGCCGAACGCCTCCCACAGCGGCGGCAGATCCGGAGAGTCCTCGATCACCAGCTCAGTGCCCGAAACATCCATCCTGTCAAGGCCTTCCGGCGGAATGCCGATGATCGCGCCCTGACCCTCGTTGAACGCGATGACCCTGTCGGGATTGTCGGCGTCGACGATCTTGCAGCGCCCGTAGCCCATCGTGCGGCCCTGGTGCACATTGCCGGAGTCGACGATCTCGACCCTCTTCACGTCATAACCAGGATCGACGATCTGCACAGAAGCGATCACCGGGTTGGGCACTGCGATCAGATCGGCCTGACAACCCTCGGGTGAAGCTATGGCCAATGGCGCCACCATGATTCCGCCCGCCTCGTTCCGCATGTCGCGGCGGATGACGACGGTGTCGTCGGCATCGCCGACGTTCATCGACGAATGGTTGCGGCCGATGTATCGATAACTGAGCAGACCTGTCCAGCGGCGATACAACTCGTCCCGGTACGCCTCTGGGTCGTCGCTGAACTCCCTGATGTCACGCAGTCGATCACTCACCGCAGGCTCCATTCCGAGGTTGCATGACGGTACCGCAGTCCAGACGGCATATGGTCAGCCTTCACCACGGGCGCGTGCGGTAGCCACCGCCGCACGCTCGAGATATGGCCACGCCAGCTCTGGCGGCATTCCCCCGCACAGCGGATGGAGTTGCAAGCCGGCGCCACTGCGGATCTGGGCGACAGCGTCGTCGAGCGTCATCACCGTGTACGGCCCTCGTGCGGATCGCAATTCGTCGACGGTTTCTGCGCGAGTAATGCTCGCAACGGATTCATCCCCCCGGCGGTACGCCGCGGCCATCCGTGCGTCGTGCAACAGGTACGGGCCGATGTCCGTCCACGCGGTGTCGATGTCGTCGGCGACGAATACCGCGGTCGGGCTCCGGCCGTCGGGAACCTGCGCGACACCTGGCTCGTGGCCATGCGCCCGTGATTCCGACTCGAAGATTTCCTTGAGCTCTGGGGTGTTGGCGAAGGCGATGAAGCCGAGACCGTGACGGCCGGCCCGCTTGGCGGCCGCTGCGCTGCCGCCGGCGATCGTGATGCGCGGCCCGCCCTTGGTCGCAGGCGGCGGCGTCACGTGCACTCGCCGCCCGTCAACCTCGACCGGATCGCCCGCGAGCAGGCGAAGCAGTAGCGCGATGCTGTCGTCGGCGATCTTTCCGCGCCTGCGGCTGTCGATGCCCATGTGCTCGTATTCCTCTGCGCGGTGGCCGATTCCGAAAGCATAGTGAACACGGCCCCTACTGAGGTTGTCGAGAACGGCCATGTCCTCCGCGAGCCGGACGGGATGGTAAAAGGGCAACACCGCAGCAGCCACCAGAACGTTGAGCACCGACGTTCGCGCAGCGATCGCCGAAGCCAACAGCAGCGGTGACGGGAGGTGGCCGTCAGAGGTCGCGTGGTGCTCACTGAGCACCACCATCACCGCACCGCGAGTCTCGGCCCACGCGCACATCTCCAGCGCCGCGGCGTAGAGCTCTGGCGTCGGCGCGCCCGACTCCGGACTGCGCATGTCGAACCGCATCGTGTACATCTGCGGGACGAATGTCAGGCGGCCGACACGGGATCGAACTCGATGTGCAGTTCGGCCAGCCCGCGCATGATGAAGGTCGGCTCATAGGCGTATCTGCGCGCTTCGGCTGGGCCGTGGTGCTTCTCCGAGATCCGGAAGTGGGTCATCCGGTCGAGGATCCGGCTCACCGAGATCCGGCCTTCCGAGCGCGCCAGCGGGGCGCCAGGGCACGAGTGCACGCCGCGGATGAATGCGATCTGTTCGCGGACGTTGCGCCGGTCGGGACGGAAGGTGTGTGGATCGTCGAATTTGCGCGCATCCCGGTTGCACGCACCGGGCAGCAGCATCACCGTGGTTCCGGCAGGCACCTCGGTTTCTCCGATGGTCGTCGACGTGCGCGCCATCCGGAAGTGTGATTTGACCGGGCTCTCCATCCGTAGCGTCTCCTCGAGGAATGCCGGGATGCGGCCGCGATCCTCGCGCAGAAACGTTTCGTACTCCGGGTTCTCTGCGATGATTCGCATCGCGGAACTAACCAGCTTCGTGGTGGTTTCGGTCCCGGCGGCGAACAGGAACGTCGACAGGTTCATCACGTCTTCGACGTCGGGCGTCGAACCGTCGTCGTATTTCGCCTGCGCCAGTTCGGTGAGCACGTCGCCCCGTGGCTGGCGCCTGCGGTCCTCGATGTAGGCGTGGAACTTTTCGTTCAGCCACTGCAGTGGATTGTGTGTGGTTGGCGCTTCTTCGCCCAGCTGGCCGACCAGCTCGCCCGCAAAGACCGCACGAAACTCTTCGTGGTCCTCGGCAGGCACGCCGAGGAGATCCGCGATCACCAACAGTGAGAACGGCTTCGCATAGTCCTCGAGGAATTCACATGATCCCCGGTTGACGAACGTGTCGAGTTGCTTATCGGCCAGCCGCCACATGAAGTCCTCATTCTCCTTGAGGCGCTTCGGAGTAATGAGCTTGTTCATCAGCCCGCGGGTCCGGGTGTGCAATGGCGGATCCTGCGTGGTGATGTGCTCACTCATCGGGACCGCGCCGCGGTGTTCCTCGATCAGGTCGGAGACGTCGTCACCACCTGGTCCGAACGGCAGTCCGGAGAACGGTCCCGCAACCGAGATGCACGACGAGAATGCGGGATCCTTGTAGACCGCCAGCGCCTCCTCGTATCCGGTGACCGCCATCAAGTTGAACGGCGTCGCTTGTGTCACAGGGCATTTCGATCGCAAATGATCGAAGTACGGATACGGATCGGGAACAAGAGCCTCATCGGTGAAGAAGTCGACTGTTTCGAAATCGGTCAAGACGCACTCCCTGTCGACGGGTCGAACAGCACCGGTAGCGACGTCGGTGAGCGGAACACCATGCCACGGATGTGCGGATCGTCGCCGTCGGGATCCAGCCGCAGATTGGGCAGCCGGTCAAGGAGAAGATTGATGGCCGTGCGCATCTCGAGCCGGGCCAGGTGCATGCCGAGGCAGACATGAACACCGTGCCCCCAGCTGATGGGGACCTTGGCCTGCCGGAAGATGTCGAAGCGGTCCGGATCGGGATACCGGTCCTCCTGCCGGTTGGCGGCGCCCAACATGGGCATCACCGAACAGCCCTGGGGAATGTGTACTCCGCCGAGTTCGGTGTCGCGCGTGGTGACTCTGGTGATGTTCAGCAGGGGCGCATCCCACCGCACCGCCTCCTCGATCGCTTGCGGAATCAGCGAACGGTCGGCACGGATCGCGTCGAGCTGATCCTGGTTGGTCAACAGTCCGAACAGCAGGTTGCCGAGTGACCGGTAGGTCGTCTCCACTCCGGCGGGCAGCAGCAACCGGATGAATGAGTAGATGTCCTCGTCGTCCAGCTTGTGCCCGTCGATCTCGGCGGCCGCGAGGGCACTGATCAGGTCCTCGCGTGGCTCGACCCGGCGGGCAGCGAGGATCGGCTTGAAGTAGTCCACCAGCGCCTGCGACGCTGCCAGGCCGCGTTCAGGATTGACGGTGAAGCTCAGCATCGAGATCGACCAGCGCTGAAACTGCGGGAAATCCTTCTCCGGCAGACCGAGTAGCGCGGCGATGATCCGGGTCGGATACGGAAACGTGAACGACTTGACCAAATCCGTCTTGCCGTCCGCAGCGAACCCGTCGATCAGTTCGTTGCCGATGCGCCCGACGATCTCATCCTCCCAGCGCGCCAGCGCCTTCTGGGTGAACGCCTTCGTCACCAGCGACCGGAGTCGCCCGTGGACAGGCTCGTCCATCCCCAGCATCACGCCGTGACCGAGGACGTCACCGAAGATTTGGATCACGACATTGGACGAGTAGGTCTCGTTGTCCCGCAACATCGTTTGGATGTCTTCGTGCCGGTACACGATGAAGACCGGCTTGCCCTCCTCGCCGGGCATCGCGGACATGTCGATCCGCTGGATCGGTGTCTCAAGGCGCTGCTTGGCCAGCTCCGGGTAGGGGTCGCGGACGTTGCCCGAGACAACGTCGTCGAACGCCCCGAAGTCTTCGAGGTCTCCGAGGTCCGAGTACAGATCTGACATGGTGCTCCTATGAAGTCGCCGGATAGGCGACGGATTTGACTTCCGTGTACTGGGTGAATCCCGCGATCCCGTTCTGCCGTCCCACGCCGCTGTCCTTGTAGCCACCGAACGGTGTGTCTGCGCCGTACCCCGCGGTGCCGTTGAGTCCGATGAATCCGGCACGCAGCCGACGCGCTATCGCAAGCGAATGCTCGAGTGAGCCCGACATCACATTGCCAGCGAGGCCGTAGACGCTGTCATTGGCGATTCGGATCGCGTCTTCTTCGTCCTCATAGGGGATGACGACAAGGACGGGTCCGAAGATCTCCTCCTGAGCAATCGTCATCGAGTTGTCGACATCGGTGAAAAGCGTTGGGGTGACCCAGAATCCCTTGTCAAATTCTTTGGGCGGCTCGGTGCTTCCGACGAGCATCGTCGCGCCCTCGTCGACACCCTTCTGGATGTAGCCGAGGATGCGTGACTGCTGCTTGGCGGAGATGACGGGACCGCAGATCGTCCCGGGGTCCTGCGGGTCACCGGCCTTGATGTTCTCGTAGATGCCCCGCAGGATCGCCACACCCTCGTCGTAGCGGGAGCGCGGCAACAGCATTCGGGTCGGTGCGGCACAGCCCTGCCCGGCGTGCATCAGTGGGCCGATGCCGATCAGGCACGCCGTGTTGAAGTCGGCGTCCTCCAACACAATGGTCGCCGATTTACCGCCCAGTTCGAGGAAGAGGCGCTTCATCGTCGCGGCACCCTTTTCCATGATCCGCTTGCCCACCACCGTCGAACCGGTGAACGAGATCATGTCGACCTTCGGCGATAACGTGAGCTCCTCGCCCACGAAGTGATCGGATGCGGTCACGACGCTGACCACACCCGCTGGGATAGCGGTCTTCTCAGCGATGAGCCTGCCGAGCCGGGTGGCGTTGAACGGGGTGTTCGGCGCGGGTTTCAAGACCACGGTATTGCCTGTCGCCAGCGCCTGTCCCAGCTTGTTGATCGTGACTTCGAAGGGGAAGTTCCACGGGACGATCGCACCGACCACGCCCACCGGTTCGTGCCACACCTTTCGCCTGGTGTTGACACCGGTGACGGACACGACCTTGTCGCCCAGATCGGTTTCCCACTCGAAAGAATCGATCAGCCGGGCAGGGTATTTGAGGCCGTCCTCGAGCGGAGCGTCCAGGTGCGGACCGTGCGTCACCGCCCTCGGAGCGCCGACCTCGAGTATGAGTTCCTCACGCAGTTCCTCAAGTTCGCTTTCGATCGCCTCGTGCAACTGCAGAAGGCATCGCTTGCGAAGTTCGCGGTTGGTCGACCAGTCGGTTTCGTCGAAGGCCCGCCGCGCCGCGTCAATGGCCCTGTTCATATCGGCCTTCGACGCGTCGGCGACCTCACCGAGCACATCCTCGTTCGCCGGGTTGATGTTGGTGAAGGTGCCTGCCTCACCGTCGACGAGCTTGCCGTCGATCATCATCCTCTGTTCAAAACGGACGTCAGCCATGGTTCTCGCTCTCTTGCGCCTGCGGGTCTGGTGCTCCCATGGTTGCGGCAGGCGAACCGCGGAGGGCGCCGAATCGCGGGATTCCCATCATCAGTCGCGTCATGTGGTGCATGGCCGCATCCGGCAGCAACCGATCAGCGATCAACAGCAGTCGAGCGTCAGGCCCGACGGGGCGACGGACGAACGGCGCCGAGCCGTCCAGCGCCTTGGCGAGTCCAATGGCGAACTTCTCCGGTGATCTGGCGGCGCGTTTCATCATGGCTCGGCCGCGTTGGTCCATAGTGCTGTGATGGGCGGCGTAAGGACCGTCGAGGTCGCGGTTGTCTGTCGTTCCCGCGTCCGTGATGATCTCGGTGTCATAAGTCCCGGTGACCAGGATGCTGACGCCGATACCGAACGGGCCGACTTCACCCGCCATCGACTCCCCCCAGCGTTCGAAGGCTCCCTTGACGGCGGAATACGGTGCAGTCGCGGGCATTCCACGCACCCCGCCCACACTTGACACCAGAATGATGCGGCCGCGCCCGGCCTTTCGCATGGATGGCAGAAGCGCCTTGGTGAGCGCAACCGGACCGAAGACATTGGTGGCGAACATCCGCTCCCAGAGGCTCATCGGTGCCTCTTCGAGCATCCCGGCTGCAGAGATACCGGCGTTGTGCACGAGAGCGTATGGGGCACCGATTGCCTCCTCGATCGACTGCGCCGCGGCTGCCACGGACGCGGCGTCGGTGAGATCGAGGGTCACGCCGATCAAGCGTGGATCACCTTCGCGCGCTCCGGTTGCTTCGCGTAGTCCTTCCATCCCTACGTCGACGGACCGCATCGCGGCCACCACCTGCCACCCCTGCTTGTACAGATGGCACGCCGACGCGAACCCGAGTCCTCTTGAGGCGCCGGTGATGACGACGCTGCGTGGCTCAGCCATCCGCACCGTCTGTCGCGCATCGGTTGCTCTTCGAGCCCAGTTCGACGTCGGGCCGGCCGTCCGGAAGGTTGTACTGCCAGGTGGACCACTTGCCTACCGAGTACGGCCCCTCGGCGCCGTTCTCCTCGTAATACCCCTGCGGGTCAAACACTTTAGCCTCGGGATAGGGCCACGGGCAGGCTACCGATGTGGCCAACCCGCTGGCCTTGATGGCCCAGAACCAGCCGCCGTAGGCGAAGTACGACACGTTGATGATTGTGAACATCACCAGGAACGTGCCAAGTACCGGCTTCGTCGGAAACAGCTTGGCCTTCGCGGCGAGCTTTTCCGCCACCGACTTTCCGGTGTCGTCGCGGTAGACGAGGATGGCCGCCGGGATCATCACGAAGGTCACGGACAGGGACTCCCAGATCAGCGGGAACTGGAACGTGCTGCCAGGGAACAACGTGCCGAACGGGATTGCCTGCGAGTAGATATACAGCCCCGTCCGCACCAGGCTGATCTCCAGGATGGCGTCGAAGATGAAACCGATCACCAGCACCAGTGCACCCAGGCTGATCAGCGGGTGCCGCGTGACGAACGCTTCCGGACCACGCTTGGCCTGCCACTTGCGGAGAATCCAGATCGCGGGGAAGTACGGGCCGAAGTAGAACGTCACGTACCCGAAAACGATCCAGGGTTCGACGGTCGGCGACATCATGATCAGGTACCAGTTCTCCGGCCAATGCAACAACGCCGGGTTGTACACCGCGTACGGCGACCAGTTCATGATCGGGTCCTGCCACACGATCAGCGTCGTAACCAGGACCATCATCAGCACCGGGCTGCCGGGGTTTTTTCGCCAGCCACGGATGAAGACGATGGTCAGCACCACGACCATGATCAGGGCGCCGACCTGCGGGATGACCTGCCAGTGATCGAATCCCGTCAGGAAGCCGACGGGACGGGGTCGTCCCTCGACGTTCGGATTGGCCACGCGCGGGTCGACGTCCGTCCGCGCAACGGCTGCGAACAACCCGAGGAAGCCGAGCCACGCAAAGAGGGAGATCACCCGCCACCAATTCGGGCCCCTACGCGGCGGTGAATCCGGCTTGACGTCGATCTGTCTCGATTCCGTGTTCGTCATGTCATTCCTCCCCGAAACGGTCGACCAGGTGCGAGTTGATACCGTCGGCGTCGAGTGTCCGGGCCACCAGATATCCGGAACCCATCCACGCGCGGCGGGTCCACTTGCCAAGGGAGACACGGGTTCCCGGCGCGCCCGACGCGGCGGGTAGCATCTTCACCCGCTCAAGGGCTTCCTTGACGCCGCGGGGACTCAAGGGATGTGAATCAGCGAACGCACGTACCAACGTGGCTGCGACGTCGCGGTTGACCACGGACACGCAATATTCGGGCCGACTGCCGTTGTACTTCTTCGCGTAGCGGTCAAGGAAGTCCTGGCCGATCGGGTTGCCTTCGTCGTACTGGTCGACCCCGATCCAGCCCTCGAACGCCTTCCACATGATCGGGTTGACCCACGCATTCTGAAACGCCGTCGTGGTGAAACGCGGCGGATCCCAATCCACCGCCTCTAGTGCGGGATTGATGAAGACAATCCCGAAACCGAACCCAAGGTGCACGATCGCCTCGGCCTTCGCGTCGTGCAGTGTGCGCACGGCGTCGTTGATGTCCTGCGCGGTCTGAGCGATCGCCGCCTCTGCGACAATGCGAATACCCTTGCGGGCACACGCACTTCGCAGGTTCTTCACGTAACTCTCGCCTATCAGATTCTGCTCGACCAAGACGCCGATTTCGGTCAGGCCCCGCTTGGCGACAAGATCGGCGATGAAGATCGGTTCGTCGGTCATCGACCCCTGCGGGAACGCGAACGTCCACTCCCCCAGCCAGTCGTCGGTGCCGGTGACGCTGATGGCGGGAACCTTGAAGCGCTCTTCGATCGCCTCGCGCGTCGGCACGCAGTTGTCGGTGATGTGTGGACCGAAGACCACCAGGCAGCCCTCGTCGACGAGTTCGCCGAACGCGTCGATCACCGATTTCACCGAACCCTTCGGCAGCCCCTCCACCTCTCGGTAGATCATCTGCACGGGCCGGTCCATCAACCCCTGTTCGACGGCCTCGGAGAAGACGAGGTCAAAGCACCGCGTGAAGGAGGCCATCAGTTCCTCGGGGAACCCGGGGGGCAGGGTGAAATCCATCAAGTAGCCGACCTTGATCGGCTCAGCGGTGCTTTCGTAGGACATCGAACCTCCGCGACCTAATATTTGTTCAGACACTAGCTGCGACGCTGAGCAGCGTCAATCATCGTGTCGCCTCGGCCTCACCCAGGTAGACGTCGATCATCTCGTTGAGTCCACGACCCACCGACGCGTCATCGGTGAGCGGCCCCGCGATGGCGGCCCTCGCGGCCTCGCGGGGCATCAGACCCTCGACAATCAGCCGCCCGGCGGCGATGAGCACGCGCGTCGACGCCACCTCGCGAAGTCCCCCCGTCTCCAGCCGGCGAATCGCCTGGCCAAACCTCACCAAGTCACGAGCCGTGGCCGCATCGACGCCTGCCTCGTGCGCCACGATGCCCTCCTCGACCTCAGGAGCGGGGAACCCGAACTCGATCGCGACCATCCGCTGCCGCGTCGAGTCCTTCAGATCTTTGAGGACACTCTGGTATCCGGGGTTGTACGAGACGACCAGCCCGAATCCCGGCGCCGCATCCAGGGTGACCCCGAGGCGCTCGATCGGCAGCTGGCGCCGGTAATCGGCCAGCGGATGCAACACGACAGTGGTGTCCTGCCGCGCTTCGACGACCTCGTCGAGGTAACAGATGGCGCCCTCACGGACCGCCCGTGTCAGTGGACCGTCGGCCCACACCGTCTCATCACCACGCAGCAGGTACCTTCCGACCAAGTCCGCCGTGGTCAGGTCGTCATGGCAGGCGACCGTGATCAGGGGACGGCCGAGGTCGTGCGCCATGGCCTCGACAAAGCGAGTCTTGCCACAGCCGGTAGGTCCTTTCAGGACGAGCGAAAGGCCCTGACGGTAGGCAGCCTTGAAGACGATTTCCTCGTTGCCCACCGACTGGTAGTAGGGGCGTGCCGATGCGGCCTGCGGCATTGCGCCATTCTGATACGCGACCACGGCCTCGTTGCCCATATCGCCCCTTCCGTCGACCCGCACCGTTGCGGCCGTCGTAGCCTAACGCGGAACAGATGTTTGGTTCAACTCCGACACTGCTGCTTACTTCACACGACGCCGGACTTCGGCAGACCGCAGGGCGGAACGAAACAGCGGCCCGATCACCCCGGAAAGTTGTTCGGGCCTGCCGATCGTGGCGTGTGCGGCACTGCCGAACACTCTCTTCAGCGACGCGACATCGGTGCCTGCCCCGACGGTCAGGCACACACAGCCCGTGCCCCGACGCCTCGCTTCGGTGAGTGCGCGACGGGCGTCGGCGGCGCCGTAACCCCGTTCGTAGCCGTGGTCGTATGCCAAGCCGTCCGACAACACGACCAGCAGCCGCCGCGACGTACCTCCGCGCTCCTCGACGATCGCTGAACCGTGCCGGATCGCGGCTCCCAGACGGGAATAGGCGCCCGGCTCCAAGCTGTTGAGCCTTCTGATTGCCCTGGTGTCGAGATGGTCGTCAAACCGCTTGACAGGCACCAAGTTCACCGCTGTACGCCCCTGTGAGTAGTACGCATACAACGCGACCCGGTCACCCAAATCATGCAGTGCAACAGTCAGATTGGCGATGGCCGCGCGCTGTTGCTGATGCACGGTCCGTCCGACGGTCCCCGGTTCAGCCGCGGACCCCGAGACGTCCAGCAGCAGTAGCACCGACAGATCGCGTCTGCGCCGCAGGCTGTCGAGATAGACCGCTTCATCGGGAACCGATCCTGCCAACAATTCGACGCGCGCCTCGACCGCCGCATCGATGTCGATGTCGTCTCCCTGGAGCTGGCGATGGCGGCGGTGCAAACCCATCCCGAGGCGTGCCAACGGCCTGCGCATTCCGATCGCGGAGTCGATCTCTTGGGTGGCAGACGGCTTGATCAGCGGTTCGATCTCGTGCACAGTGCACCAATCGGGCCGATAGGCCCTGCGGTTGGCATCCCACTCCGGGTACTTGAAGCCGTTCGGCGTGAAATCCGCGACGTCCTCGGAGGAGGTCGTGGCAGTTGACGACACCGCATATGCGCCCCGGTTCGCCGAATTCGTCCGGTGCGTCGGCGAATCCGCGCCCGGCGGCCCACCGCCACTGCCACCCGACTTTCGCGTCGATGACAACATCTTCTTCAACCACTTGCCGATGAACCCACCACCGCCCACCGGGCTGGTGAACAGATCCGGGTCGTCGGTGTCGTCGACCTCGCCATCGTCGAGTTCCTCGAGCGCGTCCCTGCTCTCGCGCCGCGGCACGTGGGCCAGGGCCTCGCGCTCGGAGACCCGGCTATTGGCG